>JBDSFG010000263.1:0-7273 GCA_039919615.1 Ginsengibacter sp. | reverse complement strand
CAATGGTGCTGGGCACTACAACACTTGTTACCACATTTTTTCCCTTTGCCTCATCGTTCATTAATTCAGCCAAACGGAATATGAGTGATTTTGCAAGGCCATAAGCCACCATTCCCTGGCTATTTCTTGTATCGAGGCCTGGCTTTGAGCCGATCATAAAAATTCTCCCGCTGTTTTGCTTCATCATTTGAATAAATACCGGCTGTGCCACATTATAGGCAGTTTCAAAATTTAATTTATACTGTTTTAAAATATCTGCTGTCTTTGTTTCTGCAATTTTTCCCATAACAAAACCTCCAACGGTTAAAACTGCTGCATCAACACTGCCGTGCTTCTCCACAATTGTGTCAACAAATTTTCGGGAATCATCTTCATTCATAAGGTCAACGATAACTTTTTCAAATTTGTCACCGGGAAAATCCATTGCCGTCGGATCGTTTGGAACTACGGTACCTATTACATAATAACCCTCCTTTATGAATTTCTTTACTACAGCCTGCCCCATGTTACCGGAGGCGCCAGTTACAATTGCTACTTTCATCATTCAATGTATTTTGGGTGACTTAATAATTTAACTGAGACTGGATACTAATAATAATTATCGCCTGATTTATATTGGCGGTAAAACTTCCGTTGGAAATCAATCGCTTTGTGATTTTACAACGATACATATTATCGTGAACACCTTGTAGAAACTATTAAAATTTGTTTTGATTATAAATTCTATAATGTCCTGCTATCAATACCTCATCTGCATTTAAAACTTTTGTTTCTTCTAAACCAAATATGCGAAGAGCCGCCAAGTAAATTTCTTTTAGTTGTTTATTACTAACTAACACCAAAGGCACACTGATATTTTTTAATTCTTTAAGCTCTGTGCCAATGAGCAAGCCACTTAGGTAATAATAATTTTCTTTTTTGGTAAGCTTATTTAAAAGATAATTTGTTCTTACTAAAAAAGAACTATGTAATATATTTTCAGAAATGCTGTCTTTAACGCCCTTTTCAAAATTCTTAAAATTATCTTTGTCAAATAAATCTTCATTGTCTTCAACACCACCAGATAGCGTACTTTTTTTGCAGAGCAATTCAAAAAATTCTCCGGTCATATAAGTTTTAAAATCCACAGCCTTCCCCTCCTTTACACTAACATGTTTTGAATGTGTACCGGGGAAAATAAAAAGCTGATATTCACTATTATTATTATCATTCCCACATCCTGCTAATTGTGCTTCCTCGCCACGCATAACATCATTTGCTGTTTTTACTCCGGAGATCAAAAGAGTCTTATGTTTAAGCTCATTTGTTTCTTCAATCCATTTTACATTGAGATCATTTCCTGTAACATTAAAAGGAATTTCTTTATAAGCCAGCTCCATCATGCCAATATTGGAAGATGCCATTCCTGAAATAATCAGTGGCACATTTTGCAATGGTATAACAGTCTGCTCTTCAAGTTTTTTAATTTGTTCCGTTAAGATAGATTGGTAGAAAGATAATCTTTCACCCTCCAGCTTTTCACTTTGTTTCCATAAATTAAATGTTGCAGAAATTCCTTGCGGGCTTACTACTTCTGCTAATACAGACAAATTATCTGTATGAATAAGCCTCATTCGTAAAACAGAAGTGCCCCAATCGCAACTGATAAATTTTTGCATAAATAAACTCTTTATTCAGCCTGCACGGTGCCTTTAATAACTACTCTTTCTATTTTTCCTACCAGGAACAAATAACAACATATTCCAAGCACTGCCATCATGCTTACAAAAATGAGCGCTGGTTCAAAATTTCCATTTTTTACAAGATAACCGATGATAAAGGGAACACAAACAGGAGCAAGGTTACCGATGAAATTAAAAGCGCCTCCGGTTACACCAATCAAATGTTTTGGCGCCAGTAATGAAACAAATACCCAGGTAATAGAAGCTACACCATTTCCGAAAAAGGCAATTGACATAAATAAAATAATAAGGGCAGGGCTGTTTACGTAATTAGCCCCAACAATAGCCGCTGATAAAAGAAGTCCTGCTATGACTGGCGCCTTTCTTGCAATATTTGCAGATATTTTTTTCTTCACCATAAAGTCAGATAAAAAGCCTGATATTAAGATCCCTGCAAATGCTGCCAGGAAAGGAATAGAAGCAAGGAAACCTGTTTTAATAAAACTTAATCCGCGATACTTTACCAGGTAAATAGGGAACCATGTAAGAAAGAACCAGAGTGTTGAATTGATAGCAAACTGCCCCAAATAAATTCCCCATAACCGACGGTGAGAAAAGACCTCCCGAAGATTCTTCCAGGTGAATTTGGATTTAGCAGTGTTACCTTTTTCAGTTTGATAATTTATTATTCCTCCTCCCTTCGCAATGTGATCAAGCTCTGCTTTGCCAACCTGTTTATGTTTGGATGGATCCCGATAAACTAAATACCATATTAATCCCCAAACAATTCCCACTGAGCCTGTGATGATAAACAAGCCTCTCCAGTTTAGATAATATTGGATAGCCGTCATTACTGGTGTTAGCATTGCCAGCCCAAGATA
Organism: Ginsengibacter sp.; assembly: GCA_039919615.1. Taxonomy (GTDB): domain Bacteria; phylum Bacteroidota; class Bacteroidia; order Chitinophagales; family Chitinophagaceae; genus Ginsengibacter. The sequence goes on along the minus strand of JBDSFG010000263.1, from coordinate 4,731 downwards.
TTGCCCGGAGGTATATACCGCAATAGCTGAAGCTCTCTCATTATCTGGGAACCATCCCGTTACCACACGGTTATTGATAGGATAGGCAGGAGCCTCAAGGGCCCCGGTGGCTAAACGAAGCCCGAATAACAGGGCAAAGCCATTTGCAAATCCCTGCAATAAGGTAACGAATGACCATCCTGCTAAACTAATTGCGTATAATAGTCTGGGGCCAAGATAGTCTGTTAATAAACCACCGGGTATTTGCAAAGCCATATAAGTCCATCCAAAAGCGGAAAAAATAAGGCCCAATTGTATAGATGATAAATTAAACTCGCCGGTTAATGCCGTTGCAGCAACAGAAATGTTTGTGCGATCCATATAGTTGATAACAACATTGAAAAAAAGCAGGGCGAGTATCCTGTAACGTATCAAACCCGGCTTTATATTTTCTTTTACTATTTCCATTATATTGAATGCAAGGGTGCTGTTAATTTTTTGGTTTTAAAATACTGTTGTATCACCGTAACGATATCAGTTATATTTGATCCTTTGCGTACAAGATAACCGGTCTTATACTCACTAAAAGCTGGTAATGATCTGAACAAATTTGCGGGCTGTTTCTGTTAACTGTTTAAAATACGCTCCGGTGATTTTTTCTTTCGTGTTTACGAGCGCTGTACCTATGCCAAATGCAACTGCACCAGCTTTTTGAAACGCTGCGATATTTTCCAATGTTATTCCCCCGGTAGGCATTAATGGAATTTGCGGTAAAGGTGCACGCACCTCTTTAATATAATTTACGTTTGATGAAGCAGGGAATACTTTGATTATATCTCCTCCATTATTAAAAGCATTTACAATTTCTGTTGGTGTGTATGCACCGGGAATACTCACTGCTCCAAGTTCTTTTGTTGTTTTGATAACATCAATATTAAAATGTGGAGAAATAACAAACTGTGCTCCGGCATTAATTGCTGATCTCACTGATGCTGCATCAAGCACTGTTCCGGCGCCTATCAGCATTTTATCTTTCATGGCTATAGATAGCTGCTCAATAACTTCTAATGCATTAGCTGAGTTGAGGGTTACTTCCAAAATCTTTACTCCACCTTCATGCAGCGCTTCAGCAATTTTTAAAACATCATCGGGATTAGCGCCACGGATAATGGCCACTATTTTATGTTCCAGTATTTGGGATAGAACGGTCATATGAGATAATATTTTTTAAACTAATATTTACATTGGCTGCTATCCGGTTTAATATAATAATCTTTATAATTTTTAGCTTTTGCATCCATGCATCCTACAAGATTTAAAAGTTCAATCTTTTTAAAATCCACCGGCTGGCTTTCTGCCTGTAAAGCGATATACCCTTCCGTTAATGGTGTATTTGCCTTATTGATCCACGCAATGCTATCCATAATATTTGCATGGGTCCAGCTATGTGTGTTGCTAACAAAGCCCTCACCTATCCTCGGCTTATTGTAAGTTAATACTGTGTCACTATTAATGATGTAGCGAATCAAAGAATCACCGTACACTTCAGCCTCTGCAGATACCCATTCATTTTTTAAGAATGTTTTACTATTCGACTTTTGAATATGGCCGAGAAAGGGTTTTCCCTCATAATCAATAAAAGTACCCGGCGTACAAACACTGCCGGTCTCAACAGTATCTTTTCCATTTCCACAAAGAAATTGAAACTCCAGCGAAACAGGAAAATCCTGGTGCAGCTCCATACTTTTTGCAGATTGTGAATGCAACATCACACCACTGTTTCTATCTCCCCAGATAGGTGCATCTGCCATTTGATCGTCATGAAAACGATACTGAAGTTTTAATTTATAAAAAGAATAGGGTGTTTGTGTATAAAGATGTCCGAACTGGTTATCGAATTTTTCATAATCGCTGTAAGAAACCCGGATCATGCTGTCTTCTATTCGAAAAGTATTTTTGTAATTTTCGTTTAAAGGGTGGTCTTTTATTTTAATGTCCCAGCCTGCAAGGTCTTTACCGTTAAAGAGAGATACCCAGTCTTCTTTACTTCTTTCCTTTTTTTGTGTACATCCCTGTATAATAACTAACAGGATAATTAAACATGCGCCTGTATTGATAACTTTTTTTTGCATAAGAGTGGTTTTATAATCATTCAATATTAAACTGAATAGTTTGGAAAATTAAAGTTTTGGTACGTTATTAATTTTAAATTCTGGCTGTATTATTTTGAAAGAATATTTATGGTACCACTTTTAAGACCTTCTGCCTGCGCCGATATTTTTATCTCACCCGCTTTTGCTCCTGCTTTTAAAAGTATAGTTGCAGTCCCTGCTTCTGCTGTTCCCGGATTCTGGCCGATTATTTCAGCATCGCCTGTTACTTTAAATTCTATTTTTCCGTTTGAATTGTAGGTAATAGTCCCGTTATTATCTGTTATATCAGCGTATACAAATACAATATCATTTTGCCCTGCTTTTAGATCCTTTCCGCTGTAATCAACACGAAGATTGATTTTGGCCGCAGCACCGGGCGTTATCCTTGTGTGCCCAACAATTTTTTTATTGTTGATATAACCAATAGCCGTTAATGTGCCCGCAGTAAACGTTTTCAACTGAAAAGTAAAGGGAGGATGTTTTAAATTGGTTGAATTTCGGTCTTTATCAGGTTTTTGTTTGCCAAGCGATTTACTATTTAAGAAAAGTTCTACTTCGTCACAATTACTAAAAATCCTTACGGCTGTATCTGAATCACTTTGCCAGTAATTAGCAATAAATAACATCGGTTTATTAAAAGGAGAATTACTGCCTGTCACAGGGTCAACCTGGCTTTGATAAAAATAAAATGCAAACTTGGGCAGTCGCACCATATCCATAATACCTGAGGATTCTATCTCATCTGCGTATCCCCTGTTATAATCAAAAATCAGCCAGATCACATCCCCTAAGTCATTGCCATACAAATTATCATTATGTGCTTCCTGGTAGTTCAAGGCCTGCTGCAGTAAACGTTTTTCACCCGAACCCCGCAACTGTCTTGATGATCTCTCTTCTTTTTTAAGGTCCTGGTAGGCTGTTTGATTAAACCCGGCATTCTGTGCATAGTATTCCCAATCTCCATATTCAGCTATCAGCAAAGGCATTTCTTTATCATATTTTTTCCAATAATCAGGTGCTTTACCATGTTGGCGGGCCGGAAGAAATACATCATATACTTCATTGATCCAACCAGCGGAATAAATACCCGGGTAAGACATTTCTTCATGAACAATTTCATGCGCCTTTTGCATATAATCTTTCTTCATGCCGGATTCATTAAGTGACGTTTCCCATAAAACGATAGATGCATGGTTACGGTCACGGTGTATCATATCTCTCATATCCTGGTAACTGTTTACCCTGAAACTATCGTTGCCCGCAAATTGCCAGCCCGGAATAGGATCCATCGCCATGATACCTAATTCATCACAGGCATCAAAAAAAGCAGGCGATTGAGGATAATGCGAACAGCGAACAAAATTGAACCCGGCCTGTTTTATTTTCCAGGCATCGCGGTATTGCGCATTATCGGAAAGCGCATTGCCGAGATAAGGATAGTCCTGGTGACGGTTAGCTCCCCTGATGTTTACCAGTTTATTATTTAAGTAAAAGCCATTGCGTTCAATCCGTACCGTCTTTATGCCTGTCCTAATAATTTCTTTATCAATTGTTTTTCCATCCTGCAGAACTTCAACAGTTAATTGATATAAATAAGGGTTTTCAGGAGACCAAAGTTTGGGTCTGGTAACAGCAATATCCTGGGTAAATGTGCCGGAGTTATCTGCATTTACAGATTGCTTTGCAGATAATGCCCGGGCTATTATCTTCCCTGATTTATCAGTGAGCGTTATGCGGATCTGAGCATTTTTAGGGGTAATAAAATCATTGTTTACTTCTGTTTTTACTATCAGTGTTGCTGATTGCGGCGTTATATTTTCATAATGGAGAAATACTCCTCCTCCGGCAATTTTATTTGCAGTTACGGCATCTGAGATATGCAATTTATCTTTTGTGATCAGCCATGCATTGCGGTAAATACCACTGTAATAATTGAAGTCAAGATCTTTCAATGGTTTGCCGGGAGGAATAAGTTCGTTGTCGCGGTTATCTAATTTTACAACAATATTATTTTGAGCTCCGAATTTTATCAGTTCTGACACATCAATATAAAAAGGAAGGTATCCTCCTTTATGGTTAAAAATGTGTTTACCGTTTAGATAAACATCGGCTTCCTGCATAGCAGCATCAAACTGGATAGCTACGTGTTTTCCTTTCTCAGAAACAGGAAGAGAAAAGAACTTCCGGTAAAAACAAATGCCCTGCCACTGCTGGGCAACTTTTTCAATCGGTTCGATATTGGCCGTATGGGGTAAAGAAATCTTTTCCCATTTTAGCCGGCTGTTTTTTACAACGAGATCGTTGGAGAAAACAGTATCAATATCTTTAACGAACTCCCAATCGTAATTGAACAATTTCTTTTGCTGGGCTTGCATGTAAAATATTAATGAGGTACACACAAAGGTCAGTAATAATCTTTTTAGCATAATTGTAGTTTATAATTTGCCTTTATAAAAGGCGCGGGCATGGGTGATCGAGTAGGAAGGTAGCCATTAATTGGCTACCTGTCCTCTCACACCACCGTACGTGCCGTTCGGCATACGGCGGTTTATTAAAATGATGTTGGCTGCATCGCTGTTTGCCGTTGGTAAGTGTTGTA
>JBDSFG010000218.1:0-5329 GCA_039919615.1 Ginsengibacter sp. | reverse complement strand
GCTTCGTCTGCGTATCTTTCAAACAGCTTAGCATTAACTGGCTGGCGAATAGAATGTGTGCTAATAAAATAATGCTTTATTTCAGAGAGGCTGTGAAGTGGCGGTTTTGCAACACCGATATTAAGTTCTTTATAACACTGGCGACTATCAGCAGAAATTATTTGAGTATTGAAATGTTTGGCTAATTGAATTGCAAAATGGGTTTTGCCTGAAGCAGTTGAGCCAACAATTACAAAGCAATATTTATTCCTCATGAGTTTGTAAAGAACTCAGCAATAATTTATATTTCAGAAGTACCGGTTTCTTCTTCTGCATTTTCTTCTTCCTCGTCCTCTGCAGCTACATCCTCCTCCCCCTCTTCTCCAAAGCCGGTAAGTAGAGATTCTGCATTCAGATCATATTTTTCTTCTATCTCGGCAAGCTTTTCGCTAATCAATCCTTTAGTACCATATTGACTTGGAGCTATTCCCTCGGAGCGTATACAGCCTGGGTATTTTATTTTAGCGCTTTCTTCTTTTATAACATTAATAAGCTCCACCATAAAAGTCCAGTTCTTATTAAAGTCGTATACATAAATAAATTTTTGATTGGTATCACGTATTTCAGATCCAACAAGCGTTTCAGCCATAAGCAATGGTTCAGCTATGTAGCTTTTATCATATTTCTCCAGGGTAATTTCTTTCCCTCTGAGCCATTTATCATTACTGCGGTAAAAAGTAGCTTTGTGTTTACTATCAAATTCAAAACAAGATAGAATGCTTTTGTGCAAGTCGAGAAAATTCTGACTATGCCGTATTACAATATCCCTGTATATTCCATCATCATCTTCCCAATATATTCTGAATTTTAAAATAGCCATATACGAAATTAAGGATAAGCGTTTATAAAAAATAAATTTACAAACAGAAGTATTTTAGTAACTTAACTGGTTACTAGTTTTATCCCCATCTGCCCCGCTTTTTGCAACATGTATTCATAAGCAGCATTATATTCATTCGGGATAATACCATCTAATATAGCTTCCCTGATAACATTTTTAAGATCGCCTACCGGTTTGGAAGGAGGCAAATTAAAAGCTTGCATAATTATTTCACCGGTGATAGGCGGTTGCCAGTTACGGAGTTTATCATTCTCTTCTACTTCAACAAGCCTGTTACTTACCATGTCAAAATTTTCCAGGTATCGCTTTACCTTTTGTTTATTTTTCGAAGTAATATCTGCCCGGCATAAGGTCATTAGTGCATCAATATCATCGCCGGCATCAAACAATAACCTTCTGATAGCTGAATCTGTTATGTTCTCTTTTGTTAAACTTATCGGGCGTAAATGAAGCTCAACCATCTTTCTCACAAATTTCATTTTATCATTTTGCGGCAGCTTTAGCTTAGTAAATACTTTAGGTACCATTCTTCCACCAACCACTTCATGCCCGTGAAATGTCCATCCTTCGCCTTCTATAAACTTTTTAGTTGCAGGTTTGCCAATATCATGCAAAATAGCGGCCCAGCGCAGCCAGAGATCATTTGTGTGTTCTGAAATATTATCCAATACCTGCAGGGTATGGTAAAAATTATCTTTATGCCCTTTGCCATCAATATATTCTGCCCCAGCCAGGGACACCATCTGAGGAAAAATAATTTTAAGTAACCCACTTTGGTATAACAGATCAAAACCAATAGAAGGTTTTTTGGTAAGAATGATTTTGTTCATCTCATCTGAAATTCTTTCCATGCTTACGATGCTTATTCTTTGTGCATTTTTTTTTATGGCTTCAAAAGTTTTATTCTCTATTTTAAAGTGTAATTGTGCAGCAAAGCGGATAGCCCTCATCATTCTCAACGGATCATCACTAAAAGTTAATTCCGGCGCCATGGGCGTTTTAATTATACGTGTTTCAATATCAGTTGATCCGCCGAACGGATCAATGATTTCACCATAGTTTTCTCTGTTTAAACTTATAGCCATAGCATTAATGGTGAAGTCGCGGCGATTTTGATCATCTTCCAAAGACCCTTGCTGTACCAGCGGTTTGCGGCTGTCATAACTATAGCTTTCCTTTCTGGCGCCGACAAATTCTATATCAAAAAAATCAGCATCACCTGGTAAAGTGATCTTTATTTGAGCAGTGCCAAAGTTTTTAAAATAGTTTACAGGCGGCACAGGCTTAAATGAAGCAGCAACCTTATGAGCTAGTTCAATACCATCGCCCAGGCAAACTATATCCACATCTTTTGTGTTTCTGCCTATAATTTTATCTCTTACAAAACCGCCTATTAAATAACATGGCATATTCAATTCGTGGGCTGCGCCGGCAATCTTCTTAAAAAGAAATAATTCTTTATCTGTGCAATTAATTTCCATTGTTGCAAAAGTAATTTTTTATAGCGTGCAGCAAACAGCAGGCGGCTGCCGGTAAGCAGAACCTAACCTGTTTCCATTAACAGCATTGCCTTACTTTTGTACCAGTCTAAAATTACACAATGGAATTCCAGCTTTCTGAAGAACAGTTAATGATAAAACAGGCCGCACACGACTTTGCGGTAAATGAATGTTTACCCGGCGTAATTGAAAGGGATGAAATGCAGCGCTTTCCTTATGAACAGGTTATGAAACTTGCTGATCTCGGGTTTATGGGTATGATGGTAGATCAAAAATATGGTGGAGCTGGATTAGATACTATAAGTTATGTTTTGGCAATAGAAGAAATAAGTAAAGCAGATGCCAGCACAAGTGTTTGCATGAGTGTAAATAATAGTTTGGTATGCTGGGGGCTTGAAACTTATGGTAGTGAAGAACAGAAACAGAAATATTTAATACCGCTTGCGCAAGGCAAAAAAGACAGGGAACTATACATAGGCGCTTTTTTACTCAGTGAACCGGAAGCTGGGAGCGACGCCACTTCTCAACAAACAACTGCGGAAGATAAAGGCGATTTTTATTTGCTGAATGGCACAAAGAACTGGATCACTAATGGAAATACAGCGTCTGTTTACCTGGTAATGGCACAAACAGATGTTGCAAAAAAAAGCAGGGGAATAAATGTATTTATTGTCGAAAAAAATTGGGCAGGGGTATCTGTTGGAGCTAAGGAAAATAAATTAGGAATAAGAGGAAGCGATACGCACAGCATTTTATTTAATGATGTTAAAGTGCCTAAACAAAACAGGATTGGCGAAGATGGCTTTGGGTTTGTTTTTGCAATGAAGACTTTATCAGGAGGACGTATTGGTATTGCTTCACAGGCTTTAGGCATTGCCTCGGGCGCTTATGAAAGATCATTGGCGTATACAAAGCAGCGGAACACATTTGGTAAAGAAATCATGCATCACCAGATTATTCAATTCAAGCTTGCTGATATGGTTACACGAATTGAAGCAGCCCGTTTGTTATGCCTTAATGCTGCATGGGAAAAAGATAATAACCTTGACTATACCACAAGCGCTGCAATGGCAAAAGTGTATGCCAGTGAAACTGCCATGTGGGTTACAACGCAAGCCGTTCAAATACATGGAGGGTATGGATATGTAAAAGAATACCATGTGGAAAGATTGATGAGAGATGCAAAAATCACCGAGATCTATGAAGGAACCAGTGAAATGCAACGGATTGTGATTGGAAGAAGTATATTGAAATAAACTTTTTTGATAAAGAATTGGGAAGCAATAAATAATATTATACTCTGATTGTATGAAAGAGAAAATAGCACAGATATTAAAAGATTACTTCCGCGATAAGCCAATTCATAAGGCATACCTGTTTGGTTCTTTTGTGCGTAAAGAAAATACACTGACAAGTGATATAGACGTATTGGTAGAATTGGATTATGAAAATGGAGCAAATTATTTTCTTTTTTATGATATGCAGCAGGAGCTTAGCAGACTTTTAAACAATAAAGTTGATCTTATAAGTGCAAATGGACTTTCTCCTTATATAAAGCCAATTATTGACAATGAAAAAGTGTTGGTCTATGACAGGGAAAATACCAGATAAGATAAGGCTGCGCCATATTATTGATGCCATTCAGCACATAGAAAATTTTTCTTTAAATAAAACAAAAGAGGATTTTTATACAGATCTCATGTATCGTTTTTCAGTAGAACGACAATTGGAAATAATTGGTGAAGCTGCAAATAATATTAGTTCTTCTTTGCAGGAATTACACGCTGATGTGCCCTGGCAAAAAATTATTTCATTTAGAAATTTTTTAGCTCATGAATATTTTGGATTAGACCTTGAGTTAGTTTGGAGCATAATAACAGATAGCCTGCCACAGTTAAAGAAAGATATTCAAAATATTTTAGCGATCAAGCCAACTTAATTTAGTTTTTGACATGTCAGTATACAAACAAATTTTCCTTGATTTAAAATTAGCATTAGGAGAGAATATAAAATTAGTAGCCGTTTCAAAAACCAAACCCACAGAGGATATTAAAGAACTCTATGATTTAGGGCAGAAAGATTTCGGAGAAAATTACGTACAGGAATTAGCTGATAAATACACTGAATTACCAAAAGACATTCATTGGCATTTTATTGGTCATCTTCAGAGTAATAAGGTTAAATATATTGCACCATTTGTTGAATTGATTCATGGAGTAGACAGCTTAAAGCTCTTAGAAGAAATTAATAAACAGGGAGAAAAAAATGACAGGATCATTAATTGTCTTTTACAGGTTCACATAGCCACTGAGGAAACAAAGTTTGGACTAAGTGAAGAAGAACTTTTACAACTCCTTTCCCTTATCAATACCACTCAACTCAAATTTAAAAATGTAAATGTTTGCGGTCTTATGGGCATCGCTTCCTTTACCGATGATAAGCAAAAAGTAAGAAGTGAATTTAAATATTTAAAATCTTTGTTTGCCAAATACCCACAATTTTCAATGCTCTCCATGGGCATGAGTGCCGATTATAAAATAGCTATCGAAGAAGGAAGTAATATGGTACGAATAGGAAGCCTGATTTTTGGTGAAAGAAATTATAACCAATAAATTATGCAGCATCCGAAATCGCCTGTTAAAAGTTTACCGGGCAAAGTAATAATTGTTGGAGCTACTTCCGGAATTGGAAGAGAACTGGCTAAAGCTTTTGCACGCAAAGGCTATATAGTGGCAGTAAGCGGAAGAAGAAATGAACTGCTTATTTCCCTGCAGGATAAATTTAAAAAAAATATCAGAACTGAATGTTTCGACGTAACAAGGAAAGAAAACATTATACACCTGAGAAACATGATTGAAAAACTTGGCGGAGTTGATATAATTATTTATAGCAGCGGATACGGCGACATTAGCAAACAGCTTGATTGGGATATTGAAAAACAGACTACAGA
>JBDSFG010000383.1:0-11081 GCA_039919615.1 Ginsengibacter sp. | reverse complement strand
TGCTTTGTGTAAAGCTATACCAGGTAGGTGCAGCCCTCTATAGCTAACTCGCTTTGCTCAAAAACTGAGGTGGCTTCTGCCTTAAAATCATCCAGTGTTTCATACATTGAAGAAAAATGCCCGATGAGTAATCTTTTTACTTCGGCTTTTTTGGCAATTAAAGCCGCTTCTTTGGCAGTGGAGTGAAAACGCTCAAAAGCTTTTTTTTGCAGAGCATCCAGGTAGGTCGCCTCGTGGTAAATGAGGTCGCAATATTTTATCTTCTCAATCAAGGGCTCATAATATATCGTATCTGCACAGTAGGCATATTTCTTTGCAGGCGCTAAAGCACTGGTAACCAATTCATTTTTTATCACCTGGTTATTGCCATCCACAAAATCCTCGCCTTGCTGCAGGTTTTCATAAAACGTTATGGGTATTTTATGCCGGTTAATTTCATCGGGCAGTAGTTTTCTGGGTTTTTTCTTTTCGCTGAATATAAAGCCCCAACATTCTATCCTGTGTTTTACTTTAAAACATTCTACCATTACTTTGGCGCCATCTTTTAGTACAATTTCATCCCCTAAAGCCTGAAAATGTAACACATAAGGCAGCTGGGCATTAGCAATATTTAATTGCAGGTCAATAACAGATTTTAATTGTTCCGGCCCATATATGTACAGGTCATTTATTCTGCCGCTCAGCCCCATGCTGGTAAGCAGGCCTATCAGGCCAAAGTAGTGATCCCCATGCAGATGCGATATAAAAATGTCATTGATTTTATTTCTGCGGATCTTATACCTGTCCATTTGCATCTGCGTGCCTTCGCCGCAATCTACCAGGAAAATATTTTCATGAGTTTGCACAACCTGTGCCGTAGGGTGGCGGTCATAGGCAGGCACAGCAGAATTATTTCCTAAAATAGTTACAGCGAGCATAATGTTTACAGAGGATTTGACATTTTCGATTTGCGCTTTTCAGTGCCCGGTGATGAATTATAAGTCTTATGTTTCACATCTCACATTCTTCTTATCCCAGCAATTCTCTCTCTATTTCTTCCAGCTGAACAATATCCCAGGCCTCACTTTCAGTGGGTGTTACGTTCATCAGTTCAAGCAATTCCAAATTGTCCAAACGTTCTTCAACCGCGGGATTAATTTCACAAATTACAAAGGATGCGTTATTCTCATAAAATTTTTGTTGTACAGCGGCTAACATGCCTGCAGCAAGTTCGTCTATTTCGGTAACCTCTTTCATTTTAAGGACAACATTTTTTAAATCTTTTTGCAGAAACAAAAGCAACTCTTTTCTAAATCCATCTGTCATATTAGCAGTAAAAACAGGTTCCTGTAGCGCTAAAACATGGAATTTTTCTTTGGTATCAATTTTGACTTTCATCGTTTACGTTTTTCGAATAGATTAAAATAAAAAATACGTTAAATCCTTATAAATTGTAACAGATAATATTCCTTGTTTACAATCCTGATTAATATACGGTTTAATATTTCAACATTTGATTTATTTCGCGTTTCATTTGTGACCGTACGCTATTGTTTTCAACATTTGTGTATTATTTGAATGAACTAAGACTCGAATTTATTCGTTATTATTGTTATTGATAATTAAATTGTTTTTAAATGGACAACAATTTTTCAGCTCAGGTAAAAGAAATCATATCTTATAGCCGGGAAGAAGCGCTCAGACTGGGTAATGACTTCATAGGTACAGAACATCTTGTCCTGGGACTAATTAGAGACGGCGAAAATACTGCCATCAAAATACTGAAATCATTAAACGTAGACCTTTATGAACTCAGGAAGGAAATTGAATTAGCTATAAAAGATAAAACCGGTAAAAATATAGCTAATATTAATTCTCTTCCTTTAACCAAGCAGGCCGAAAAAGTTATAAGAATTACTGTTTTAGAAGCGAAAGCTAATAAAAGCCCATTAGTAGAAAGCGAACATCTTATGCTTTCGATTTTGAAAAATAAAGAAAATATAGCCACTCAGATCCTCAATCAGTTTGATGTGGATTATGATATGTTTAAAAATGAATTAGGGTATGTAAAAACTGATCCTAAGGCAGAATTTCAGGATGATGAAGGAGAAGAATTTGACGAAGAAAAAAAGGCATATTCACAGCAACGGGCAACCAAAGGAACAACTGCCCAACCAAAATCAAAAACCCCGGTACTTGATAACTTTGGAAGAGATATTACCCGTTTGGCAGAAATCGGATCGCTGGATCCTATTGTGGGCCGGGAAATAGAAATTGAAAGAGTTTCCCAAATATTAAGCCGTCGTAAAAAAAATAACCCTATTCTTATTGGCGAGCCCGGTGTTGGTAAAACAGCGATTGTAGAAGGTTTAGCCTTACGTATTATTCAACGTAAAGTAAGCAGGGTTTTGTTTGATAAAAGAGTTGTATCACTTGATCTTGCTGCGTTAGTAGCAGGTACAAAATATCGTGGCCAGTTTGAAGAAAGAATGAAAGCGATAATGAATGAACTGGAAAAAAACAGGGATGTTATTTTATTCATAGATGAGATACATACTATTGTTGGTGCAGGCGGGGCAAGCGGTTCATTAGATGCTTCAAATATTTTTAAACCTGCTTTGGCCCGTGGTGAGCTGCAATGCATTGGCGCTTCTACCTTAGATGAGTATAGAATGTACATAGAAAAGGATGGAGCTTTAGACCGCAGATTTCAAAAAGTAATGGTTGAGCAGCCAAGTGTGGAAGAAACTATACTTATATTAACTAATATTAAAAGCAAATACGAAGATTATCATAATGTAAACTACAGTGAAGCGGCTATTGAAGCATGCGTAAAATTAAGCGACCGCTATATGACCGACCGGCTTTTACCCGATAAGGCAATTGATGTGTTGGATGAAGTGGGTGCAAGAGTACATTTAAAAAATATTAATGTACCTGAAGATGTATTGGAACTGGAAAAAAAGATAGAAGATATAAAGCAGGAAAAAAATAAAGTTGTAAAGAGTCAGCGGTTTGAAGAGGCAGCATCTTTGCGTGATACAGAAAAAAGGCTGCAGGAAGAATTAGAAAAAGCAAAAGCTGATTGGGAAGAAGAAAGCAAACACAAAAGATTTCCGATTGATGAAGATGCTATTGCGGAAGTGGTTAGTATGATGACCGGCATTCCCGTAAAGCGGATGGTGCAGGCTGAAACTGAAAAATTACGCAGAATGGCAATTGACCTTGCCGGCGCTGTTGTAGGCCAGGAGGAAGCTATTCAAAAAGTGGTAAAAGCAATTCAACGAAACAGGGTTGGGTTAAAAGATCCAAAAAAACCCATTGGAACTTTTATTTTCCTCGGCCCAACAGGAGTTGGAAAAACTGAACTGGCCCGTGCCCTTGCCAGGTATATGTTTGACAGCGATGATGCGCTTATAAGAATTGATATGAGTGAATACATGGAAAAATTTACGGTAAGCCGTTTAATAGGAGCGCCTCCGGGATATGTTGGATATGAAGAAGGCGGCCAGTTAACTGAAAAAGTAAGGCGTAAACCGTATTCCGTGATTCTGTTGGATGAAATAGAAAAAGCCCACCCTGACATTTATAATATTTTATTACAGGTTCTAGATGATGGCCAGCTAACTGATGGCTTGGGCCGCAAAATAGATTTTAAGAACACCATGATAATAATGACTTCAAATATCGGCGCCCGCCAACTAAAAGATTTTGGCGCAGGTGTCGGATTTCAAACAGCCAACAGGATATTAAATGCCGATGAAAATAATAAAGCGGTTATAGAAAAATCTCTTAAGCGCACATTTAGCCCTGAGTTTTTAAACAGGATTGATGACGTGATGATATTTAATAATTTAACGCAGGAAGATATTTTCGCCATTATTGATATCCTGATGAAGGGTGTTACAAAAAGATTAACCAATTTGGGCTTTGTGCTCGAATTATCAGAAGAGGCAAAAAGGTTTATTGCTGAAAAGGGCTATGATGCCCAGTTTGGTGCAAGGCCTCTCCACCGTGCTATACAAAAGTATCTTGAAGATCCTTTAGCGGAAGAAATTTTAAACATGAGTATCAAACACGGCGACACTTTAATAGCCTCCTTTGATGAAAAAAATTCTAAAATAGTCTTTAAAGTGAAAGATGAAGTGCAACAGGAAGAAGAATCAAAAGCATAGGGCTCACATCAAATAAAAAAATTTTTAAGCCGGCAATGCCGGCTTTATTGTGCCCATACCATATTATCTAAAATGGATGTTTTGTAACACTTAACCACACAGCTTTAAAATGGCATATACTCCCCGCAAGTACAATTAAATGCCACAATGCATGATGATGCCTCCATTTTCTCCAAAGGAAAAATATAATTCCAAGCAAATAAAAACCAGCGCCACAATAAATAAACAGAATAACATCGTGAGGCATATTTGCAAAGAATGACCTTCGCACTCCTAAGAACGATAGCCCCATAAAAACATACGAGATCACCGAAACCAATGCAAACCTGTTTACATAAAAAAATTTAAAAAAAGACCCTGTTACTGCAAAAAGCCAAATAAGAGATAAAAGAATTATGCCTTTTGTATTAAACATGTAATGCAATACAAAACATGTATATGTTGCTGCAATAAAAAAATAAATACTGATGTGATCCAGTATTCTAAACTTTAGTTTTAACCGGGGTTTGCGTAAAGCATGATATAATGTGGAAAGAGAAAATGTGCTCATAAAAAAAACTCCATAAAAAAGTACCCCAATAATTTGTGGAGCGGCACAATGCTGAAAAGACCGTTGGATAAGTAAGGGAATAAATATAATACCAAATAAAATCCCCAGGGCATGTGTAATGGTGTTAACTGTTTCAGATTCAAAATGAAAGTAACTTTTTCTCATTATCAAAAAGATTAGCGGGTATTAGGTTAATAGATCGAAAGGAAGAAGAATATTAAATTTATAATATCATCCTTTTTAATTAAAAGGTTATCGTAACTTTTAGGTTTATTAATATTAATTTAAAAAATAATCATGGAACAAAATAAAAAAAATAAACAGCCGGCCCCGCCTGAAAATAGTCCTGAAAAATTTAAAGATGAAGCAACAAAAAATAAAATTAACCAGCACCTTAGTGATATTAATGATACCATTTCAGAGGATGATATTAAAAATATAATTACTGATATTAGCAGCTCAAAACTGGCATCTGATGATATTATAGAAACCCCTGAAGACAAAGCACCGGCTACTGATAAAAAGGTTGAAAATGGTACAGATGATAAAACAGATATGCCTACTTCGTGGAATATTCTTGAATAACCGTATGATCTAACTAATAATAAAAGCTACTTTATCACTTTAAAATCATTAAAAATCATATCTACTGTTTCTATAACAATTACCTCTTCCACAAGAGCCTTATCCGGGCCTTGCTTACACCAGTTTATAAATAGTTTTAGTTGATCTTCCCTGCCGGAAATGGTTGCTTCAACATTGCCTTCTTTTGAATTCTTTATCCATCCCCTTAGGCCATATTTGTCAGCTAGCTTCTTAGCAGTAGCTCTAAAAAAAACTCCCTGCACTTTTCCCCTTATAAGTAAATGATTAGTGGGCATAAATAGAAATAGTTATTATTGACATTTTAATATAAAGCGATCTGCCACTCCCTTTTTAATTAACCGCACAGAAAACTCAAAAAGAAATCAGCCTTCATCTTATTTACAACATTTTAAAATTAAAGATATTGAACAACAATACTGCCTGCAATCAATTGCTTCGTTTTATTTTGTGGGCCTGTCTATAATACGCCTTTTCAGAACAATATTAAGGTGTATAAAAAAGGAACATTCATCTTATAAAAACAAAAGCCCGGCAAATTGCCGGGCCTAGATAAGAGGTTATAAAACTTTTAGTTATTCATAGCCTTATGAGCATCCCTGTATTTCTTAATAAGATCATGGGCCGTTTTTAACGATGCCTGCTGGTCTGTAATCAATTGTCGGGTATCAGCGTTAATTTCTGCATCGGATGCTAAAGCATCACGATATGCTTTTTGGGCAGCGTCCTCACCAAATTCGCAATTTTCCAAAATTCCCTGACGATCTTTACCTGTAAATAATGTTTTCACATCCATCCATACTCTGTATAGCTTTCCGCTGTTTGTGGTTCCTGTATCAGGAGTTCCACCCAAACTTCTTACTTCCTGTGTTAATTCAGCAGCAAAGCCCCTGCTATCATCTGCCATTTTTGTAAAAATTGCCTGAAGATCAACATCTTTATCTTTAGTCTCTTCAGCGGCCTTTTCATACCCGTTAACACGGTCATTATTAATCTGTATCAGGTCGTTTAAAACCTCAACCAGTTTATCGTTTGTTGTTGTCATAAAATATAAATTTAATTTGTCAATCTAACACCAAAATTATGCCACTAAACAATGCTACAGAATTTGATATTATAGATTTAATTGTGGATTAATAGATCAGTTTATGGGGAAATTCCTCCACTTATTTAAATGATTTCTTTTGAATTATAATAGATCTTTTAGTGTAGAGAAATGAATATAGATAAGCTTAAACTTTCAATGGTTTTCCAAACTGCAGACTGTTTTACTTGGTATCTTTTTTTTGGTGGCTATGACCAATTTTAGCAATGGAATTGCACCTGCCGGAAAAAATGGGAGGAAATACGGGGAGTTAATTTGTCCGACGCTTTAAATAAACCCTGGGGTAATTTATTTTGTTGTATGATGAGGTTTATGATATTGTACATAATATGGTTTTGGCATCGTATGATGTTTGAATAGGTTTGAAAACCAAACAAGCATGTTATTTTACCTTGGTGGCATGTATTGTTCCGCTCAATACAGGAATACTTTCGGCAAATATCTACACCGCATCAACACACAACATTATTCTTTTATTAATTTTCCTTTTCTTATCTCATTCCCAATTTGCAACCGGAAAAAATAAATTCCTTTTGCAAATTTATCCGAATTAAAAGTAGCGCTGTAACTGCCAGCTGCCTGTATAGCATTTAATAACAATTGTATTTGTTGCCCCTGTAAATTATAAACAGAAAGCATAACTCTTGCCTTATTTTTTACTTCATAATATATGCTGGTAGTTTGTAAAAACGGATTAGGATAAGCCTTATAATTTATTTCCCGGAGTTTACCAGGGACTTCGGGGCTTACTAAATAATTTTTAGCCAAGCTGGTAGGAGATTTTGAAACAAAAATCAGGCTCAGCTCATCTATATTCGGCCCACTTGTGCCTGTAGCCGTCAATCTTATTTTATGAACCCCTGCAGAAAGAAACACAGTTGGTCCGCTCAGAAAAGCCCACGAAGACCATGAGGTTGAAATAGGAATAAAAGTAGCTATTCCGGCATCCACGCCATTATCACTAATTTGTAATGACCTTTCCCCCAAGCTGGCATTAGCAAATCTAAATCCGGTATTGTAAGTGCCCGGCACATCAATTTGTACGGTCCATTCAATGTAGTCATCAAACAGATTTTTAAAATCAACAAAGCCTGAGCCATGATAATTGGAATGATTTCTAGCAACCACAGGTCCTGATAATAAAGCGTCTTCCGCTTGTAGTCGCTTTACACCGGGCACTTCAACCGCCGCTACGAGATAATTCGTTTTGGCACCCACTGCCGGTTTTGCAGAATTGCCACCGAGGATAACAGGATAAGGATATACCTCCGATCCTTCAACTAATTTACTATAAATATTTAAGTATCCGGCCTTCTCGTCGCTTAAGGCTATCCGATCTCCGGTCCTCGTCCATTGAGTCAGCCATTCGGGAATTGTGGTGCTGCGAGAATCATATCCAATGTAGATTATGGCAGATCTTTTTACAAAAAACGTGAGAAAATCATCATCACTATTAGTTTTATCATCATTTGCAGTTTGGATAAATGAGGCTCCTTTTAAATATTCCGGAACAGTTGTCAGGGTGTAGTCCCTGTCAATAAGCTGCCTTACGCCAATATCTATTTTATTTACTTTATAGTCGTTGCCACTCTTTGCATAAACCTGTATAATTAAATTGTCTTCAGCAGGTTTTTCCTTTATGGCGGGTTTTTCAGTATCTGGCTTGTACGCCGATATCCAATCAACATAAAACCCCTGGGGAGATGCTTGCGTATCTACCTGCCAGCCTGCGTGCCCTAAATTGGGATAAGTCAAATCAATGGCTTCTAAAAAAGGTATTGAGTCATACCCGGAACCATTATCTATAAATACCTGTATGAGTCCGCTTTCATATTTTGCTATTTTTAAGTTATACCATCGGGAAGAATTAAAAGCCGGAAATATAGCTGCCTCATCCAGAACCTGGGGAAAATATATATTATCTGATGATCGGGATAAGGTGAGTCTCCCTCCCCCGTAGCCGGTGTATTTTAGTTGATACAATTCATCATCAGAAAGATCAGCCTGACCAAAAGTTAACCTGAATTCACGGTAGTAATCGGTATTAAATCCCATTACCCTGGTTTCAATTATATAAGAAGTTTCCGAAAAATATTCAGCAGTTTTTAATATTCCCCCAGCACCATCAATTAAATTGAATGCTGTGCCATTTACAATTGACCACGATGGATGGGCAAGCCAAAAATTTCCAAAAACATTTTCATTAAAATCATCCCTGAAAATAGAAGGGTCGGACGCTTGGGAAAAAAGTCCCATACCGGGAGCAAGCAACAATAAAACGAGATAAAAATTTTTGCGAAAACGTAGATAAAGATTAGCTCTCATAAAAAAAAATTAAGCAAACAGCGTAAACAATCGGATGGCACCCCGGGGGTAAAAAAGACTCATTTTATTATTGAGAAAATAAAGAATACTTTTTATTTAAACAAAAATAAAATAATACGATTACCTAACGTAACAAGTTATTCTTATTCCCGCATTTTCCCTAAAATAAAATGACGTATAAGTTATATTAAAGATTAAGATAAAAATTCAGCATTGCTAAAACGGTTCGGCAAAAATCAGGGTAGACGGCTATTAGATCATTTTTAAGTTAATCTAACTCATTCTAAATTATTAAATTAGCTTATGGAGCATTTTGTAAACAAAGAATCAGTTGTAAGAAAGATTTGGGGAAAGAGCGATACAGTACTGTTCATATTTGCAGGTTCTTCAGCTGAATTTGCATTAAATACAGCGGTAGACTGGCTTTACCATACAGGAGTGCTTCCTGCAGATCCGTTAAAAAGATTATTTAGTACCATTACATATGCCCGGCAAATTGTTTTTTCTGAAAAAGAAGCCGCCCTTAAAACAATTGATAAAATAACCTCAATTCATTCCGCCGTAGAAGTAAGCCGCGGTGCAACCATTCCTGAGTGGGCTTACAGGGATGTGCTTTTTATGCTCATATATTATTCCATCGCTTCCTTTGAGTTAATGGATAGAAAACTGAATGCACCTGAAAAAGAAGAAGTGTACAATGTATTTTTACGCCTGGGTAATAGAATGAAACTAAAGGATCTGCCCGAAAATTATAGCGGATGGCTTATGGTTCGGGAGCAGCATTTGCAAACCGACCTTGAAAAGAGCCGCTACACCATTGATTTGTATGAGCAGTATAAAAAACATCTTGGCATCTTTAGGTATGCTATTTTGCTTGAATCTCAAATGCTTGTTGCACCCCCGGCCGTGAATAAGTTACTTCAGCCGGGAAAAAAATCATGGCTTACGCCCCTGCTGATCATTTATAAGCTTTTGCGTAAAATAAAATTAGATGGATTATTGAAATCTATCATCCTTCCTGCTGAATACAAAAAAAGTATAACCGCATTAGATGAGGCGCCCTAATTATATTGAAAACTCAATATAGAAATGTAATAAACCATTTTGCAGATTTAAAAGAATCCCGATATTAAAGTTATTATTTTGTTTTGCAGCCATCGGCTATCACTTAACCATCAGGTAGTAAACAGATAAGTTTGCGTAATTTGCATAACAATATTTTATTTAAGCTGCATCAATGCAGGATATAGGTTTTTATGAGTGAAAAAGAATCTGGTAAAAAAAATAAACTCCCCCCAAAGTCATTAACAGGAAAAATTGATGTAACCCGTTCGGGTATTGGCTACGTTATTATTGATGGTATTGATAAAGATATTTTTATCCGGCCGCATGATTTCAACAGGGCATTTCATGGGGATACCGTTAGGGTAAAAATAAGTGACAACCGGGGAAAAAGAATTGAAGGACAAATTGAAGAAATACTGGAAAGAAAACAAACTGAATTTATTGGAGATATAGAAGTAAGCCAGCATTTTGCCTTCTTTAAACCAGACAGTCAAAAGCCGATGCCCGATTTTTACATCAACCAGAAAAACTTAAATGGAGCAAAAAATAATGATAGGGTTGTGGTTCGGTTGGTTAAATGGGATAAAGATGAGAAAAAACCAGAAGGCGAAGTGGTATTTGTGATACAGGCAAAAGATGTGAATGACATGGCCATGAAAGAAATATTAGTTGAAAGCGGCTTTCCATTGGTATTTACAAAAGAAGTACTTCATGAAACAGCACAACTTTCCGATATACTAAATGAAGAGGAGATCGCTAAACGCAGAGACTGCAGGAACATTCTCACATTTACAATTGACCCGGCAGATGCAAAAGATTTTGATGATGCTCTTTCTCTTAAAAAAATATCTGACAATGAGTATGAGATAGGTGTGCATATTGCGGATGTGAGCCATTTTGTAAAGCCTGAAACAGAATTGGATAAAAGTGGTTACGAAAGAGCAACGAGCGTATATCTCCCTGACAGGGTTAACCCAATGCTTCCTGAAAAAATATCCAATGAATTGTGCTCTTTGCGGCCTCATGAAGATAAGTGCACATTCTCGGTAATTTTCAGGATAAATAGTAATGCTGAGATTAAAGGATACTGGTTAGGGAAAACCATAATTCATTCTGATCATAGGTTTACTTATGAAGAAGTTCAGCAGGCGATTGATGTAAAGGAAGGATTGTATGTTGAAGAAATTTTGCTGCTCAACAACCTGGCGCAAAAATTCAGGAGCGAAAGATTTCGAAATGGTGCAATCAATTTTTCTTCTACTGAAGTAAAATTTATATT
>JBDSFG010000382.1:0-9376 GCA_039919615.1 Ginsengibacter sp. | reverse complement strand
TATACCCCTGCTTCTTTTACACCCTGCAACAGCCTTTGTTTAATTAAACCGTTGGATTTTTTTTGTTCGGTTTCAATAATTACAGGTTCTGGCAGAATAACAGTTTGGTGGTTAGAATTCAGTCCCTGCCTTGTCATTACACCCCAGCTATTTTTCTTTCTCAGGTAATCAATATTTCCTTTTATTGCAGACCATACTATAAAAGGATGGAAGAGGAAAGGTTCCAGAAGAGCTACAGATATTAATTTGAAAATATCATTTTTGCCCTTATACTGATTATAGGTTAGCACCTCTATTAGTATTGCAAACACTGAATACAAAAAGCCAAATGAAAGTATACATCCAAGCAAAACAAAAAACCAGCTCCAGCTTATTAAATTAAAAAATGCGAAAAATATAAATGCAATCATCCCGACAAATTCGATGAGCGGCGCAAGAAATTCAAAAAAGAACCAATAAGGGTAACTTACCATCCCCAACAATCCATATCCCGGGTTAAAAAACATTTTCTTATGTGTCTTCAATGTTTCTATAGTGCCTCTTGTCCAGCGGTTTCTTTGTCTACCCAATATTTTATAATTAGCCGGAGCTTCAGTCCAGCAAAGGGGATCGGGGATAAATGTTACTTTATAAGGCAATTTATTTTCTTCCATATAACGGCGCATTCTTACAATGAGCTCCATATCTTCTCCAACCGTTTTAGTACTGTAGCCACCGCATTTTATTACTATTTCTTTATCAAAAGCTCCAAAGGCCCCGGAGATCAGCAACAGGCCATTTAACCTGCTCCATGCCATCCGGCCTAATAAAAATGCCCGTATGTATTCTAACGTTTGTACTCTTGGTAAAAATTTTTTGGGCAAGTTTATTTCTATCAGTTTGCCATTTTCAATTTTGCAATCATTGGCTATTCGTATAACACCTCCGGAAGCGATCACTCTTACTTTGGTTTCTTCTAAAAAAGGCTTTATCATTTTTAGCAATGCATCCTGCTCCAGCACACAATCCACATCTATACAAACTATATGGTTATATTGAGCTATGTTAACGCCAACATTTAAAGCATCCGCTTTTCCCCCATTTTCTTTATCAACTACAATGAGCTTGTGAAAAACCGGGTTATTGCTTTTATAGATTCCCCTTATTTTTTTTGTTTTGATCTGTTCATTTACAAAAACATTTGTTTTGTACAGATCATACGCAGTAATTAGTTTTTTAAGTGAATCATCTTTGCTGCCATCATTTATAATTATCAGTTCAAGCGTGTTATAATGAATAGATAACATTGATCTTACATTTTCAATTATATTGGCGCTTTCATTAAATGCGGGAGCTAAAATACTTATGCCGGGAAGATGTTCCGATGCTGCAAGAATTCTAAAGTCTGCAAAGCTGTTTTTGCGCAGATATTTCCTTATCTCACCCATTGAATAAAAACCAATAAACAGATAGAAGAAAACTAAAACAAGGGAGTAGATAAGAATCCCATAAGTGAAGAAATCAAATATTAATTTTTGCCAGTTCATGCTGCACGTTCATTCGTGATTTGAAGAAAAATTGCTTTCCAGGGATTTTCATCAGCAAAAAGATACGTTTGTAAAAATGAAATTCCCAAAGGATGTAAGCATGATAATGATTTTGCAGCAGCTGCTTTTATATCATCATCGTTATCATGTAATTTCTTTAATAAAAAGTTTATTTCTTGTTCAGTTCCTATATCTTTTAAAGCACGAATAACTGAAAGATTATATGACTTATTTTCGGCTGTATAATGATTAACGAAGTGCTCAGAAGTACCATCCTGCGGCATTTTTTTCAAGTATTCAAGGGCATTTGTTTTTACGAGTATGCCGGGCCTTTGCAAACAATCAATAACATTATTATACACATCATAACAATTGTATAAGGCTGCAAGCTTTAAGGAAAACACCACTACAGATTCATTTGAAGACTGCAGCCACTTTTTAATATCATCAAAGTTCTCAGGTTGTACCTGGTTTAAATTATTTAGCAGTTGTATCTGTTGCCATTGGCTTATCGGGTATTCAGTTACGTCTAAAAAGCGCAATCCTGAAAAGCCATAAAAGCTTACCAAAGCGCATTGCATTTCATTGCGTACAAGCTCATTTTCATTATTGGCAAGTTTGAAAATATCTTTTTCGTATTTTATTTGTTCCATTACGCCCAGTTCCTGTATACCCCTGGCTTTAAAGTGCCACTTAGGTTTGAGTAATCTTTTAAAAGAATCTTTATCAAGCTCCAGCAATTCATAGAGCTTTTTAATATTTCCGTTTGAGGAGCCGGAAAGATTTTTTTTAGTTTGTATCAATTCGTCAATCATATAATTTCTGAATGATAAATTTTTTAAAAGCTTTTTGACCCGTGTACTTATGTCGGCACTTTCTTCTTCTTCATCATCCTGAAAAATAGCCTGACTTATCATCTCCGCTATATCCTGCTGCCATATTTTTTTATCTCTGTCAATCTTTCGTTTATAAAAAGTAAAACATAAAATGAAGGAAAACAATAAAATCATTAATACAAGAAGCGCATAAATTATATTGATAAACTGGTAAGCATTTATCATGAGAAAACCTGGTAAATTGTATCCTTGCATTTTATTACTGCTTGGTAAGAAAATTAAATTTGTACGAAATCCTGAACGTATCTTTTTACTCTCACAGATAATTCGTTGGGGCTAAAAGGTTTTGTAATAAAATCATCAGCTCCTAACTGAAATGCTTCCAGCACTACGTTTTCCTGACCCATTGATGAAAGTACGATTACCGGAATTTTTTTTCCTTCTCTCTTCTTAACTGCCTCAACAATTTCAAGCCCTGATGCAAAAGGCATCATTATATCCGTAATGATCAGCTCGGGAGACACTTCTTCAATTTTCCGAAGTGCCTCTCTTCCATCCTGTGATGTTATAACAGTATGGCCGTCTTTCTTTAAGCGAAACTCAATAGTTTTCAGCATTATCATATCATCTTCTGCTACAAGTATTGTCATAGGTTTAATATTAATTTTTTAAGCATCGGAACCAGGTTTTCAAGCAACATTTTTAAGTTATTAAAAATTTAAAATTGGTATCGCAATATGATAAAAAATAGTATTCCTGTTAATAGAAGTCGGTATTTAGTTCAGATGCTTTTTAGTTTTTAGCATCATTTGAGGGACTAAAAGTTCTCATTTAAAAAGGATACCAGAGGCTGAAAAATTATTTTTTATAGATTTCAGCCATTATATAACTCAAAATCAGGTAAAATATTGGATAAGTAAGGCATATTTGTTTCACTATGAAAAGTAATAGCCTACGCTTTTTTATTGTAACGAAAAACAAGGCTTTTTATTAGACAATGATCCCGAAGATTGTTTATCCGATCTCTTTCCGGACTGAAATGGAAAAATTTGATTGCCTCTCAATATATCTTTCTCCAATCATTCGGTGCACTTAACGCTACTTCAAAAAATCTTATATTCGTCCCCTTTTATCAGTATCAGAAAAAAAATTATGCAAATCTGGAAAGATTACGAGGAAAAAAACAGACAACGCTTTTTAGAAGAATTGCTTGACCTTTTGCGCATTCCTTCTGTCAGCGCCAAAAAAGAGAATAAAGAAGATATGGTAAAGTGTGCCGAAGCAGTGAAGAATAGTTTGCTAAGGGCAGGTGCTGACAAGGCAGAGATATATCAAACAGAAGGCCACCCTGTGGTTGTAGGTGAAAAGATGATTGATGCGTCAAAGCCAACTGTATTGGTGTATGGACATTACGATGTTCAACCCCCTGAACCGCTGGAACTTTGGAAGAGCGGCCCCTTTGAACCTGTTATCAGGGACGGGAAAATTTATGCAAGAGGGGCATGTGATGATAAAGGACAATTTTACATGCATGTAAAAGCATTGGAAACTATGATGCAGACCAACTCAATGGCAACAAATATAAAATTCATTATAGAGGGTGAAGAAGAAATTGGTTCTCCAAACCTGGGTAAGTTTGTTGCAGAAAATAAAGATTTATTAAAAGCAGATGTTATTTTAATCAGCGACACTGCCATGCTTGCTATGGAAACCCCAAGCATTGATATAGGCGTTAGAGGCCTGAGTTATATTGAAGTGGAAGTAACCGGGCCAAACCGTGATCTTCACAGTGGTGTTTATGGCGGCGCTGTTGCAGACCCCATAACCATACTTGCTAAAATGATTGCAACCTGCCATGATGAAAATAACCATATAACCATCCCGGGATTTTACGATGATGTAATAGATGCAAGTGATGAAGAAAGAAAATTAATGGCCGCTGCTCCGTTTAATGAAGAGGAATATAAAAAAGATTTAGGCGTAAATGAATTATGGGGAGAGAAGGGTTATACTACAAATGAAAGAACAGGTATCCGCCCCACCCTTGAACTAAACGGGATATGGGGAGGCTACCAGGGAGAAGGCGCTAAAACGGTATTGCCTTCAAAAGCTACTGCTAAAATATCTGCCCGCCTTGTGCCTAATCAATCTTCAGCTAAAATGACAGCTATTTTACTTGACTACTTTACAAAAATTGCCCCTCCAAACGTCACTGTAAATGCATTTGAACATCATGGCGGCGAGCCATATATGACCCCCATTGACAGCAAAGCATATAAAGCTGCGGCAAAAGCTATTGAAACCACCTTCGGGAAAAAACCGATACCGGTACGTGGCGGTGGCAGCATTCCAATTTGCGCTTTGTTTGAAAAAGAATTGGGCATAAAAGTGGTTTTTCTCGGTTTTGGATTAGACAGCGATAACCTGCATAGCCCCAATGAAAAGTTTGACCTGGTTAATTTCTACAAAGGGATAGAAACAATCCCTTATTTTCATAAATACTTTGCGGAAATGAGTTGAAAAATAGAAACTTTGGATTATCTTTTCAAATTTTGTTTTACAAAATTTTTGCTGTAATCTTTAATCATATCTCTTACTTCTCTAAACTGCAGCATTATTTCTTCCTGAGTGCCAATTGCCTTTGCAGGATCAGGAAAATTGTGATGAAATTTTTTTGCTTTTGTTGGAAAGAGCGGGCATCTCTCTTTTGCATTATCGCAAACTGTAATTACATAATCAAAGTCAATGCTGCGGTATTCTTCAATTTTGTTTGAGGTGTAGTTAGATAACTCAATTCCATCTTCATTCATAATTTCAATAGCCTTTGGGTTTACTCCATGACTTTCTATACCTGCACTATATACCTCTGCTTTATCTTTTGCATAATATTTTAAATAGCCTTCTGCCATTTGGCTCCGGCAGCTATTACCTGTACATAAAACTAAAATTCGCTTCATAAAACTGATTTGTTTAGTTGCAACAGCCCGGTTCGCAACAAGATTTTTCTGCGGGTTTTTCTGCATAAACAGTTATGCTGTTTATACCGGTACCAGATTGTTTGAATGTGGCGGTTTGTTTTGCTGATAAATAGCTGCATAGGATATCATCAGGAATAATAATTGATTTATCTTTTTGAATAGTAATATTAGTAAATCCATTATTTTTTATCAGCTCCATGTAAACCTCTTTTTGTATAGCCCCGGCTACACAGCCTGCATACATTTCGGCGGCTTCTCTTATTTGCGTTGGCAACTCTCCTTCTAAAACAATATCTGAAATGCTAAAGTGTCCGCCAGGCTTTAATACCCTAAAAATCTCTTTGAAAACACCATCTTTATTGGGCACAAGGTTTAATACACAATTACTAACAATAACATCTGCAAGATTTGCCGTAACAGGCATCTTTTCAATATCTCCCTGCCTGAATTCCACATTATTAAAATTTCTCACTTCAGCATTCTGCCTGGCTCTTTTAATCATAGCAGGCGTAAAATCTATGCCGATTATTTTTCCGTTTTCGCCTGCTTCATGCCTGGCTATAAAAGCATCATTGCCGGCGCCGCTTCCCAGGTCAATAACTACATCGCCATTTTTTATTTTGGCAAACTGTGTCGGAAGTCCACAACCTAAACCCAGGTCAGCATCAGGGTTATAGCCTTCCAACTCATTATAATCATCTGCCATTATATTATATACTTCGGTTGAACAGCAACCGGAACCGCAGCAAGAACTTTGATTAGTCTCTTTATCCTGCAAGGCAATTTCAGCATATTTCTGTTTTACCATTTCTTTTACATCATCTTGTCTTTTCATTTTTCTTTTTTTTTGGATTAACAACAATTGGTTTGCGAATTAAATTTGTCGAAGAGTGAGTTTACTATCTTTTGAATTTTTCTCCAGTTCTTCTCATTAATACAATAACAAATTGAATTACCTTCTATCTCACCTTTAATCAAGCCGGCATTTTTTAATTCCTTTAAATGCTGGGAGATGGTTGGTTGCGCCAAGGGAAGTTCATTTACTATGTCGCCGCAAATGCAGGCGTTCACTTTAAGCAGGTGCTCAAGAATGGCAATCCGGGCAGGATGCCCCAATGCTTTTGCGAGTGTGGCAAGTTCATTCTGCCTCTCAGTAAAATGTGTTGTTTTAGTGGCACCCATATATATTCTTATTTGTTAATTGCAATATTACGATAAAGGTTTGAGATTTAAAAAATTATTTCAAGAAAATAAAAGTAACTATGTCGATATAAGACCTTAAAAAAGGCGTTTTTCTGGCATGATGTTTTCAACCAAAAATTTTACATTAAAACATAATATTATGGAAAGTATGATAAATTTAAAAGACCTGCTAACCCACGAGATCCTGGATCTTTATTCAGCAGAAAAACAAATAATTGAGGCCTTACCTGAAATGATTGAGAATGCTTACAGCGTACAGTTAAAAAATGCGCTTTTGGATCATCTGGAAGTAACAAAAACCCACAAAGAGAGACTTGAAAAAGTATATGAAAAGTTAACAGAAAATAAAGAAGAGGCTGAATCACTTACGGAAGATAAAGGTTTCTTTTCCCGTCTGTTTGGTGGTGTAACCGAACCAAAATGCAAAGGCACAGAGGGCCTGATAAAAGAGGGAAAAAAGATAATGGATGAGGATATGACATCCGAAGTAAGAGACGCTGCAATAATTGCAGCTACACAAAAGATTGAGCATTATGAAATTTCCGGTTATGGAACTGCACTTGCATATGCAAGACAATTGAGTTTAGAGTTTGTTGCTACGCTTTTAGAAGAAACTTTAAATGAAGAATATGAAGCTGACGACCTTTTAACTGAACTGGCAGTGGGGCAGTTGAACATTGACGCAGAAAATGCCGTTGAAAATTACAACATTCATGGCACTGGCATCTATCAGCAAAACGCTAAGGCAGCCACTGAAGGTAGTTCACTTTTTGCCGATGATGTTGACAACGCCAGTGCTCGTGTAGCAGATGCTAGCGTTTTTGCAGATAATAGAACAAACAGCATAAACAACAATGATCTATAACTTTTTCGAGGTATTTAACATGAGCCGGGTATATTGCCCGGCTTATTTATTATTTATAGTCATCGTATCATGCCTGCCAGAGAAAGACTTTTCTTTTTAAGCTTTTTTATTTCTATGTCTTCTATTATTGGCTCGGGCAAAAGTATTAATGAGGTATTATTTTTCTTCCACCAGTTATCATTCTTCAGCAAATTAAAATTGATAACAGCAACCATATATTTTCTTCCTTCGCTGGCATGCCATTCTTCTACCCATTCAAATTTTTCATGGGGTATATTTTCCACTTCGTCAAAACTTAAATAACCTTTTATACAAAAATCGTTACTAAGTTCCCCGGGTAAATGATGATACCGTTTTTTGTATTCATATTTATAATCATACCGGAGGGCTGATATATCGCTCAGCACAGCAGAAGCGGTCGGAAAACTTCCTGCCCCCTTGCCATAAAAAAATTGCTGATCAGCAAATGAACTCTCGATCACTACCCCATTATATTCATTTTTAACAAATGCCAGGTGATCATTTTGCTGGACGAACTGTGGCAAAACAAACGCAGCAATTTTGCCATTTTGTAGTTTTTTTGCGTGTGCCACAAGTCTTATCTCGTAATTTTTTTCCCTCCCTATATCAGCGTCAGCGGCCTGTATATTTTGTATACCTGTAAAAATTATTTCCCCGGGCTCTGTAACAATTCCATACGCATGGCAGATCAATATTACCCATTTGTGCACCGCATCCCATCCGTCTACATCAAGTTTAGGATCAGCCTCCGCAAAACCAAGTTGCTGCGCCTGCATTAATGCTGGTTTAAAATCAAGCTTATCTTCAAACATCTTAGTAAGAATATAGTTGGTTGAACCATTTACTATAGCCCGCAGAGAATACAACATATCATTATCATAGTATTCTTCAAGATTCCTGATGACCGGGATAGAAGCACATGCAGCCGGCTCACATAAAAACGGGAGGCCGGTTTGCTCCTGGAGCTTCAATATTTGCAGCAAATGTTCAGCTATCATTTTTTTACTGGCGCTAACTACAGCTTTGCCGTTCAATAATGCAGCAGACACAATTTCAAATGCAGGTTCGGATTCATTGATCACCTCTACGATCACGTTAATTTCCTCATCATTTAATAATTCATTCCTGTCCGTAGTAAATAATGCCGCAGGTGCATCTCTTTTTTTTCCGGCATTTTTTATACACACTTTTTTTATTACAGCGTTAAGTGAAGAAGTCTGTTCTAATACCTTGTACACACCTTCTCCCACTACACCAAATCCAAAAAGCCCTATTGTTAAGCGCTTATGTGCTGTCATAGTTTAAAATCAATCTTTATAGGCATCTGTTGTAATAACTGATACCATTTTTTCTGCTGAAATAAAATTTGTTATAATCTTTTCAATCTGATCAAACTCCAGTAAAAAGCCATCATGGCCATAATTTGAATGAATCCCTATACTGCCTGCTCCCGGGATTTTTTCTGCAAGAAATTGTTGTTCTGATAAAGGAAAAAGAATGTCGGTATCTAAGCCGATTACAAGAGTCCTGGCCGTTATTTGTTGCAAAGCTGTCTCCATGCTACTTCTGCCCCGCCCTACATTATGTGAATCCATGCCCATGCTTAAAAAATAATAGCTGAACGCATTGAAGCGCCTTGCCAGTTTTTCGCCCTGGTAACGCTGGTAAGAGATGGCGCCTGTTCTAACGTTCTCCTTCAGTTCGGCGCCATTTACAAAATTTAAATTTTTTTCTGACAATACGGGTTGTGAATGGTCGTAGGTAATATAATTTCTATAAGATAATAGTGCACAAGCCCTGGCTGCCTTCATTCCATTTATGCCTGCCAATGTATCTTTTTTATACCAGGTATTGTCGGCTTCAATACACATTCTTTGTGTAGCATTAAAAGCCACACCCCAGGAAGAATGCCAGGCATTTGTTGCTATAGGAAAAATATATTCAAAA
>JBDSFG010000375.1:0-4049 GCA_039919615.1 Ginsengibacter sp. | reverse complement strand
TAATGGTTACAAAAAAATCATCAGTAGGCGTACTTCTCTTTTTATCAAGAATGACCTTTCTAATATCTTTATAATTTGTAGTATTTAGCTTAGATGGATCGCTGCCAAAATAATAATATATTACATTTGATTTTCCCATCAGGAGAGTTAATGAGCCGGACTCCTTAACCTTCACATCATCTTTGTCATCTGGCGTATCTTTAGGCATTGCAAGGCTCATAGCAGTAGCCTGTGCCATGGTTGTAGTAAAAATAAAAAAGGTGATTAATAAAAACCCCAGATCAACCATTGGGGTGAGATCCACTTTTGTAGAAAGTTTTTTACTTTTTTTTACGCCAGGCCCCTGTTTATGGCCGCCGCCACCTTTTACTTCCATTTCTGCCATAATAATGAAGTTTTAATTTTTAAGTAATATATTTTGTTTTTAAGTCACCATAATTAGATACCCTTTTGTGTTTCACTTGCCCGTAACTTTTCCAGGTCGCTACCCTTAGGCACATCTTCCGGGTTGGTAACTAACTGGTATTTATAAACATCATTCTTTTTAAAAGCGTCTATAACACTTTTAAACGAGGGATATTTGGCATTGTCATCTCCCTTAATGAGAAAATTAAGTTTTCTTCCTTTATCGTGATAAACATTTATCGCGGCATTAATCCAGGCCTGCAATTCATTATTAGAACTATCAACCGGAATTCCAGTTAATGTTACTTTTTTCATATCCTCAGGAGCAATCCGGGTAAATTGATTTAACTGGCTAAGCGGGGCTCCTACAAACGTTGCACTTTGAAAATATTTTTTATCTTCATCAGAAAACTGAAGATTCCGGGAAGTTCCCAACTGCTCTAAAACCTCATTTCTCATTCCGCTTGACATATCAATAAATACATTTCCTTCCCGGTTAATTGAAACTGTGAAGGCGTCATTTTCGGGTGCGGCCTTGGAAGATACAGAACTTGGTGGAGATACCTCAATGGCCTCCGAAGGTTTGAACTTTGTTGTTAGAATAAAGAAAGAAAGTAACAAGAATGCCACATCGCACATAGCCGTCATATCTATATTAGTACTTCCGCGTTTTATTTTTGCTCTTCCCATATTTAATATTTTTAATTAGATTCAACGCCGATGCAAATTCCATAATTCAACCGTGAATTATTTTATTTATACAATGACGCAAAACTTTGAGTTAAAGTAAATCCTGATTCATCAATTGCGTAGGTGATGCCATCAATTTTTGTAGTGAAAACATTATAGGTAATAATTGCGACAGCCGATGTACCAATACCTAAGGCAGTATTATAAAGTGCCTCAGATATACCTTGCGATAACGCCCTGGCTGCTTCACCTCCACCGGATTCACCCAAGCTGCTAAATGAACGTATCATGCCCATAACCGTTCCCAATAACCCCAAGAGCGTTGCCACAGAAGCAATAGTAGATAAGAATACAAGATTTTTCTCCAGCATGGGTAATTCCAGAGCTGTCGCTTCTTCAACTTCCTTTTGAATAGCAAGCACTTTTTGTTCCGTAGTTAATTCGCCTTCCCCAATCATTTCCTTATACTTGCGCAGGCCTGCTTTCATAACGTTACCAACGGAACCCTGCTGTCTGTCGCACTCTGCCAATGCGCCATCTACATTCTTATTAGCAAGAAAATATTGAATTTTTCTAATAAACTCAGCATTGGATCCTTTTCCGTTAGCCTTTAAAACTGTCATCAATCTTTCAATTACAAAAGTTAATACAATAAGAAAACAACCGATAAGTACGGGAACTATAATACCTCCTTCATACATTTTTGGGAATATTCCAAGAGGCCCCTTATGGTCAGGCCAGAAACCTCCACTTTTATCAGGATTAGTAAAATTACTATCGGCCCCAATTACAAAGCGCCAAATAGCATATCCGGCAATTAAACAAACAAGAGGTGCAAGCCATGAAATAGCATTACTTGATTTTTTTGCCTGTACTGAAGTGTTAGACTTTACAGAAGATGTTCTTGCAGTGGGATTTGTTTCTGCCATAACGTTAGTTTTTTTAGTGTATGAAAATTTAAGTTGTGTGTGTTAAAAAAATTTGACTGTACAATTCTAGTGAAAAAAAAATTGAAAATCAAAAGACTTAATAAATTTTTACGGGGGCTCACAAGTTAATAAAATATTCTAATGTATCATTTGCATTTTTATTTTCAATTATACTATTCTAAAAATGCGTTGTTTTTATAAGATTTATTAAAAAGGATTACACAATAATATTGCCATTAATAAAAAGAAATTGACCGATATTATCCGTCCCTGATTTTTATTTGAGAAAGATTTTTTTTGCCAGAGTGATTTTTTACAAGCTACTTATATAACGGATAGGAAAAAAGTTTTTTAAAAAGATATATTATTCAGTGTTGATATCTTATTTAACTATTCATATCTTAAAGCAACAATCGGATCAAGCCTGGAAGCTTTAACCGCGGGATATAAACCTGCAAATAACCCAACTAAAAAACAAGTCACAATACCTATAGCAACCCATCCCCATGGTACTACAAACCCCGTTTTTAAAACAATGCCGAATAAATTACCCACCAATACTCCTAATACAATCCCAAATACTGCTCCGATAAGACTTATTAATATTGACTCGAAAAGAAATTGTTGACGAATACTTTTTTTTGTTCCACCAATGGCTTTTATTAAACCGATTTCCCGGGTGCGTTCGTTTACTGCAACCAGCATTATATTCATTAGCCCAATTGCAGCACCGATCAGCGTTATTAATCCGATAAATGCCGCGGCTGTGGTAATACTGCCCAAACTGTTTTGAAACATCTCGGCAATGCTGTCGCTCTTATCAATATAAAAATTATCATCTTCAGTAAACACTAATTTTCTTATGGGTCGAAAAATACCTTTCGCTTCTCCTATAGCAATATCCATATCTTTTACGTTGCTCACCATTATACCAATATTAAAGGAAGCAGAAGAAGATGTAAATAAACGCCGGATATTATTGTATGTAGTTATTACCACATTATCTGCGTTTAAAAAAGCACTGGAACCTTTGTCTTTCAATACAGCAATAATCCTGTATTTATTATTTGATACTTTAATGATTTTGTCTACCGCCTTTTCATAATTATCGCCAAAAATTTTTTTAGCAACACCACTTCCCAAAACACAAACACTTCTCCCGCTTTCAACATCAAGCTTATTAAAATTTCTGCCGGTGATCAATGTATAGCCGCTTAATTGCAGGTAATTTTCATCTCCACCAATTATTACCACATTAGGATTTGTTTTTGTTTTCTCATTTATCACGATAGCATTTCTGGGGCCTCTTAACGAAATACTAACCATTGCCGGGTATGCATATCTCGATGCAAAAGCTTTTGCCTGCCCATAGGTAATAATTTTGCCTGTATTTGATTTTTTTTCTTTTAAAGCGCCTTTGGTAGTTTTTTTTACCTCATTATTATCACCACCCATCCTAACCTGTCTTTCTTTAAAACGAATATTAAAAGCATTCGCCCCCATGGTAGAAAAACTTTCTGAGAGGCTTTGGTTCATCGCAGCAATTGCTGTGATAATACCAATCAATGCCATAATTCCAAACGCAATAATTGCCACGGTAATCCCTGTACGAAGCCTATTGCCCTTAACGGTTCTGAAAGCCAGCGAAAGTGTGTCAGCTATTTGCATCAATTGATCGTATTACTATTATATAAAAATACAATGAAACCTTTCTACTCTTAGTATTTAAATATTCTCTTCGTTATAATAAAAATTCAGCTTTCTGGAACCAGGCGGCTGAACTTATAAATTACCTTTAACTAAGAAAACAAACTTTACCATATCGATTAATAATAAAGCCAATCTATAAGAATTCCGGGAACGATGCCAAGAATTATAATGATAGCGGCAATAATTATCAGTAACATTTTATATGATAAGGTAACATCCATTTGATGATTAGCATCCGCACCAGGCTGTTTAAAATACATTGCCTGTATTACCCTAAAATAGTAATAAGCGCTTATTGCTGCGCAAATTACTGCA
>JBDSFG010000202.1:0-3086 GCA_039919615.1 Ginsengibacter sp. | reverse complement strand
AATTATCGCTTGCGTTTGGTTATGTAGCCGGTGTAACACCTGCTACGGCTGTATGCGCTAAGTGATGTGAGATTAACCAATGTTATGAAGGGAATTAAATTTCTGGCGCCAGATGGCTGGCCTCTTTATGTTAAGGGCATCATCAAAGTGAACGCTGTCAGGTTTATGAAATGCCTGCCCCCATCTCAGGTCTGTATTACGGTCAACATCTTCAAGAAATAATTCATCTATTCCTGTTCCATCACCCATTTTCTTAGAGTTGAAAAATTCTCCGGTGATTTTGCTTTTCACATTACAGTCAATGGCATGGCCAACCAGGTGATTGCTCATTTGAGCAGGTATCACAATTGCTCCCCTGACATTCGTGTCTTTTCTTAACGATGAGTTAATCACAACTACCATGTTGTGCCTTATGGCTATATCGTTCATCTGGTTTAATAGCGGAGCGAACTCCTCATCCACATTACATTCACGCTCAAAATTGCTTGCTCTAAAGTTTACTACATTCATTTCTGAAAGTTTTTTGGGTTTAAAATAAATAACAAAAAGGCAGCAAGATTTTTTTTAATACCAAAATAAAAATAATATTTCATAAAGAATGTACTCCATGAAAAAAATATATTGTTTTCATTACCTGCAAAACACCAATAGAAAGTATAGTTTGTTATTTATCTTTTTGTATCAAAACGGCAAAGTCATTGGCATAGGCACCATTTATCTTAAGGCTTACAGCGTCCATTTTTGTTCTAACATAGCAAATACATTTTTCTCGGAGAGTGGTTTTTCAATATAGCCCACTACATTCTTATTTTCTTTTGCCCTATGCTTATCATTTGCGTCAATGGATGAGGAAAGCAGATAAATTTTAATCTGCCTCATTATTTTATCGTCTAACTTTTCAAAGTGGTCAAGGAAATCCCAGCCAGACCAGCCTGGCATATTAATGTCAAGCAACAGGAAGGTGATATTTTCGGTGTTTAAATATTCAGCAGCGATATATTCAAATCCCTTTACAGGCAAATTGAAAGTTTTAATTTCTACATCACCAGCAATTTCTTTAATCGTTAAGGTGCAAAGCAAATTGTTCACCGGGTCATTGTCAATAATAATAAAGCGAATGGGCATATTAACGATTTGATTGGTCACATTTCAAATTCTATTTTAAATTCCGTGCCTTTATTTACTTCGCTGCTGATGCTTATTTTCCCGCCCATGGATTCCACCTGTGTTTTCACCATGTATAACCCAATTCCTTTCCCTTCCGCCCTGTCTGTATGGAAGCGTTTGTATAAACCAAACACCTGGTCAGACAGGTTCATCAGATCAATGCCAAGGCCATTATCTTTAAAAAGCAAAACAATTTTATTGTTTATTTTTTTACTTTTAATTTCTATAATGGGGGCAATACCTGGCTGCCTGTATTTTAAGCTATTGGAAATGAGGTTATAAAAAATGCTATGCAAATAGCTTTTTATAGTTACAATTTCATTTGCTCCTGTAAAATCCCAAACAATAACAGCGTTTTCATTTTCAATCATTTTTTCAATACTTAGTTGAATGTCGCTGGCAAATTGCGTTAAGCTTATTAACTGTTTACTCTCATCTACTTTCTGCCTTACTTTTAAAATATCATTCAGGTCCCTGATTACCTCATCGAGCTTTGTTACGGAAGTGGTAAGCCCGGTCGCTATCTGCATTTTTATTTCCTCACCCAGGCCAACTTGTTGAAGCCGGTAAGATATTCCGATTATGTTTGCTACCGGAGCCCGGAGATTGTGAGAAATAATATAGGTAAACTGCTCAAGGTCTTTATTGCGTTGAATTAAATCGGCAGTCATTTTTTCTTTTTGTTCGTTTTGAAAAACAAGTTCTTTGTTAGCGATAACCAATTCTGCCGCACGTTTTTCTTTTTCCTGGTTTTGAAACACCAGTTCTTTGTTGGCAATGATTAATTCTGCAGCACGCTTTTCCTTTTCTTCATTTTGAAAAACAAGTTCTTTATTGGCAATTATTAATTCTTCATCACGTTTCTCTCTCTCCTCATTTTGAAAAACAAGTTCCCTGTTAGCAATAACTAATTCTTCAGCCCGTTTTTCTTTTTCTTCATTTTGAAAAATAAGTTCGTTGTTAGCAATAACTAATTCTGCCGCCCGTTTCTTTTTCTCTTCCTTTTGAAAAGCAAGCTCCTTGTTAACACTGATTAACTCATCGGATTTATTTATTTTATTCATACCACGTATTTTGAATTTTTCTTTAACAATCTGCCACTCTCTGCATGCAAACATTTATTGTTTATCAACCTGTTCTTTATAGAAACGACTTTATTATTACCATTACTGTTCATAAAATTCGTCATGTTCCATATTCTCTGTCCAGTTGAATTCTATTTCAAAAGCTACCTTCCTGGCAAATTCAATTCCATGAATATCGTTTAGCAACCCCAGGCTCATATCCATACCGGCGCTCACACCCGCAGAAGTATAAAATTTCCCATCCTTGGTCCACCTGGCTTTTCTTATCCAATTAACATTTTTGCCCTGAGTCGTTACCCAATCAAAAGCTCTTTTATTTGAGGTTGCCCTTTTGCCATCTAACAGTCCTGTTCTGGAAAGTAATGCGCTTCCTGTGCATACCGTAAGCACAAATTTACTTAATTGAGAAATCTCCCTGATCTTATTAATAAATATAGCATTTTCAACTTCCTTCCTGGTTCCATATCCACCGGGGATAAGAAATATGTCAGCGCCATTCTTTAAGTCTTTAATATTTTCCGTCTGGATTATTACTCCATGGTTATTTTTCACCAGCCCGCCCAAAAAAGAATAGAATGAAATTTGATAATTGTCCTTTAGTCTGCCAAATATTTCTACCGGGCCAAACACATCCAGCGTTTCAAAATCGTCAAACAATAAAACTGCTACATTCATTTTTAAGTTCTTAAAGAATTGGGTATTCTCTGCCCTTTATTCAAGTTCCACATAAACTGGTATAACAGCAAATTTTCATTTTCAACTTACAAATCTAAAAGGAAAAACTCAATCGCTCTGGTGGTGCTAATTACCAGGTTTCATGTTCTTCAAATACTC
>JBDSFG010000352.1:0-23337 GCA_039919615.1 Ginsengibacter sp. | reverse complement strand
GTTTGAATTTTTTGTGCTATTTCAAAACTCAGCCTGTCACTATCAGCATCACTAACTTTTTCAGCTTCTACAATCACTCTTAGTTCACGTCCGGCTTGTATAGCATATGCTTTTTCCACTCCGGGATAAGCCAGGGCAAGATTTTCGAGATCTTTTATCCGTTGCAGATACTGCTGCATTATTTCCCTGCGGGCTCCTGGCCTTGCACCGCTCATTGAGTCGCACGCCTGTACAATAGGGGAGATTACGTATTGCATTTCCACTTCATCATGATGGGCGCCAATAGCATTACAAACTGCCGGATTCTCCCCATATTTCTCAGCCAGTTTCATCCCCAGTAAAGCATGGCTTAATTCGGTTTCATCATCTGGTACCTTGCCTATATCATGTAAAAGGCCGGCACGTTTTGCCAGCTTCGCATTCATTCCTAATTCTGAGGCCATTATGCCACATAAATTGGCAACTTCACGGCTATGCATTAATAAATTTTGGCCATACGAAGAGCGAAACCTCATCTTGCCCACAATTCTTACCAATTCTTTATGCAGGCCATGAATGCCCAATTCAATTACGGTACGCTCGCCTATTTCAATTATCTGTTCTTCCAATTGTTTACGCGTTTTCTCCACGACTTCCTCAATACGGGCTGGATGAATACGGCCATCCGTAACCAAACGTTGAAGGGATAACCGGGCTATTTCCCGGCGCAAAGGATCAAAAGAAGAAAGGATTATCGCCTCAGGTGTATCATCTACAATAAGATCTACGCCCGTGGCAGCTTCTATAGCCCGAATATTTC
Organism: Ginsengibacter sp.; assembly: GCA_039919615.1. Classification (GTDB taxonomy): domain Bacteria; phylum Bacteroidota; class Bacteroidia; order Chitinophagales; family Chitinophagaceae; genus Ginsengibacter. The sequence continues at coordinate 22,538 of JBDSFG010000352.1, read as the reverse complement.
TTCCTTCCCGGCCAATTATTGATCCCTTTATCTCATCACTTTCCAGGTTGAAAACGGTGATGGCATTCTCGATCGCCTGCTCAGAGGCTGTGCGTTGAATGGTTTGTATAATCAGCTTACGGGCTTCTTTATTTGCCCTCAGCTTTGCATCATCTACGATTTCCTGCTGAATTATAAGGGCCTGAGAATGGGCTTCCTGTTTTAAGCTTTCAATTAATTGAGCTTTAGCTTCTTCAGCGGTAAGAGCGGCTACTTTCTCAAGCCTTCTTATATGTTCTTCCTGGTGTTTTTCCAGTTCAGTTCTCTTAATATTTACAACTTCAATCTGCCGGTTAAGCGTTTCTTTTATTGAATCATTCTCTTTTACCTGCTTTTCAACGTTTTGTTCTTTTTGATGTATAGATTGTTCTTTCTGCTTTATTCGGTTTTCAGACTCACTTAGCTTTTGATTTCTCTGAAAAACTTCTTTGTCATGTTCTGATTTTAGTTGAATAAAGCGCTCCTTAGCCTCTAGTTGCTTTTCTTTTTTTAATGTTTCAGCCTGAATTTTTGCATCTCCTATAATTTTTTGTGCCTGTTCATCAGCCTCTTGAAGTTGTTTTTTAGTATTTTTTGAGAAAAGTAGTTTTCCTGATACAATTCCGGCTATTAAGGCAACTATTCCAATGATGATGTATATTATTGTTGGTGTCATTTAAGAATTCTTTTTTAAAGTAGTTTACAATCGCATAAAATTTCTCTATAGGCATAATCGCTAATTGAGATGGTTTATCAACGAAGATAATAAAAACTGGCGGAGGGAAAAAATACAAGGTGCTGTACTATAATACCTTATCAATTTGCTGTTCTATTTTTGCAAGCGTTGCCGAAAATTGCTTTTCAAGTTCATCGTTATTAACCGAAGAATTTATTTGGGTAGCATACCAAATCAAAACCATAGCAATATAATCCTGCATATCCTTACCGGCAAAATGGACTTTAAATTCAACTATTTTATTGTTAATAGTTTTTAAAGTTTTACGAATATGTTCTTCGTCTTTGGCAAGAGATTTAATGCGATAGGTTCTATCGCCAATAAGTATATTTAAAGGTATCAGTTCATCAGCCATAGTTATTCACTTAACATGCCTATGCATTTGTCTATTTCTTTTATATATTGATCAATCCGTTTTTCAAATTCTCTTTGGTCCAGTTCAGTCATAATACCGCTGGCAGCTTTTAAAATGTTTACTTTTTGGGTGAGAGAAAAAACTTCAATCTTATAATTGTTCTCCTGTTCTTTCAAATGATGTACTTCCTTTGAAAGCATTTCATTTTCTTTCTGTAAAGAGGCGTTTTTCCTCAGTAATTGCTGAAGTTTATCATTTATAATTTTTATGTGTTCTTCCAGCGTAACCATTAATTCATTTTCTTATTTCAGCGTTCAATTCAATTTTAAAAGATTCGATAATTCTATTAATCCACTTGTCGATTTCTTTATCGGTTAAGGTCCTCTCCGTATCAATAAAAGTCAGGCTTATAGCAAAGGCTTTTTTATCCGGCCCCAGCTTTTCACTTTCAAAAACATCAAACAGTTTTATACTTTTAAGCTTATTAATGCTGAGATTTTTAATAATACTTTCAACCTGTGAATAAGCGGTATTTTTATTTACAACCATTGATAAGTCCCGATGAACTGCGGGAACTTTAGGAATTTCAATATACGCTGTCGCCTTTTTTGAGGCCTTCAAAATATTTTCCCAACTCAAATCACCAAATAGTACAGGTTGTTTTATATCGAATTTTTGAAGAACGCCTTTATTTATGATGCCCAAGTTACCCATTGCCTCACCATTTACAGAAACAGTAAGGCAGAATTCAAGATTATTCTCTTTTGAAATTGCATATTCTGGATCGCTTAGTCCGCAAAGCCCAAAAATGTTTTGGCAAACTCCTTTTAAAAAATAAAAATCTGATTTCATAGGTTTTTCTTTCCAGCTAAAATTATTTTTATTGCCAGAAATAAATAAACTTAGGTGTTGACTTTCGTCATAATAGCCTGCGCCTGAAGTTGAATAGGTATTTCCAAATTCAAAGAATTGCAGGTCAGTGTTTTTCCGGTTAAGATTGTAAACAATACTTTCCAGTCCGGTTTCCATTATTGACGGACGCATAATATCAAGATCAGAACTGAGACTATTTAAAATCTTTACGGAATTTACCAAAACCGCATCGTCATAGTACTTACTGTTTGTAATTGAATTGGTAAATATTTCTGAAAAGCCTGATCCTGTTAAATAGTGTGCTATATTTTCTTTATAAGCTGATCCTGTAATATTGCTTTCCAAAGCCGGGCTTATAGTAATTACAGAAGGTATTTCTACATTATCGAAGCCATCAATTCTCATAATTTCTTCTATAACATCTGCAGGTAAGGTAACATCAGGCTTACTAAATGGAACTGCAATTGTTAATGAGTTACTATCGTCTTTTTCAACTTGAAAGTCAAGTGTTTTCAAAATATTCATCACCTCATTACGCTTATAATCTTTTCCGGTTATTTTTTTAAGATAGGCATTTTGTAAGGTGATGGAAGTTTTAGGTTTGGGGTTTGGATATACATCAATTATTTCTGAGGTTATTTCGCCGCCAGTCAATTCTTTTATTAGCATTGCGGCTCTCTTTAATACCTCTGCCGTTTTACTAATATCAACTCCTTTCTCAAACCTGGTAGCCGCATCAGTTCTTAAATTATGCCGTAAAGAAGTTCTTCGTATAACAGAAGGGTTAAACCATGCGCTCTCCAATAAAATTTGCGTAGTTGAATTTTTTACACCTGACTCCAGTCCTCCGAATACACCTCCAAAGCACATCGGTTCGTTAAGGCCGTTACATATCATCAAATCTTCAGGATGTAATTTTCTTTCCTTTTCATCTAATGTAACAAATGTTGTTTTGTCTGGCAGGTTTTTTACAATGATTTTATTCTCTTTAATAGCTCCTAAATCAAATGCATGTAAGGGTTGCCCGGTTTCATGCAGTATATAATTGGTTACATCAACAATGTTATTTATGGGTCTTACCCCAATGCTTTTTAATTTTAATTGCATCCATTTGGGACTGGATTCAATTTTAATGTTAGCGATGCTTACACCGGTATACCGCTCACAAGCCTGGGTATTTTCAATTATTATGCTTATTGGTAAACTATTTTTATCAGCTTTGAATTCCTTATTAAAGGCAGAAAGTATTGGTGTGGTTTTTTTTGTATGATGAGAAAGCCACGCACGCACATCTTTCGCTACACCTATATGACTCATCGCATCAATCCTGTTTGGAGTAAGACCTATTTCAAATATCCAATCATTTCCGGGCTTAAAATAATCTGCCACTCTTGAACCTGTTACAATATTATCCGGCAAAATAATTATTCCCTCATGATTACCGCTTATCCCAATTTCATCTTCAGCGCAAATCATTCCATCGCTTTCTATTCCCCTTATTTTTACTTTTTTTAAAGTAATTGGTTCTCCTGTAAAGGGATATATGGTTGAGTCTACAGGCGCCACTACTACCTTTTGCCGTGCACCTGCATTTGTTGCACCACAAATTATTTGGAGGATATTTCCGTTACCGGTATCAACTTCTGTAACTTTTAATTTATCGGCTTCGGGATGTTGCTCACATTTCAGTATTTCTCCTGCCACTAAACCCTTTAGGCTTCCTTTTATCTCTTCAAAATGTTCAATATTCTCCACCTCTAAACCTACTGCGGTTAGTATGTTGCTCAAGCTTTGCGGTTCTGGTATACCGGGTATAAATTCCTTTAGCCAATTGTAGCTGATTTTCATTTTAAATTTTAAGAAGTAAAAAGTTTAGCGGTCAAAATTAAGGAAAGATGAGAGAAAGCAGCTAAACTTCATACTCATGGCTGCTATCATCAAAGTTTCAAATACATACCAATAATTTCCAGGAATCCTTATTCAAAAAACATAACATTTTTGGTGAAAGATTCTTAAATAAACCACGAATTCTTTTCGCACATTTTTTTGTATTTCCTTGTTCTAAAAAAAAGTACAATTTCTTAAATTTGTGTAAAAGCAAAAAAAGTCTGTTGGAAACCTTTTAAATAAGTGTACAATGGTGTTGATATCGTGGTGATAAATTAAAAGGCGTAACAATTTCTTTAAATAGGATTTAGTCAATTAACTTAGCCGCCCTGCACAATTTTTCGATGATGCAGGATTTTATTTGACGTGACTTTTAAACCTTGCTTAAAACTAACATGGATCTTACGAACCTAAATAAAGACAGAAAAGTCAGGAGGAAAAGTGGCTCTCTGGATCTTGGCTCAATGATGTACGGAAAAGTTCCTCCTCAGGCAAAAGACCTCGAGGAAGCAGTACTTGGAGCCATTATGTTGGAAAAAAGCGCCTTTGATACCGTAGTTGAAATTCTTAAGCCTGATTGCTTTTATGTAGAATCTAACCAGCGAATTTACCGGGCTATGCAGGGGCTGCAGCAGAAAAATTCTCCCATAGATCTGCTGACTGTTGTTGAAGAGCTAAAATTCAGAGAGGAACTTGACCTCGTTGGCGGTCCCTATTATGTAACCAGGCTTACTAATGCCGTGGTTTCTTCAGCTAATATTGAAGCTCATTCAAGAATAATTCTGCAAAAATTTATTCAACGTGAATTGATACGTATAAGCAGTGAAATTATAGGTGATGCTTATGAAGATAGTACCGATGTATTTGATTTACTGGATGAAGCCGAAACCAAACTATTTGAGATAACCAATAATCACCTCCGGAGAGACTATGCCAGTATTGATACCATACTGGTAAAAACAATTTCCCGGATAGAAGATCTGAGAACCCGCCAGGATGAAATTACAGGGGTGCCATCCGGATTCCCGATATTAGATAGAATTACGTACGGATGGCAGGCATCTGATCTTATAATACTTGCCGCAAGGCCTTCAGTGGGTAAAACGGCCTTCGCTTTAAACCTTGCCCGAAATGCTGCCTTGCATCCAACTAAACCAACCCCTGTTGGTTTCTTCTCTTTGGAAATGAGCGCCAGCCAGTTAGTGCAAAGAATTTTAAGTGCAGAAAGCGAGATCTGGCTGGAGAAAATTTCAAGGGGCCGGCTGGAAGAGCATGAGATGAAGCAGTTATATAAGAAAGGTATAGAGCGTCTTGCTTCCGCCCCTATTCATATTGATGATACTGCTGCTTTAAATATTTTTGAACTAAGAGCTAAATGCCGGCGTTTAAAAAATAAACATAATGTAGGATTGATAATTATTGATTACCTGCAATTAATGAGTGGTACTGGTGAGAATCGCAACAGCAATCGTGAGCAGGAGATCAGTAGAATATCAAGAGATCTTAAAGGGCTGGCAAAAGAACTGCAAATCCCCATCGTGGCGCTAAGCCAGTTAAGCAGGGAAGTTGAAAAAAGAAGCCAGGGAAACAAAATGCCCCAACTTAGTGATCTAAGAGAAAGTGGTGCAATTGAACAGGATAGTGACCTTGTAATGTTTATGTACAGGCCGGAATATTATGACATAACTTCAAATGAACTTGGTGAGAGCAATAAAGGCGAAACCCATATCCGTATTGCCAAGCACAGGAACGGGCAATTGGAAACAATAAAATTAAAAGCCCTGTTGCATATACAAAAATTTGTTGAAGAAGACGGTGATTTTGATTCTTCTCTTCCTGCCGGGGGAAGCTGGAAACCTGTAAAAGATATTGATGGCGATGGCGCAAAACTCTATATTCAAAAAGGCAGCAAAATGAATGATGGAGAGTTTGATGATGAAACACCTTTTTAAAAACCTCTCTATCTCCCTGGAAGGTGGAGGAAATGTTCAAGGTAAAATAATTGTTCTATGCATTTTTTGTTGGCCTATCTTTTATAATGTTCATGATTTATGAAGTACAAGTATATTATTTCAATATTGCTCTTTGGTGTTTTATTATACTTATTTGGGTATTGGTCAAAAATTACACGCCAGGTTTATGCTGATAAAATATTACCCTTTGCATTTTGCATAATGGTAGTAGGTGTGCTGCTTGTCACCATAAAAATTATAATTTCAAAAAATAAAGAGAGTTTTTTAAATAAATAAGAGGATCATTTGGGATATGGAAATCACCAATTGTTTGCTTTGAGATATTTCATTCTTATAATTATAATGCCTGTACCATTTTTTTTTGAAGAGAACCTTACCTCCCAATCAACATTTGTATTAAGTGAAGAAACTTCAAAGCATGTTATACAAGTGTTACGAATGCAGAAAGGCGAGGAGTTCCGGTTAACAAACGGTAAGGGACATATGTTAACCTGCCAGATTATTTATGAACACAAGAAAGCCGCCGAAGTAAAAGTAATTACCAATACCCATCAGCCAAAGCCGCCCAAAAAAATTACCGTTGCTATCTCTTTAATAAAAAACAAATCCCGCTTTGAATGGTTCCTGGAGAAAGCGACTGAGATTGGTGTTTCGGGTATTATTCCCCTCGTTTGTGAGCGTACCGAAAAGCAACATTTTCGGTATGAAAGAATGAGAGCTATTCTTATAAGCGCAATGTTGCAATCTCAACAGGTATGGCTGCCTTTATTAAGCGAGCCGGTAAAACTTGGGGAATTAGTCATTAGTTCTTCTCATCAAACAAAATATATTGCACATTGTATTGACGAAGAAAAGAAGCAGTTCAGCAATGAAACCCTGCTTACGGGTGACCAATTAATTCTTATCGGCCCCGAAGGTGATTTTACAAAAGACGAAGTTGATGCTGCGGTGCAAAATAATTTTATTCCTGTATCATTAGGGAATACACGTTTAAGAACAGAAACTGCAGGGATAGTGGCTTGTGTATTATTGAATGATTATTAAAAAAGATTTTCAATTAGCCATATCATCCTCCTCTTTACCTGCATTTCTAAAATGCGGCTCATGCAATTCCACAGGTGTGCTTTTCTTTTTACGCATCCACATATTCAGCATCTCAACGCCAAACGAAAATCCCATTGCGAAATAAACATAGTTCTTTAAATGAAGGTCATGCGCTTTTTCGGCATCCCATCCTTCTATAAGCAATACTACTCCTATCATAACCAAAAAAGATAAAGCAAGCATTTTTAAAGTGGGGTGTTTATGAATAAAATCACTGATGCGCTGCGAAAAAATGAACATTATTATCATGGCAATTATTACCGCAGCGATCATAACTTCAATACGCCTCGCCATACCTACCGCAGTTATTATGCTATCAAATGAAAACACCAGATCCACCAGGATTATTTGTGTAATTACAGCGCTGAATATGGCTGGCGCTCTCTTTTGGTAACCTGAAGTATCGGGATCTTCCCCTTCCAGTTTCTCATGAATTTCTTTTACGGTTTTATACAAAAGAAAAAACCCTCCGGCAAGCATAACAAGGCTTCTTAAATTAAAGCCTTTACCAAAAATGCTAAAAAGTTCATGATTACCGTTGGTTACCAGCCAGCCTAAAGCTATAAGCAGTCCGCTTCTTACCGCTATGCCCGCAATCATCCAAATTCTCCGGGCGTTTAATTGCCGGGCTTTATCCAGGCGGCCCATGATGATACTTACGAAAATTACGTTGTCTATACCCAATACAATTTCCAGCACAGCCAGCGTAAATAAGCTTACAATATTTTCGCCTGTGAATAATGGTTCCATATTATTTTCTATGCATAAAAGTGTTACAAATATTTTTTACTATTGAAGGGCCTTCATAAATAAAGCCAGTCCAAACCTGCAATAACGCTGCTCCGGCTTTGGTCTTTTCGTCCGCATCAGCGCCTGTAAAAATTCCACCGCTTCCAATAATGGTTATCTGCCCTTTTGTTTTATCTGATATATATTTTATCAAGGTGGTAGAAATATTTTTTAAAGGTTCTCCGCTCAAGCCTCCTGCACCTGTTTTACTTAGCAAAAATAAATCTGATAATAAATTCTCCCTTTGAGTTGTTGTATTGGCAACTACTATTCCGTTTAATTTTGTTTCTAAGGCAAGATCAATCACATTGTCAATCTCTTGATTGGTAAGATCAGGAGAAATTTTCAGCAGTAATGGTTTTGGATTTTCTTTCTGCTGATTGATTAGTTGGAGGTTGGATAGAATTTTTTTCAAAGAATCTTTTTGCTGCAGCTCCCTTAAGCCGGGTGTATTGGGAGAGCTTACATTTACTGCAAAATAATCTACACAATCAAATAATTCTCTAAAGCATATCTCGTAATCTTTCCATGCCTCGTCATTTGGAGTTACTTTGTTTTTACCAATATTTCCGCCTATAATAAGGCGTTGTTCGTTGTTTGTTGTTTGTTGGTTGTTAGTACTTTTCCATTTCCTCAATCTTCCTGCAACAATTCTTACGCCCTCATTATTAAATCCCATCCGGTTTACTAACGCCTTGTCTTTTGGTAATCGAAATAACCTTGGCTTATCATTTCCTTCCTGTGGCAAAGGCGTTACTGTTCCAATTTCTATAAATCCAAAACCAAGTGTTTCTAATTCAGAAAGATAAATGGCATTTTTATCAAAGCCGGCAGCTAACCCTACAGGATTTTTGAATGTTAAACCAAAAACTTGTGTCACAATATTTTTGGGTTGATATAGCTTCTTTATAATATTTTTTAAGAAGCTGACTTTAGATATAGCTCTTAAAATATTCATCGAAAAATAATGCACCTGTTCTGCATCAAATAGAAATAAAATGTTGCGAAGAAGTTTGTACATGAAGTGTTGCGAAGATAATATCTCAACCGGGATTTTTAAGATTTATGGCAATCATTGGAGGATTAGGATTTTTTTAATGATCTGTTTTGGGCATACTTTATATTATGTATTAAATTGCATGACACTGAAAATTTTAAATGATGGAAGCATATATAATAGCAGGATACAGAACCGCCGTTACAAAAGCTAAACGTGGCGGATTCAGATTTTATCGTCCTGATGATCTGGCTGTGGATGTGATTAAAGGATTGCTGGCATCGGTTCCTGAATTGGATAGTAAAAGAGTAGATGACCTAATTGTTGGCAATGCTGTGCCTGAAGCAGAACAGGGATTACAGGTGGGAAGAATGATAAGTGTAAGGGCATTGGGAATTGAAGTGCCGGGTATGACGGTTAACCGCTACTGTGCAAGCGGCCTGGAAACTATTGCAATTGCTACGGCAAAGATCAGGAGTGGGCAGGCTGAATGTATTGTTGCCGGTGGAACCGAAAGCATGAGCATGGTACCAACAGCAGGATGGAAAACTGTTCCGGCGTACGCTGTTGCGTCCTCAACACCCGATTATTATCTAGGCATGGGGCTAACTGCCGAGGCCGTATCAAAGGAGTACAATATCTCCCGTGAGGCACAGGATGAGTTCAGTTATAACTCCCATAAAAAAGCCTTGAACGCAATAACCAATGGATATTTCAAAAACGGGATTTTACCAATGGATGTTGAAGAAATTTATGTAGATGAGAAAGGGAAAAAGCAAAAAAGAAATTTTGTAGTTGAAACTGATGAAGGTGTTAGAGCGGATACCACAATAGAAGCGCTTTCTAAATTAAAACCTGCATTTGCAGCCGGTGGCACTGTTACTGCCGGTAACTCTTCACAAACAAGTGATGGCGCTGCTTTTGTAATTGTGATGAGCGAAAAAATGATGAATGAATTAGGATTAAAACCAATTGCCAGGTTGGTTTCATGTGCCAGTGCAGGTGTTCATCCGAGGGTTATGGGAATTGGGCCTGTAGAGGCAGTGCCCAAAGCATTACAGCAGGCAGGCATGAATCTTTCACAAATTGACCTGGTTGAATTAAATGAAGCATTTGCCTCACAGGCATTAGCGGTAATAAACAAATTAGCATTGGATCCTGCAACTGTAAATATAAATGGAGGAGCAATTGCTTTAGGCCATCCCCTGGGCTGTACAGGTGCCAAACTTACCATACAAATAATAAATGATATGAAGAGGCTTGGCAAAAAATATGGTATTGTAACCGCCTGTGTTGGCGGAGGGCAGGGTATTGCAGGGGTTATCGAAAATATAAATTGATTTTTATCAGAAATTATTTAGTCTTAATTCCCTGAGAAGTTAGCTATCTTTTTATTTCAAAGCTATCCCCGGAAGTATAAATGCTCAATAGAGCATCCTCAAATTTTATCAGGGAATTTGTTGTTTTTGCAGGCAACTTTTTAGGGCAACATAATTTAACTACCTGGCCTTCTCCGGCAACTGTAATTTTATTTTGATCTACAATTATTGCTGCCGATTCATCAATGCCAATACTTATAAAATCTGGAAATTTAGCTAAAGCAGATAGCAGACGGTTGTACCGGCTTCTTACCACAAAATGCTGATCAATTATAACAGACTTCAATAGTCCCAAACCTTCACCAAATTCAATGTTATTATTCCATAGCTTATCAAAGGTTTCAGTATAAGTTGTATCACCCAACAATTGATTACCTGTTATCATATGTTTGCACATCACAGCAGCGCCTGCGCTTGTACCTGCAATGGTTGATCCATTTTTATAAGCTGTATGAATAGCGGCATATAATGGCGATTTCAATACCAATTTCATAAAACGGCTTTGATCCCCACCGGTTATAAAAATTAATTTAGCATGTTTTATTGAATCGAGCCATTGTTTATCATTTAGTTTATCGGTCGTAAAATTTAAATTGGCAATAACATTGTCACAAAAATTTTGGAGCTGAGTTTTAACGTAGTAATAAGATGAGTCGGGCTCTTCACCGGCCATCGGCAATATTGCTATGTGATCTTTTTTATTAAGCCGTGCAGTCTTAATTAATTTTAAAATAAGAACAGATGAACTTGTGCCGCCTCCAATGATAAATAATTTGCCCCTGGTTTGGGGAGCGACCTGGCAATTGGATTTTAAGCCAAAAAATAAAATCCAAATAATTAACAGAGGTTTCAAGCATTGCAGGTTTTAATAAAATCAGGAGTTACCAGTCAGCATTAGTTTATGGTAAAATTATCACAGTTATTTGTTTCATAAGTATCATTTTCTCTTTGTGTTTCCAGCGTCACATGATGAATATTTTTGCGCTCCAGGGCATGCTTTATTTCAGACTTTATTTTCTGTTCTTCATTTATGGTGATGTCAGGCGATAAAACCAACTGCGCTGTTAAGGCATTCTCTGTGGTACTCATTGCCCAAATATGTATATGATATAAATTCACCACACCCTTTACTTTCAAGGTAGTTTCTTTAATATCAGCAATATTAATATTTGCCGGCACGCCATCAAGGGAAAGGCGAAGGCTGTCTTTTAGCAAACGATATGTGCTCCAAAGAATAACTACTGCTACAAGAATCCCCAATAAAGGATCTACCCAAAACCACTTCAAATAATAAATAGTTACACCCCCTATTACAATCACCAGTGATACTAAGGCATCAGACATTAAATGCAGGTAAGCGCTCTTAATATTCAGATCATCTTCCTTACCCTTAAAGAACATAATAGCGGTGGTGAAATTTATCACAATTCCTATCCCTGCAACTAAAGCAATGCTTAACCCTTCAACAGGTTGGGGGTTAAATAATCTTTGCATTGCCTCGTATGCAATGATACCGATGGAGATTAATAAGATCATTGAATTGAACAACGCAACAAGAATGGATGTCTTTCTATAACCATAGGTAAACTGATCGTTCGATTTTACTTTTAATAATTTAAATGCAAATAAAGAAAGAGCAAGTGAACCTACATCAGCAAGATTATGCCCTGCATCCGAAAGAAGTGATAAGGAATGATTGATCAATCCCGAAATAACCTCTATCAAAACAAACACAAAATTTAAAGATATACCTACAATAAAAGCTGTATTCATTTTAAAAGATGCTGCTGTGTGATGATGGTGTTCGTGAGACATAGATACAATGCTACTATTATTTTTTATACAGATAGAATCAGTTGAGATAATTTTTCATCCTCTTTATCCTCAAACTTAGTATTAGTAAGCATTGCTGTAGGTATATAAAGATTTTAAAAATTATAATCATTAACAATTTTACTATTCATTATGAGTATATATTTGCAACATTGTTACAAATTATCTTTCAGCATAAATCAAGGTTTACATGTTAGTTTATACAAACCTTTCCGTAAATATCAAACAGTTTTTTTATAGCATAGTGCTGATTTTAATTTTCGCTTTTATCACTCAATACCTTACCGCCCAGGTTTCTGCAGATAGCACTGCTGCAGACTCTGCACTTTTAAAACAGATAGAGGCGCAGATGCAAAGTACTGAAGCGCCTCCGCAGCAAACCCGTTCGTCGCTTACATTTAACCCGGATATAGGAGTGGTGGGTGATTTTCAGGGTTCATATATAAGTAAGGGTAAAAGAAATTTTGACGCTTATCTTAACGAAACAGAAGTTTCTTTACAGGCCGTTGTGGACCCATATATACGGGCTGATTTTTTTATATCCTTCGGAAGAGACCCGGAGACAAATAAATATGGAGCCCAGGTTGAAGAAGGATATTTAACTACGCTTGCTCTGCCGGCAAAATTGCAACTGAAAGTTGGAAAATTCAGGGAGGCTGTAGGTAGAATAAATCCTGTTCATCCACATGCACTTCCTTTCATTGATCTTCCAAATGCCTATGTAAATTATTTTGGAGAAGAAGGCTTAAACGATGAAGGCGCCTCATTGAGTTGGCTGGTTCCTAACAAGGCTTTTTACCAGGAGCTAACATTCCAGGCTACTTCCGGCCTAACCGAAGCGCCTGCTTTTACACGAAGTGAAGGCAACCGGTTTTTATACCTCTCCCATTTAAAAAACTTTTTTACCCTTAGCGATAATGCTACGCTGGAGTTGGGACTAACCGGCATCTCAGGCCCAAATATTTTTCAAAGGGTTACTAATATGGCTGCTGCTGATCTTACTTATAAATGGAAGCCGCTTACGATGAATACTTATAAATCCCTCACATGGCAAAGCGAATTTTATCTTGGTAACGCAAAGGATTCCCTGTCCGGTTCAATGAACTCATTTGGATTGTATTCTTTTATCGAGGATCAAATATCCAAACGCTGGTTTTTAACAGGCCGCTATGATTATGCACAAAAACCTTATGATAAAACGATCAAAGAACAAGCATATTCTCTAACTGCGGGATGGCTGGCAACTGAGTTCTCAAAAATGGAATTTGAAGGCAAAACTACTGATGATAATATTGGCCGCAGATATTACCAGGGCTGGCTCAGATGGATCTTTGTAATTGGCGCTCATGGCGCACATCAATATTAATATATAAACGTAATAAAAACATTATGAAAAAAATAATTACTTCTGCTTTCCTGCTTTTTCTTCTTGCAACTTTTACTAATGCAGGCACAATAAAAGTAGTTACCACCACACCGGATATGAAAAGTATTGCACAAACAATTGGTGGTGATAAGGTGTCTGTAGTGTCTATAGCAACAGGGTATCAAAATCCTCACTTCGTTGATCCTAAACCCAGTTATATTATCAGTCTTTCCAACGCTGATCTGTTTGTAACCGTTGGTCTTGATCTTGAGACAGGGTGGTCGCCTCAACTACTCACCAGTTCAAGAAACAGTAAAATTCAAAAAGGGTCTCCAGGTTATGTGGATGCATCCGTGGGAGTTGGGTTGTACCAGGTTCCTTCTGTAGCAAACAGGGGTGAGGGCGACATACATATCTATGGAAATCCACACTACTGGCTGGATCCGTTAAACGGAAAAGTTATTGCAAGAAATATAGCCAATGGCCTGGAACGGGTGGATCCGCAGAACCAATCTTTTTATGAGGCAAATCTTCATCAATTCTTTAGCCAGGTAGATGCCAGGCTAAAAGACTGGCAGGATAAGATGGCGCCCTACAAGGGAACAAAAATAATTGCATACCATAATGAGTGGGTATATTTTGAAAGGCGTTTCGGTTTGGAGATTGTAGATTTTATGGAACCCAAGCCCGGAATTCCACCTTCTCCTTCTCAGCTCGTTAAGGTTATAAAAGAGGTGCAGGCCAATCATATAAAAATTATTATATCATCGCCTTATTTTACCACATCATCATCTGATGTAGTGGCAAAACAAACAGGTGTAAAAGAATTGACGATGGCTACTTCTACCGGTGCATTTCCAACTATAAAAACTTATTTCGATCTGTTTGATTACAATGTTGCCCACTTAACAGAGGCGCTGAAATAGCGAAAGTGCCTTATATTTAATTTTAAATTTTTGGGAGTATGTTCGAGATGTTTCAATTGCCATTCATGCTTCAGGCCTTTACTGCAGCAGTTATTACCGGAATTCTATTGTCGTTTATGGGAGTACATGTTGTAGGCAGAGGAATTGTTTTTGTTGATCTTGCCCTTGGACAAATATCTTCACTTGGTGTTGCTTTCGCTGCGTTTATCGGAACAGGCCTCACTTCTATTCCATTAATTTTTACCTTAAGCGGAGCATTGCTTATGTCCTTTATTAACATCCGTGATAAGAGATTAAAGCAGGAAGCAATAATAGGAATTCTTTATGCCTTTGCCTCAGCACTTACTGTATTATTCATCTCTAAAACTGCTCATGGCGATTCCGATATCCAGGAGGTTTTGTTCGGAAATATTTTATCGGTAAGCTGGCAACAGATAGCATTGATAGGAACTGTTTTTGGGTTAATCCTGCTTTTACAGGTAATTTTTTTCAGAAGATTTTTTGACCTTACAGAATCATTTGCTAATGGCGAAAATCATCTTGTTGGTATTTTCAATATCTGGAACTTTCTGTTTTATATTTCGATAGGCCTTGCGATTGTTTTTGCGGTAAAAATTAATGGCGTAATTCCTGTTTTTTCTTACCTCATTATCCCGGCCGTGTCGGCCATTATGATCACAAATAATAAAGGATGGGTTTTGGTAATCTCTCTTATTATCAGCGTACTTGGTGGTTTTTTTGGACTCAATTTTTCATTTCATTATGATTTTCCTGCCGGCTCTTCAATAGTAGTTGTGCTTGGTGGAATTTTTATACTTGCGTCTATCTATCGTATATTCCGTGGCGGGTCGGCAAAGCATGAAGAAAAAAATGTGCCGGTAATAAATTAATGTCGCATTAGATAATTATTCAATTGGGGGCAAACACCAACACAAAAAAGATCATAGCTGTTTTTCTGGAAGCCAACGGTGAAATCACAAATTAGATAAGAATTCCTGCAGCCCTTACCACATTTCCCAATTAAGTATTAGCGGTCCACTCAACCCATAAACAGGATCGGCTTCAGGCAACTTTACGTTTTTTATATTTTCATCTGCCTCGTGGCGGTCGGAAGGATCACCTTTTCTTATATCATAATCCATTCCTTCAGGGTAAGCGCCGATGCATTTAAAATCGTGAGAAGCGCTGTTGCATTTATGCGCTACACCAGCAGGGATAATTATTACATCACCCTTGGAAACATTTTCCGGGATACCGCTTTGGCCGCCAAATTGTACGTTTGCATTACCGGCATAAACTCCCAACACTTCATGGGTAATACTGTGATAATGATGGTAATCAAATATTCCGTTCACCCAGGTATTTTTCCAGTCATTGCTTTCAAATATTTTTTTAAATATGGATGAATCATCTTCCGGCATCTTTACAGCATCCTTATAAATAAGCAGAAATAGCCCGCTGTTAGGAAATTGTCCATCATCTTTTAAAATGTGCCGGATAACCCGGGGTCGGGGATTAATATTTTCCTGCATATGGTTGTTTTTGAAGATTGGATAAAATCAATAATCAAACTTTGTAGCCTTTGTTGATTCATAATTTTCATCGTAAGTCACAAAAAAGTAAACGTAGATGGCCCGGCTTAACCGCATCATCCAGGGCTGCAGAACAACAAGTAGAATGGAGTTTGCAGTCAACCAATAAAATACCCTGTTGTCATTAAATGATACTCCAATTAAAACCCACCATGCAATAAACGTAGCCCCAGATATTGCTACAGCCAGGCCATAACTCACATACCCGGTGCCGTACCAAAAACCGGGTTCACCCATATCAAATCTTTGGCCGCACACAGGACAGTTGTCGTACATATCAAAAATGTGAGAGAGCTTTATTTTTTTGTAGGCGTTGCTGCTCCTAAACATATCGCCCCTGCGGCAACGTGGGCAACGCATGGTAAGCACGCTCCACAGCATATTTGGTTTAGGTTTTTTTTCTATTATCATTGTTTAAAGATCACATAAAACCTACCGTTCTTTTCTGCACTGGTTACAAAGAGAGTCTTAGTTCAACACAGCCTGTTTAGGTTGTTCCGCAAGCTTTTTTCTTTCTCCGATTTGCTGCCGCCACATGGCATAATACAATCCCATTTTGGTAACCAGGCTTTCATGTGTGCCCGTTTCAACCACTTCTCCTTTCTCCAGCACATAAATCCTGTCGGCATGCATAATAGTGCTAAGGCGGTGTGCAATTAAAATGGTTATTTGTTCCTGCTGAGATGATACTTCTTTGATCGTGTTGGTAATTTCCTCCTCCGTTAATGAATCCAATGAAGAAGTGGCCTCATCAAATATCAGCAGGTGAGGATGACGAAGTAAAGCCCTGGCTATTGAGAGTCTTTGTTTCTCTCCACCAGATATTTTTATGCCGCCTTCACCGATCAATGTATCAAGTCCTTTATCCGCTCTCGCCAATAAATTATAACAGGACGCTTTCTTAAGTGCATCTAAAACTGCCTCATCAGTTGCCAATGGATTTACAAACAATAAATTCTCTTTTATCGTTCCTGCGAACAGTTGAGTATCCTGCGTTACAAACCCGATTTGAGTGCGAAGTTTATCAAATTCGATATCATTTCCATCTACGCCATTGTATAAAATGTTCCCTTCTGCTGGCCTGTATAAACCCACAAGCAGTTTAACCAGGGTAGTTTTTCCTGAACCAGATGGCCCAACAAATGCAATCGTCTCCCCGGTCTTTACATCAAAGCTGATGTTGTTTAATGCAGGCAGGCTGGCACTTTGGTGCTTGAAGATTACGTTCTGAAATTCAAGTTCTTCAATACTTCCAATGTTTTGTGGCGAGTCGGGCTTTTGCTCGGGCAGCTTGATCATCAGGTTGTGGAAATTATTTAATGATGCTTCCGCTTCTCTGTAGGTGATGATAATATTCCCTATCTCCTGTAACGGGCCAAAAATGAAGAAGGAGTAAAATGTGAGCGTAAGCAGTTGCCCGGGAAGAATAAGGTTTCCGAAGATGAGCCACATCAGCATAAACATTATTACCTGCCGCAAGGCATTTACAAACGTTCCCTGTATAAAACTTAAGCTCCTGATACTTTTTACTTTTTTTAATTCCAGCCCCAGGATCTTATAGGTGTTATTGTTAAGCCTTTTTACTTCCTGGTCAGTTAAGCCAAGGCTTTTTACAAGTTCGATATTTCTTAGGCTTTCGGTGGTTGTTCCGGCAAGCATAGTTGTTTCCTTAACAATTGTTTTTTGTATAGATTTTATTCTTTTGCTTAAAAAACCCGTTAGTAGTGATAATAAAACAATACCCCCAAAATACACCGGCATTATAGACCAATGTAATGTGAAGGAGTAAATAGAAACGAATATTACGCCTACCAAAAGCCCGAATAAAATATTGATAAAAGACACAATAAATTTTTCTGTATCAGTGCGAACTTTAGTAAGTATGCTTAGCGTTTCTCCACTGCGCTGATCTTCAAACTCCTGGAAGGGAAGCCGCAGAGAATGGCGCAACCCATCGGTGAAAAGTTTGGCGCCAAACTTTTGCACTATCACATTTCCAAAATAATCCTGGAAAGCTTTTGCAATTCTGGAGATCATCGCTACACTGACCAATATTCCAAGATAGCCAAGCACGCCCCAGATAAAATCCGGCTGGGATCTTGTACCTGTGGCATGAAAAATATTTTTGCTGTCATAGTATCCTGTTTCATGTGCATGAACACCAAATACCTGGAACATCTTTCCGAAAAAATAGGGGTCGAGAAGCGAAAAAACCTGGTTAATAGCAGCCAGAAAAAGAGCAAGCGCCAGCAACCATTTATAAGGTTTTAAATAAGAGAGTAATAATTTCATGAAGCAAATTTAAGAGAATATATTTTGCTGCAAGTGATGGCAAACCAATGAATATTTATCACTAACGTCTCCATTTAGTAATTTGCCGCAGTGAAAAAAGTTTTAATTGATATGCACCGGCTGGATAAGAATCCATATAATGGGTTATATACTTTTTCCTATAACCTTGGTAAAAGCCTTGCACGGCATCAGTATGAGGATGATCTTGACCTTAATTTTTACCTGGGAAAAAACAACTTTGAAATTTTTGGGAAAGCTGTTAATTATAAAGAACATAGTTCAATTGACAAATATTTTATGCCCAACACAAAGCAGTTTGATCTGTGGCATGTAACAACTTCAATATCCTGGTATCGTCCTTTTAACAGGCGTACAAAAAATGTTTTCACACTGCACGACCTAAGTTTTCTAATCGAAGAAAAAGAGAATTTGAAACGAAATAAAAGATTGCTGAACCAAATACAACAAAGAATAAACAGGGCAGATCATCTAACGGCTATATCGCAATTTGTAGTTGATTATTCAAAGCAATTTCTAGAGTTTGGCGACAAAAAAATTTCAGTGATTTATAATGGTTGTAATGCTCCTGAATTTCCGGAGTTTGACGAGCCTGCATATAAACCGGCAAATAAATTTATTTTTTCAATAGGACTTGTGCAGCCACGGAAAAATTTTCATACACTGCCGGCGTTGTTAGTTGGTAATGATTATGAGCTCATAATTGCTGGTGTTAATACATTTGGCTATGGCGATAAAATTATCGCAGAGGCTAATAAACAAGGTGTTGCCGCGAGGGTAAAATTAATAGGACCAGTTTCAGAAAAACAAAAGTACTGGCTATACAAAAATTGCGAAGCCTTTTGCTTTCCTTCCATAGCTGAAGGCTTTGGTTTACCTGTATTGGAAGCTATGCATTTTGGCAAGCCTGTGTTTATTTCTGCTGAAACTTCATTACCCGAGATAGGCGGCAATGCAGCATGGTATTTCAACAATTTTGATCCCGAAAATATGCGGCAGGTATTTAATAGCGGAATGGAGGAATATTATAAAACAATGCCAATAAATAAGATAAAGGCACACGCCGCAAAGTTCAATTGGGATACAACAGCGCTTCAATATCTTGAGGTATATAAAAGCCTCTTATAATAAAATGCCGATTACAACATTGAACCGAATAATAAGTATAAGATGACTCATACACTTGTTTCCATTGCTTTATGTACTTATAATGGCGAAAGATTTTTGAAAAAACAAATTGATTCATTGTTAAATCAAACCCATGCTAAACTGCAAATAGTTATTTGTGATGATGCATCTGAAGACAACACGAAAGATATTTTAAACAGTTATAACGATCCTCGGTTAAAGAAAATATTCAACACGAAAAATGTTGGTTATGTAAAAAATTTTCAGCAGGCTATAGCGCTTTGTGATGGGAGATTTATTGCGTTGTGCGACCAGGATGATATATGGAAAACAAATAAGATAGAAAAGCTGCTGAATAATATTGGAGATGCATTATTATTATTTTCTGATTCAGAACTTATTGATGAAGAAGATAATTATTTGGGAAAGAAAATTGCTGACCTGCGTAAATTATATAATTGCAATATACTACAAGGCTATGTTTGGAGTAATTGTGTTTGGGGACATTCAATATTTATGAATAGGAATTTAATTGATCATGCTTTGCCTGTGCCCGAAGGCGCCAAACATGATATCTGGCTTGGCTTTACGGCTGCCTGTTTGGGCAAAATAAAATACCTGGATGAACCTCTTACATCATATCGTCAGCATGAGGCTGCAGAAACCACTACTCTTCCCTTAAAGGCAAAGGCAAGAACAAAACAGAAAAGATACCAGGATTATATAGAGAAATTAAAATGGATCGAGTGTATGAAAAATTTTGTTCCAAATCCTGAAGCAGCATTTTTTAAGGAGCTATATAGATTATATGAGGATCTGCAAAAAGGGAATCGAATAGAACTGTTTTATTTTTTATTGAAAAACAGGAAGAAGATATTTTCATTCAGAAAAAAATCTTACCCGAGCCAGTTAAATGAAATAAGAAAAATTTGCAGGCCTGTTTAATTGTTCAGGAAATAGATAGGAGTATTATTGTATAATTGCAAGGATGAAAAACTCAATTTTTTAATCACTTAAATTCAACGGCCATTTTCAAAAAAATATTTTTAAAATTAATAAAGTCTTTACCGCTTTCTCACGCACAGGCTGGTGAAGACAGGATACTGCTTTTTTTATTTGGCTCAATGGGCATTAAAAGAATTACTTACATAGATATAGGCGCCAATGACCCTGTGTTATACAACAACACTTATTTATTTTACCGCAAAAAAAGCACGGGAGTTTTAATAGAGCCTGACCCTGTTTTTAATAAGGTATTAAAGGCGGCGAGGCCTAACGATAAAGTAGTGCAAGCTGCAATAAGTGATAAAGAAACAGGCGAAGCTGATTTTTATATTTTTGATGAACCCTCTGTAAATACTCTATCGAAAGAAGAGGCATTAATGCGTCAGGAGTTGAGCGGATATAAGTTAAAAGAAATTAAAAAGATTCAATTATTGACTATTGAAAATATTATTACTGATCATTTAAATAATACACTTCCACAATTGATCTCGTTAGATGTTGAAGGTGTAGATCTTGCTGTACTAAATAGCTTTAATTTTTCCAAGTATCCCGTACCCGTATGGATTGTGGAGACGTGTGAATATTCTATAACGCATATAAAACCCAAAATAACTGCTATTATAATATTGATGCAAGGCAAAGGTTATTTTATATACGCTGACACTTATATTAATACCATCTTTGTAAATAAAGATTGGTTTGATAATTATTCAAAACCAGATATTTAAATTATAAAAGAATACAATACGTGGTTCAGTTGTACTAATCGCATGCATTGCCGGCAATAAAATTTCAGATACTAATTTTTCTACAATTCATAATTTGGGATGCAACAAAAAGATAAAATTCTTATCCTCTTCGATGGCTGGCACCTGGCTTATTCACCCACAATAAATCAATTATATGATATTTTGAGCAGGGATTATGATGTTACCATTGTAGCTGAGACCTCTAAAAAATTTGTTGATCAAAAATTGCCAGGTAAAAATGTTATTTATTATGAATGCACAAAGAAGAAGCCAATATTCATTTACAAAATATATTTTGCTTTTCTGTCTTTAAAAAACAAAGAGGCCAGAATACTAAACGCTAATAAAATTAAGTTCAGGGAATATTATTACAGGTTCAGGCTGCTAAAAAAGCTTTTACAGGTTAATCAATTTAAAAGGATTATTGCTGTTGACATAAAAAACTTATTTTATTGTTCTTTATTAAAGCAGAGAGTAGATTTTATTTCGTTAGAAATAGGAATAGCAGAAAATTTATTGCCACTAATTGATACAACGCTGGTTAATTGTGTGATTATACAAAGTAAGGAGCGCCTTAATTATTTGTTTAAAAGCAAAGTATTCAAAGTTTTCTTTATTCAAAATGCCCCTGTTTACAAAGAGGTTTTTTATAGCTCTCTAAAAAAGGGATTATTATATGGCGGCACGGCATGGGATCCATTTGGTTTCTATCATTGCCTTGAGTATTTAAGAATTTTCAAAGATGAAACTCTAACTGTAAATGGTGCTGTACCTGTGCCCGATAGAAAAAAAATTAATAACTCATACAAAGATCTTTTAATTGATGGCCGTTTAATCATTAATGAAGAATATATTGAGAACGATGACCTGGTAAAATATTTTTCTCAATTTGAAATAGGATTTTGCTTTTATAATTTCCAGGTAAAATGGATAAATCATTTCAATTATAAGTCTGCACCTTCGGGCAAACTATTTAAATACCTTGCTGCAGGCGTTCCTGTTGTATGCAATGATATTATAGGTTTTAAGTTTGTAACAGAATTTAAATGTGGAGTTCTTATCGATGATCTGAGTCCTCAAAAAATAAATGAAGCAATAAAAGAAATCCGGAATAATCACGATGAATATGCAGGCAATGCAATAACTGCAGCAAAACATTTTAGTTTTGATAAAGCAGTAAAACCTTATTTAAATTTTATAAAAAATACTTAGAGTAAAGTAATCTCACCCTGCCCAACCCTCTCTATCCAAACTACGGTATTGAATGGCTTCTGCCAGGTGTTCAACTTTAATATCATCGCCTGGGGCAAGGTCTGCAATAGTGCGGCTTAATTCCGGTTTAAAGTTCAGATTTTTTTCAACATCCATATTCTCCAATGTTTCTAAAGAGGCCCATCTTCCTGGTAGGTGTCCCACCTGCCAGTCTTCCTAAAATAATATTACCTTACGTTGATATGCCGAATACTTTTAAATATTCAGGAGAGCGAAAAAGTTTTCAAAGTTTTAGTGAACCTTATT
>JBDSFG010000287.1:0-13722 GCA_039919615.1 Ginsengibacter sp. | reverse complement strand
TTATAAACGACTCTTTACAACCAGATTCCCTTAAACAAAAAGCTATAGGTAATTTGAATAAAAGGGATATTACAGCAAGTGGTGTTGCCGATTCGGCAAAGATGGATGCTGTTATGCAGAGATCTTTATCCCCTAAATCATTACCCCCCGATACATTACCAACAAAGGCAATGAAGGGGAGCAAAGCAGATACGATGAGGTATTTTTTAGCCTTTCATCATGTAAGAATTTTTAATGACTCTTTGCAGAGCGTATGTGACAGTTTATTTTTTTCCGGACAGGATTCAGTATTCCGGTTATTTCAGCAGCCAGTTGTATGGAGTGGCGACAGCCAGGTAACCGGCGATACCATTTTTTTGTATACCCAAAATAAAAAGCCGGTACGCCTGTATGTATTTGATAGTGGCATGGTAGTAAATCAAAGCCATAAAGAATTTTACAACCAGGTTGCCGGTAAAACAATAAATGGGTATTTTAAAAATGGTACAATAGACTATGCAAGAGTAAGAGGGCAAAAGGCGGAAAGTATTTATTATGTGCAGGACAGGGATAGCGCTTATGTTGGGATGAACAATTCAACAGGGGATGTTATTGACATGTTTTTTTTAAAAGGAGAGCTTAATAAAGTAAAATTTGTAAACCAGGTTCACGGAATAATGTATCCGATGAAACAAATACCCCCTGATAAAGTTTATTTGAAAAATTTTAAGTGGCTTGATAAAAGAAGACCAAAAAATAAATTAGAACTTTTTGAATAAGCCTTAAAGCGCTAAAAATCCCTAACGAGATAGCAAAACATAAATAAATCCTTCGATATTTTTTTCTTTAACTTTATTGTTGCCGTATGTTGAGATTGTTTTAACGCTCAAGTCCTGTATCATGATCGAAGAAATTATACCCGCATTTACGCCGCATAAAGAAGTAAAAATGCTTTCTGCAGACAGGGATATAATTAATAAATTGCCTGCTGTTGATAGTCAAATTTCTTTCCTTCCCTTCGTTAATTTTTTAAAGGATAAACTAACTGTTACTTCAGGAACAAGGTCAGATTTTTACAGGTATCTTATCCGGAAATTTGAAGCAGAACCGCAGCTTTTACGGGAGATTAAAGATGTGCAGATTATTGATGATCGTGGCGAACTAATGGAACTGCTTTCCACAGTTATTTTTCCTGTTGTGAGTGACGAACAAAAAAATAATTTTACTCTTTCTACCCCTTACCAGTTTAGTATATTTTCTTATTCAGAATCGTTTAGAAAACTTTTTATTGATAAGGACGAAACAAATCTAAAGTTACCTTCCGAAATTTCTGAAACCTACCTGAAGCAGGTTCAATGTTCCATGATATACGATCATGTGCTTGAAAAATATTACGGTATTAAGCTTAATGAACGTCCCGAATTGATCTACCCTGTAACCGATGCTGATACAGGGATGAAAAGGTATTTTAGAATGCATTATGACCGGCGTTTTATTGATGTGCATCTGAAGGGAGAACTTCCGCCAATACAGGATTGTGCCGTGTGTTTAAATACTTTTCGCATACTTGACCTGGAGTTGCAGTTAAAGAAAATGCCTTTGGAATTATTTGCCATTGAAGGGTTTGGTGTATGGGTGGCAGAAGACGTTACGATAGCCGAGTCTCTTGAGTGTATAAAAAAAATATTGCTGCGGCCGGGAGATTGTTCTGGAAGTATCAACGAACTTAAAGAAGTTGTACAGGCATTGGTTGGATTGAATGACGTAGAAATTGGACTAATGCCTTTTGTAAAGATCAATGATAATTTTTTACTTAACGAAGAATATACAATGCACAGCCTTCTTGGAAAACACTGGCGGGCAGATGATGAACAGAGCGTAACTGATTTTCATAATTTTCTGGCTTTTCAAAAACAAAATCCGGAACCAATGCCGATAACTAATGTAGGCGAAAACTTACTGGGTTTTGCTGCTTTTTTAAAGCCAATTTTTGAAACAGGAACAAGGAGCTATATTTTTTACCCGATGCAAAACAGTGATGGAATTCTTGGTATGCTGGAGCTGTCATCTGGTGTGCCTAATTCATTAACCCATGAAGTAATGACAAGGCTTGAGCCGGCAATACCTTTATTATCGCTGGCAATGCTTAAAAACAAGGATGCATTTCATGATAAAATAGAATTACTGGTAAAAGAAAAATTTACTGCACTGCAGCCTTCGGTAGAATGGAAATTTTCGGAAGTAGCATGGGAATTTCTTAAGAAGAATGGCTCAGCCACTGAAACCGGTAAAATAATATTTGACAATGTTTATCCTCTTTATGGCGCTATTGATATCCGCAATTCCTCAGTAGAAAGAAACCATGCTATACAAAAAGATCTACAACAACATTTGCATTTAATAGATGAAACCCTTGCCCGCCTGCAATCGGTAGTTCAACTTAATTTTCTTGAAGGATTAAAATTCAAAAACGCGAATTTCATGCGGTCCATAGAAAATGGATTACTTCCTGATGATGAAATGCATATCAATGAATTTTTAAGGAACGAAGCAGAGTCTGTGTTTTGCCATCTGGAAAATAGCAATAGCAATGCAAGATCAATAACTGAAAATTATTTCAACCTGCAGAGATTGTTCAGGGCCGCTTTATCATTATAGAAATGAGTATGAAGAAACCCTGGCTTCTATTAACCAGGCTTTGCTTCAGTACCTGGAAGACCAGGAGGAAGTTTTGCAACAATCATATCCGCATTATTTTGAAAAGTACAGAACAGACGGAGTGGAGTATAATATCTACATTGGTCAATCTATGGCGCCGCATCATCCTTTTAGCCAGATATATCTTAAAAATATACGGTTGTGGCAATTGCAATCTATGGCAGAGATGGCACGAATTACGCATAGATTATTGCCTCGCTTTAAATTACCATTAGAAACAACACAACTCATACTCATCCACAACCAGCTTATCTCGATAAGTTTTAGAAAAGATGAAAGGCGTTTTGATGTAGAGGGTTCCTATAATATCCGTTACGAGGTTATGAAGAAGAGGATAGATAAGGCGCTGATAAAAGATACACGGGAGCGTCTTACTCAACCTGGCAAAATAGCAATGGTATATATTAATCAGAAAGAAGCTGAGGAATACCAAGAGTATATCTTCTTTCTTCAAAGTAAAGAGTTGTTGCAACCTGGTATTGAAATGTATCACCTGGAAGAACTGCAGGGAGTGACCGGATTAAAAGCATTGAGAGTTAATGTTAACCTTGATAATTAAGTTTTATTGGGATTTTATTATATACGGCTTCCACAGGTAACAATGATTAGTTTCCGCGTATAACTTAATAATAATATTTACCCGGAAAAAGACGTTGATTGCAACAGGAAATTTAATTTTAAAATACAAACTTTAATATAATTACGACAACCTGGAACCAAAAAATTGTAATGATAAGGCGATCGGGATATTGATTAATTATAAAGAGGCTTTTCAAAATAATAAAGCTTTAAGGCAGCAAATAAAAGCTGATAAATAATAAATTCTGCAAAAGATGGTAGCATGGTATTTAGGATGTTTAATAAATTAAATGTTATCAAAATGCCGGATTACCTAAATGGTTTCTGAAACTCATACCCCTGACTTTTTAATCCCCTAACTTTGCATTAATTACAAACCGGGTTATCGTTCCCCGCAATAGCCGGGGAAAGGAAAGTCCGGACAGTATAGAGCAACACACCGGTTAACAGCCGGGTCCCGCTTCCAGCCTTTAGGGAACGGGAACAGAAAGTGCCACAGAAAATTACTGCCCCATTTTTTCTTTCTCCTTTGGGGAAGATCAAGGTGTGGTGAGGGTGAAAATGTAAGGTAAGAGCTTACGAATAGTATTGGTAACAATATAATTGGGTAAACCTTGTGTACTGTAATGCCACGTATATCAGCGTTTGAGGGCTGCTCGTCCGATGCTGAAGGGTAGGCAGCAAGATCATAACAGTAATGTTGTGGCAAGATAAATGATAACCTTTCCTGCTCCTGAACTTGTCGAAGGGTAGGGAAACAGAATCCGGCTTACAGGTTTGTAATTACTTAATTTAAAGGCATCCATCACTTTCGGATGCCTTTACTTTTGCTAAAGGTTCGTAAAAAAAATTTGCCCAAAAGCTGAAATCCCCTTTTGCTGTTTTGGCCTTCGTAAAATTTGCTAACTAAATCTATCTGAACAACCTGGCAATTTCGCCGGCATCAAATAACATTTCTCTTTTAATATTTTACAAAATCTGTTTATCTTTCAAAAAACTTAATTATCATTAAACCTTTTATGTATAAAATGAAACCTACGAAAACCCGGATGTTATTTTTAGCCAATTTTATCCTCGCTATTTTATTTTCAGTTAAGTCAACTTCCCTATTCAGCCAGGTAACAGGTTGTAAAGATCCGATGGCTAATAATTATAACTCTTCAGCTACCATAAATGATGGAAGCTGCACATACAATCCCACGTCTTATAATCCAGTGGTAAAAGTTAATCCGATGAATGCTGTTTTACTAGAGAGCAGCGGATTACAAATGGCCGGTGATTTTTTATGGAGTTTTAATGATGGCGGGGGCGCTCCAGCAATATATAACATCGATACGCTTTCAAGCCAGCTATTTCAAACAGTTACCCTGGGGGGTGCAACTAATGTTGACTGGGAAGATATTGCGTTTGACGGCACATATTTTTATGTAGGAGATTTTGGTAATAATTATGGTGGAAGAAGCGACCTGAAAATATATAAGTTCCCTCTTAGCGCAATACCTGTTGATTATAACGCTAACCCCACGGTAACCATACCCTCAAACTTAATAGAAATTATAAGTTTTACTTATAGCGATCAGCCGCAGCCAACGGTACCTACCGGTAGTCCCTACACAACAAACTTTGATTGTGAGGCAATGATCATCGATAACGGAAAAATCCATCTGTTCACAAAAAACTGGGTTGATATTAATACTACTCACTATGAAATAAACAGCCTGATTGCCGGTACATACGTTGCCACACCTTTAGAAACACTGCCTACAAATTATGTAGTAACTGCAGCGGATAAGGCGCCGGGTAAAGATATTATAGCTCTTCTGGGGTACCAGTCGGGAAATCATCACATGCACCTGCTTTCTGACTACAGCGGGGGGAATTATTTCAATGGGAATAAAAGGACAATAGATTTACAAAGTGCATTTACTATGGGGCAGGCTGAAGGCATTACTTTTAGAAGTGCTTCGTATGGCTATATTAGCAACGAAAGGGTAGTTCCTATAAGCGTAAATCAAAAACTTTTTTCATTTAATGTGGCAGATTTTATACCATTATATGTATTACCCGTTACGCTTAAAAGCTTTACCGGAAATACCGTTAACGGAGCAAATAAAATAGCATGGTCTTTTAATGACCCTGTGGAAAATCTACAGGTGGAATACAGCAGCAATGGTATAGATTTTAGTATTTTGAAAACCTATAATAATTCTGCCACGGGCTTACATTATAACAAGCCTCTGTATCCTGTAAATTATTACAGAATTAGCTGGCACCAAAATAACGGAGCAATACAATATTCAAATATTATCAACATTAAAAATAATGTCCCTCGTACTATCAGCAAGTTTATATTAAAGAAAAATGGTGAACTAACCTTTTCGTTAAGTGGCAATTCAACCGGTAATTATTCATTTAAATTATCAGGCAGCGATGGTAAAGTTTTATCGCAAATAAGTGAGCAATCTTATGTACCGGGCTTTAATAAAATTTATATTTCTAAAAAAACGATTCTAAATGATTTTGTTTATTTAACGGCCTATAGTAATAAGCAGCAAACAACAATTTTTTTGCAGGTTGAAAAATAAAAGCATTTCTTTTGCTAACCCCATGTATGTTCAACAAAATAACTTGTTAGAACGTTTATTTTTTGAGTAATATCAACCACAATTTTTCATGGTACAATTAATAAAGAGAATATATTTGGTGTTCACGTATAAATAACTTTTAGCAAACTCATGAATCCAAAAATTGCTTTTGTAACCGGGGGCTTATCCGGCGAAGCTGAAATTTCTTATAAATCGGCTATAACCATTGAAAATAATGTAGATAAGGAAAAATGGGATCTGTACAAAATAGACATAAATCCAGAGGGATGGTTTTATAAATCTGCGTCAGGAGAAGACATTGAGGTAGATAAAAATGATTTCTCTATAACAATTAATGAAGAAAAGATCACGTTTAATGCAGTGCTTATCGGCATACATGGCACACCCGGTGAGGATGGAAAATTACAAAGCTATTTTGATCTTTTACACCTACCGTATACTTCCTGCGATGCAACAACTTCAGCGGTAACATTTAATAAAAGGTATACAGTTGCTATTGCAGAAGCCAGCGGTATAAACGTTTCCCGTTCTGTGCTGTTATTTAAGGGTAGTGATGAAAGCCCGGCAGAATTAATCAAAGGTCTTAATTTCCCGGTGTTTATTAAACCTAATAACGGGGGGTCAAGTATTGGAATGTCTAAAGTAAATTCTTCTTCTGAAGAATTAGGGGCAGCCATAGAAAAAGCATTTAAAGAAGATGACCAGATATTGATAGAAGAGTTTATAAAGGGCAGGGAATTTACCATTGGCGTATTCAGGCACAAAGGAAATATTATTGCGTTGCCGATAACAGAGGTCATCTCTAAAAAAGATTTTTTCGATTACGAAGCAAAATACTTTGGTGCAAGCGAAGAGGTAACACCTGCAAAAATGGAAGAAAGGGTTGCGGAACAGGTAAGGGCACAGGCTTTAAAGGCTTACCGGATTTTTAATTGTAAAGGCGTAGTGCGGATAGATTTTATTTACAACGAAGCTGACAATAGACCTTACATGCTGGAAATAAATACTGTGCCGGGGCAGAGTGATGCCAGCATAGTGCCGCAACAGGTTCGTGCAATGGGCTGGAACTTAACACAATTTTATACTGCTTTAATTGAAGATTGTTTGCATAATTGAATGATAGATAACTAAATTACATTTTAACCTGAAAATTATTTTAACTCTTTAATTCTTCTCGTGTTTAAATTTCTTTCCAGACAGCCATTTTGGGTAAACCTGTTAGCGGCTTTGTTGCTTTTATTTTTACTTGGTTTTTTATTTTTGGCCTCTCTTAACTGGCTTACCAATCATGGCGCTTATTTAAAAGTGCCCTCAGTAAAAGGTAAAAAAGTTGACGAAGGGATCAGGTTTTTGGAAGACCAGGGCTTTGAGGTAGTGATACAGGATTCTCTCTATATTGACAGTTTGCCAAAGTATACTATTTTAAAACAATTGCCAGACCCTGATGCTACTGTAAAAGCCAATCGAACAGTATTTTTAACTATAAACCGGGCCATGCCGCCTTTGATAGATATGCCAAAGCTGGAAGGGTTAAGCTTCAGGTATGCTTTAGAAAAGTTAGAAAGAAGTCATTTAAAATTGGAGGATACAATTTATCGTCCTGATTTTATGAAAGGCTCTGTGCTTGAACAGCAATATCACTCTCAAAGAATAGGTGCAGGCTACAAAGTACCCTGGGGGAGCGGCATCACTTTAATAATCGGTGCAGGTCTCCAGTTGGAACAAGTTCGCGTTCCAGACTTGCTCGGCTTAACTTTTACAGAAGCTAAACAAATTTTAGCAGATAAGGGAATTAGCCTGGCAGCAGTGGTTCCAATGGCGGAGGTAAAGGATACATTTAATGCTTTTGTTTACAAGCAAAATCCTGAAACATTTGATATTGATAGCAGGGCAGCTTTTATACAGCCTGGCCAGACAATGGATATCTGGCTTTCACCGATACAGATTAATGCAGATAGCTTAAGAAAACAAAATAAACAAGATATACTCCAATGAAAAATATTACGCCTGAAGAAGTAAAACAACGATTAGATGCGGGTGAAAAACTAAACCTGCTTGATGTACGGGAATCCTACGAAAATGCCGAGTTTAATATCGGCGGTATGCTTGTCCCTGTGGGCAACATACAAAATATGCAGATTGAGGAAATAGAACACTTGAAAAACGAAGAAGTAATACTGTATTGCCGAAGCGGTAACCGCAGCGGAATTGCAGCAATGATATTAGATAAACTTGGTTTTACTAATACCAAAAACCTTGTGGGTGGAATGTTAAGCTGGCAGCAGAAATTTAAACACTAATTGACAGTCTGGTTTTTCTTCTCCCTGAAGCCCCGGTGTAATTGGGAAAGTTGGATTAGTAAGGTTACATTTTAATATTAATTGCGGCCATAAAGTTTATACCTGCCATTGGAAAATAATAATTCTCAGTAACCATACTTCCCCCATAAAAATAACTGAACGTGTATCCATTTGGCTCATAAAGTTTATTAAAGAGATTGTTTACGTGGAAAACAAAATTTGTTTCCTTTAAAAGCTTCTTTTTTAAAGTATAACTAAGCCGGATATCCTGTAAATAATATGAACCAAGGCTCCTGGAATTTTGGGAAGTATTATCCAGAAATTGTTTCCCCACATATTTTGAGATCAGGCTTACCTCGCTATTTTTTGCAGGAATAAAATTTGCAACGATTAAGCCTATACGACTGGGCGAAAAAGAAATGTCCGTATTATGATATTGAAAAAATTTCTGCCCTCCATTATCATAATCATCATCATATTCAGTAAAGTTTTTTATTTTGTTTTTACTCAACGTAAAATTTGCATCAGCATTAAACCAGTTTGTTATTTTTAGCTTTCCCTGCATTTCTATTCCTAAGCGGTAGCTTGCCGGAGTATTGGTTCTTGTATAGGAGCCTACATCGTTTATTTTACCAGTGAGTACAAGCTGGTTTTTATAATACATATAATAGCCTGTTAAACCATAGGAATATTGCGCAGTTTTTTTCTCTACCCCAGTTTCTACATCATGTAATATTTCCTGCAATGGTTGTTGATTAGTACCAGCTTCAAAATCATCTCTGTTGGGCTCTTTACCTGCCATTGAATAAGATAAATATGCCTGGTAATTATTTTTATTAAAAGTAATCCCGGCTTTGGGATTTAGGAAAGTATAATGCTTATTGATCGGCAGATCCGGGTGATCTTTAAATCCATTGATCGTATAATCTATTTTTCGTGTTTGTATATCTGCAAATCCCAGCAGGTGTGCACTCAATTGCTCTTGTATTTTTGCATAAATGTTTAAGTCAGCTTTATGGGCATTTAAATCATAAAAGCGATAATCTTTCGGAAAACCCTGCTGGGCCCAGGTCACAATGCCATAATGGTTGCCATCATACTTACTCCATCCGCCACCTAAGGTAAATTGGGTTTTATTATTTTTTTGTTGAACAGAAAAAACGGTTCCATAAAAATTATTAGTGAGCCATAATTGCCTTACCAGTTCTGTTGATGTAATTACGGATGTGCCATTATTTAAATCCGGTAAACCATAGTTTGAAAAAGCCTGGTCTGCTCTGTATTCTTCGTAGTAGCCTGCTCCTTTGGTTAAAAAGGCCGCAACATTAAAGCTTACGTTTGTATTTATTTTATGATTATAAAATAACTGGTAATGCGTTTGAGTATAATTGTCAGTTTCATTAAAGTAAGGCTCACCGGGCTTTTCAGTACCCGCAGCATTATAAGTGCGGTTATTTATTAAATTACTTTGTAGTACGCCGTACCATGCCTGGTAAGTTTGCTCTTTACCACTGAAAACATTCAGGCGCAGCGAATTTTTTTCATTAAGCCATGCCGTGCTCACATAAAAAGATTTAAGATCACTTGAAGCCCGGTCAACATAGCCATCGCTGCTGATCTTTGATAATCTTGCATCAATAGTAAAATGTTTGCCAAGTAAACCTGAGCCAAATTTTAAAGTGTGTTTCCAGGTATTGAATGAGCCATAACTATTGTTAAATTCAGCATAAGATTTTTCATTTATTTCGTTGGTCGATAAATTTATAGTTGCACCAAAAGCTCCGGCGCCATTAGATGATGTACCCACACCTCTTTGTATTTGCAAACTGTTAGCAGAGGAAACAATATCGGGCAGGTCAACAAAGTAGGATACCTGGCTTTCTGCATCGTTATAAGGTATTCCATTGAGTGTTACATTAATTCTTGTTCCGTCAGTTCCTCTTATTCTTATTCCTGTATAACCTACGCCATTACCTGCGTCGGAGTTTACCACAACGGACGGGGTTTGGTTTAAAATAAAAGGAAGATCCTGACCGGAATTTAGTTTTTCAATATCGGGTTGTGAAAGATTTGTTTTAGTGAAAGGCGCTTTATCACCGGCCCTCACAGCTTTTATTTCAATTGCCTGTAATAATAAAGTGTCCTGGATTTTTACGTCTTGAGTAAAAGCATTTATCGTTGCAAATGCGAAAACAAAAAGCAGAAATTTTTTATTCATGTATTGTTATTTATCCATTTAATAAGGGGATAAATACCAACAGGGAAGGCGATGTATAACTTGTTAACCTCCCTTCGCAGGCATTATCCTGATCAGGTTCTGCGGGTATTTCTCAGCAATTGCGCCAAACGGCGAAAAGCACCCCGGTAATAAAGCTTTATAAATTGTTAAGCTGTAGCAAAGATATATATTTTTGCTACTTAATTCTGTTATGTAACTTTTAAAGGCGCAATACGTTTCATAATAAACCTTGCAATGAAAAATATATTTCTTATTTACTACACACTAATTTCCTTAACCTCTTTTGGACAGGAAACGATAAATGATAAAAATGCGGATCTTAGAAATGTAAGCTCGTTCGATGCAATAAAAGTATCCGGCGCTATTGAGGTTTATTTGTCACAAGGCAGTTCAAGTGCAGTAGCAGTTAGCGCAAGTGAAGAAAGATTTCGTGATAAAATAAAAACGGAAGTGGTGAATAATACCCTGAAAATTTATTATGATGGCGATAAATTTAACTGGAGCACAGGCAACAAAAAGCTTAAGGCGTATGTTTCGTTTATAGCTATTAATTCACTTGAAGCAAATGGAGCCAGTACACTAAAGATCAGCGGAACAATTTCCGGAAATAATTTAAGTGTTAGGCTTACCGGGGCAAGCGATTTAACAGGTAATATTAAATTTTCAAAATTAACTGCGGATATTAGTGGCGCTTCGCAGATAAAACTTAGCGGCAGCGTGGATAATGTTGATATTGATGCAAGCGGGGCAAGTGATGTAAAAAGTTATGATCTTGCTGCTGATCAATGCTCTGTAAATGTTACCGGGGCTTCGGACGTACGTATAACGGTTAATAAAGAAATTTCTGCTCATGCCACCGGCGCAAGCTCCGTTTTTTACAAAGGTGAAGCAGTAGTGAAAAGCGTTCGCACAACAGGGGCCAGCAGTATTGCAAAAAAAAGTTAGATACCTGATTTATTGGCCAGCCGCCCAAACTAAAAATTCCGGAAAGGCCTTACTCCAGTAAATATAACTGTGTTCCCCGTTTTGTACTTCCTTATAAACAATATCGCCGGGCGGGCACACATTTTTACTCTTAATTATATTAATTAAATCCTTTGTATCGTCAACAACATCAATAATTCCATCTTTATCCCTGTCGCCCTTTTCTTCATTGCCGCCTGCGTAAAACCAATATTTTAAATGAGGTTTCTTTCTTGACGAGCGAATTACTTTTAGCATAATACGATCATTCTCATCAGAATAATCAATAGCAGAAGCATCTTTATCTCTCCACCAAAATGATCCGGAGAACACGCCCACTTTATCAATTTTATCTGCATTATTCCATGCAATATCAAATGCGGAAAGACCCCCCAATGAGCAGCCTGCAATTGTTACTGAAGTGAATTTTCTTACCCCACTTTTTTTTTAATAAAAGGATATAATTCATCATCAACAAAAGCAGAATATTTTTTTGCATCACTTCCGTTGTTGTTGTAGTCAGGAAATCCGGCTACTCCATATTCCTGCATTCGATCACCATTATAAATAGCCACTACAATCAACGGCCTGATCTTTTTCTTTTCGTAGAGGCTATCCACGATCTTTTGAACCCTCAGTTGATCCATATCCTTTCCATCATTAAGCAGTAGAAGGTTGTACAAATTTTTGTCGTCAGTATTTGGGGTAAGCAAAATCCTAAGCTTAACATGTTTTTGAAGATGCCTGGAATAAATACTGTCTTCAGTTACTTTAATTTTCTTTTTACAACTTTGATTGCAAATAACTAAACTGCATAGCAATAGAAAGATTAGGATTCTTGTCATTTCAATATTTATGCAACTAAAGTATAAAAGTTTTGGTTAAGTAGGCACAACCGGGTAACTTGCACCTCCTGAATTGTGAACTAGGGCAGTCCTGAAGTATAGGGATCGGGCTAGGGAGGCGGAGGTTCGAATTCTCGCTTCGCACAAAAAAACGAATTAAATTAATATCGCGAGGCAGCGCAGTTCCGAGGTTTCGGGATCAGGCTACCGAGTGAATCATCTTATATCGCGAAGTAGAGCAGCGGTAGCTCGTCGGGCTCATAACCCGAAGGTCGGAGGTTCGAACCCTCCCTTCGCAACTTTAAAACCCCTGAACTTCGGGGGTTTGTTATTTCAACACTTTTGTAGTATGAAATCCGGATTTGTAAATATTTTTGGAAAGCCGAATGCCGGAAAAAGCACACTGTTAAATGCTTTGATAGGAGAAAAACTTGCTATTGTATCATCCAAAGTGCAAACCACCCGACACCGGATTAAAGGGATTTCTACTACTAAAGATTACCAGATAATTTTTTCTGATACACCAGGTATAATCGAGCCAAAATATAAGCTGAATGAAAAGATGATGCAGGCTGTAAGAGGCAGTTTAGAGGATGCTGATGTTGCGTTATTAATTGCTGATATAAAAGATGATGATAAAGAAACTAATGAAATTTTTGCCTCTCTTAAACTTTCCGTACCGGCAATCGTGGTTATTAATAAGGCAGATATTGCTAATGAAGAAACCTTAAAGCAGGCTAAGAATTTTTTTTTACAACAACCTTATTGCAAAGAAGTAGTTATTATTTCAGCGCTTAAGAAAAAAGGAATTGAAGAATTATTAGACCATATCTTAAAACTTTTGCCCGAAGGTGAGCCTTTTTATGACGATGATAATTTAAGCGATCTGCCTGATAAATTTTTTGTGAGTGAGCTGATAAGAGAAAAAATCTTTTATTTGTACCAGGATGAAATTCCATATCATTCTACGGTATTGGTACAGGAGTTTAAAGAGAAACACACGCTGATAAAAATTACGGCCGATATTATTTTGCAAAGAGAAACCCAAAAAGGAATTGTGCTGGGCGAAGGCGGAAAAATGATAAAGCAATTAGGGACAGAAGCCAGGAAAGATATTGAAGCATTTTTGGGAAGAAAAGTTTTTTTAGAATTGTTTGTGAAAGTAAGGCCGAAGTGGCGGGACAATGAATTACAATTAAGAGAATATGGATACTAAAATCAACCCCCCTGTTTGGAGAGGATTGGGTGAGGTTAATATTTAAAGAAAATAAAATGAATTCTTTTGGCCGAATTTTCAGGGTAAGCATTTTAGGAGAATCGCATGGTGCGTATGTGGGCGTGTTAATAGATGGCTGCCCCGCCGGCCTTCCATTAAGCGTTGAAGATTTTACAACAGATATTGAAAGAAGAAAACCCGGAGCAAAGGGAACTACTCCGCGAAAAGAAGATGATATTCCTGAAATGATCACCGGCGTATTTAATGAAAAATCTAC
>JBDSFG010000262.1:0-16167 GCA_039919615.1 Ginsengibacter sp. | reverse complement strand
GGGAGATATGACCAGAACATCAGCGGCAGAATAGATGAGTTGCTAAAGTTATGTGAGGACCGGGATATACAGCTTAGCCTTAATATCTGGTTTCACGCTTTCTTATCTGAAACAGTTTGGGGCGGTGGCAACATCCGGTGGTATTCAAATCCCTACCAGCAAATTACCGCAGCAAAAGATTTTTACAGAAGTAAAGAGGGATGGGATTACCAGCAAAAACTTTATAGATATTTAATTGCC
Source organism: Ginsengibacter sp. (assembly GCA_039919615.1). Lineage (GTDB taxonomy): Bacteria > Bacteroidota > Bacteroidia > Chitinophagales > Chitinophagaceae > Ginsengibacter. The sequence continues at coordinate 15,927 of JBDSFG010000262.1, read as the reverse complement.
CGCTGGGGATATAGCCGGTCGCTGCTTACATGGTTTATTGTAGATGAAGTTAATGGTACAGACGGATGGGTTTCCGGTGATAGTACAATGGCGCATGCCTGGGGTAAAAATGTTCACGATTATTTTAAGAAGAATGATCCATACCAACATCTCACCACCGGCACCAGGAGTGGTGGAATTAATGAATTCTGGCATGAAGGTTATCAAACATTTGATATGGCCGCAAGAGAAATTTATGAGGCACAGGGGTTTCCTATAAACCGCTCCGGCACGATGGATTCTGCAACTGCCCATCCGCTTGCGCAGAGTTATTCAACCTATGCAGGTGAGGTTACCAAACTATGGAACGGGTATGAGAAACCCGCTATAATTGGCGAATCGGGTTGGGATCATACTTTTTATGAACCCGGTATGCCGGGTTATCTTGCCTTATATCACAATGCCCTGTGGGCAAGTCTTTCATCAGGAGCTGCAATGACGCCGTTTTGGTGGGCCTTTTCCAACCGGTTAAATGATAACATAGTTACTGCCCAAATTACCAGCATCAAAAAATTTACTGATCAGATTCCTTTCTCAAGACTTACTAATCTTTCTAAAGCTGCAATAACGGTTTCCAAAGGAGATGGATATGCAATAAAAAGTAATGAGATTATATTTGGATGGGTTGCAAATCCTGAAACAGATATAGCTGGTAAAACAGTACAGATAAAAGGTGTGAGTGAGGGGAAATATAGACTTAGAACTTACCACACGTGGAGGGGCCAATATCTTGACACCTCAGAGATTGCCACCACCGACGGATCAATTTCTTTTACTATTCGTTCCTTGCATATGGGAGGCAATGCAAACTATGTAGGCCAGGATGTAGCTTTTGTTATTGAGCCGGTACCGGTGGTAATGCCACCTGCCGATGATAAAACAAAATTGCGGCATAAGAAATAACAATAATTTTGTTTTTACTCACACGAGCTCCGCCACATCAGTATAAAATTGATAAAAAATAAATATTATACTTTTCTTTTTGAAATTCATATATAACCTTATAACTTAAATAAAATGCCTAAAAAAATTAAGCACTTGAAAATCTTTACGCTGTCTTTTTTTCTACTTCTGGCATCGGCAATCACTACCTCGTTTTCTGTTTCAAAACCTGCAGGTGAATTTGTTTTTAAAAGAGGTACAAATATCAGCCACTGGCTATCTCAATCTGGTAAAAGAGGTATTGAGCGTGAGAATTATTTTACCGAAAAAGATGTAAAATATCTGGCAGGCATTGGCTTTGATCATATCCGCATACCTGTTGATGAAGAGCAGCTTTGGAAGGCAGACGGCCAGGAGGATGAAGAAGGGTTTTCTTTGTTAAAACAAGCGCTCAACTGGTGTAAGCAATACAAGCTCGATGCGATCGTAGACCTGCATATTTTAAGGTCACATCATTTTAATCAAAAAGAAAAACCTTTATGGACAAAGCCTGAAGCACAGGAGCGTTTCTTTCAATGCTGGCGTGATCTTTCTAAAGAATTAAAAAATTATCCTGTTGAAGATGTGGCTTATGAGTTAATGAATGAGCCGGTTGCTGATGATGCTGAAGACTGGAATAAACTGGTAAAAAAAGTTATACCCATTATCCGCCAGGCAGAACCAACCAGGATAATAGTTATAGGATCTAACCGCTGGCAAAGTGCAAATACATTTGATCAGCTCTATGTTCCGGAAAACGATAAGAACATCATACTAAGCTTTCACATGTACGAACCATTTTTATTAACGCACCACACTGCATCATGGACGGGTATTAAAGATTACAAAGGCCCTATAAATTACCCGGGTGTTATTGTAGAAGCAGAAGATTTAGAAGGCTTACCCGATAGTGTAAAAAATGCGGTTTTAAGAAATAAAAATCACTATAACATTGATAGTATAAGACAGCACATTAAAAAGCCAATTGCCATCGCAAAAAAATATAATCTCCGGTTAGACTGTGGTGAATGGGGATGTCTTTCAACTGTGCCTGCTGCTGCCCGTGCTCAATGGTTCAGAGACATGGTGACAGTTTTGGATGAAAATAATATTGGCTGGTCAACATGGGACTATAAAGGCGGGTTTGGGATCATTAATGAAAAGGGTGAGGAAGAAAAAGAACTAATAAAAATCTTAACCGGAAAATAACCTGCTTGCTGTAACCTGCCCGTTATGCCGGCAAATACAGACTTTGGAGTAGAACGTTCAATGGGGCACTTTTTCTTTATAATGCAATTAAAATATTATAAAGTTCCTGAATACCTTCTGTGGCAGCCTTCTCGATTAAAAATAAATTTGGCTGCGAAACAACTGGAGGAATTTTTTTATCAATTATATATTTAGGAACATCAGGGGAAACATAATTTATCAAACCTGATGCCGGGTAAACCTGCAGCGAACTGCCCGCTAAAACAAACACATCAGCCTGCGTCATTAATTTTTTTGCTTCAATTATTTTAGGCACTTGTTCATCAAACCAAACAATGGCAGGGCGCAACTGGTGGCCATCTTCCGCCTTATCACCTAAATTAATATCTCCCCGAATATCATAAATGACTGAATCATTTTTTTCACTCCTCATCTTAAATATTTCCCCATGTAAATGAATAACATTTGTTGATCCTCCCCTCTCATGAAGATCATCTATGTTTTGAGTGATGATGGTGACCTTGAAATACTTTTCTAATTTTGCCAGCCCGATATGTGCAGCGTTTGGCCGGGCTTCCGCAACATCACGACGACGCATATTATAAAAATCTAAAACCAGTGCAGGATCCTTTTTCCATCCCACAGGTGAAGCAACTTCATACACATTATAGCCCATCCATAAGCCATCTCCGTCACGAAAAGTTTTTAAACCGCTTTCAGCGCTGATACCAGCACCAGTGAGAACAATAATGTGTTTTTTCATGTATCAAACTTACAATTTCCGTATTGATGGCGAAAGCCTGTACAATTAAATATTGTATTTCAGACGGTAGTAAAATAATGAGAGTGCCAAATTTATTTATAATTGCAGGTTGCAATGGGGCAGGAAAAACTACCGCTTCTTACACAATTTTACCGGAAATGCTAAATTGCAAAGAATTTGTAAATGCGGATGAGATTGCAAAAGGGCTTTCGCCGTTTCAACCAGAAACTGTTTCTTTTCACGCAGGCAGAATTATGTTGCAGAGAATTGATGAACTTATTAACCAAAACGTAGATTTTGGTTTCGAAACAACGCTTACAACCCTTAGCTATCACGCAACTATAAAATTTGCTGCCGAAAGAGGTTACAAAATTTACTTAATATTTTTTTGGCTTAATGATGTGAATTTAGCTATCGAAAGAGTAAAAGAAAGAGTTACAGAAGGCGGACATTATGTGCCTGAAGATGTTATAATCAGGCGATACAATAAAGGAATGACTAACTTGTTAAATGTTTTTAATAAATTTATGTGACTACTGGTTAATCATTGATAATTCAAATCGGCCATATTCTTTTATTGCAGAAGGAACCGGAAGGAAAGAACTGACAATATACCTTAAGGAAAAATCGGATCTATTAAAAGACGATCAAATGAAAAAAGACTATAACGATATTACTGAATTTAGAGAACAAATAAAGAAGGGTCTCGATTTAGCATTCAGGAAATTGCTGAAAACTAAAAAACAAACAGATAGTTTTTTAATTTTATCTGAAAATGGTATAATTAAAAAAATTAAAGCTGTTGATATAAAAGACTAAAACAATTTAGCTCACCCAGTTCCATACTCTTGCGATTGATCGCCATCCGGCTATGTGCTTTTTCATTTATCAAACTTACAACTTCTGCTTTGATGGCATTAAACGTGCGTTCCGCTTCTTGTAGATTATTACGACCCCAATAAGAATTAAAAATATGGGCCATATTGAAATAATACCAATAAATATTTCTGTCATAAAACCAAGCCCGGTTTTGAATGCCTCAATTATCCTGTATGCAAAACCTGGCGTTTTATCTGTAGGTACATAGCCTGGCAAAGGCTGATAGTAGATTAGGTTGATTGTACTAAAGGAAGACTGATGTGACAGATAATTAATTCTTCCGGATGCTGATTCTATTTGTTCCTGGATGTTATTAATTTCATTCTGTACCTGCAACACCTCCGCCATATTTTTTGATTGCTTAAGAAACTCTAAATATTTCAGGCGCATTTGCCGTTTTGCTTCAAGTCTTGATTTTGTATCTACTACCTCGCCTGTAACATCATCTGAAGTAATCTTTTTCTCTATAATTTTTGATGCCGTTGATGGTAGATCATTCATGATTGCATCAAACTGCTCTACAGGAACCTTTATCGCAATAGTTGTTTCAATTTTATCCTCTGTTTGATTTTGTTCTTCGTTAGCGATATAGCCACCGTACTGTTTTGCAGCCTTATGGATCACATCAGCATACGTTTTAAAATTTGTTACCTCCAATTTTAAATACGCGGTCTTAATTATTTTTTTATCCCAATCCTCTTTTGAGGCACTGCCGGGGGATGATTGAGCGCTGACTGAAGTGTCAAATGCCGGAGCTTTTTTTGCCTTATCCTCCTCAATTAATTGTTGTGATTTTGGGGGCGGAATTTCTTCAAGCGTCAAATCTTTCGAGGTAAGTTCCATGTGTTTGCCTGAAGGACGATCGCAGGCAGCGAATAAAAATGTCAGCGTAAAAAGCAGATATATTTTTTTCATACAATGAGTTTATATTTAGATACTCATTGATACAAATTCCATAAATATTGTAACCTGTGCGAAAACGTTAAAAGAATTTATTCATTTCTCCCCTGCCATTTCCATAACTATTTTCCATTCCTTTTCTGTAACAGGCTGGACAGATAACCGTCCTAAACGAACAAGGGCCATATCACTCAAACGCTTGTCTGCCTTAACTTGTGAAAGACTTACAGATTTCTTTAGTTTTTTTATGGGTTTCAAATCAACCGCTACCCAATTGGTATCCTCTGTTGTGGGATCCTGGTAAAATTCTTTTATCACTTTTGCTACACCAACTATTTCCGTCCCTTCATTGCTATGATAAAAAAATACTTCATCACCTTTCTTCATTGCTTTTAAATAAATTCTTGCAGCATAATTTCTTACACCGCTCCAAAAGGTTTGTTTGTCTTTTACAAACTGATCCCAACTGTATGTTGAGGGTTCTGATTTTACAAGCCAGTATGCCATGATATTTAAAGTTGTTTTATTGCCGACCAAAATTACAAGTTTAATATTTTCTGACAACCTATAATTAAAAGCCCACTTACAAATTGTAGATGGACTTTTTATTTTATTCTATTAATTTCCGTTGAACGATAAACGGTATATTAATTTTCATACTGAAATTTCTGCCTATGTTATAAACCCCCATTCTTCCGGTAACTGTATTTTCCGCTGCATATTTCAAGCGGCTTAGATGATTTTGATAAGCAACGTCTGTAATGTTATTGGCAGAAAAAGACAAGCTGAATAAGGTTTGCTTTTTATTGTTTACAATATCGCCGCCAATACCTGCATTTAGTAAGGGGTAACCCGATGTTGAAGTTTCAGTTTGATATGCACTAAAAACATTGTCTTGTTTAGAAGTGAAATCAGCATCAAATTTTAAATAAACATTCTTAAATAATTTACCGTCATTTTTAAAATTCGCCTGCAGTTCTGGAATCCAGCGCAGAGGAGGAATGTTGGGAAGATTTTCTGTTGAATCAGTTTTATACGCTGACTTACCGCGTACATAAGAAACTGTATTTCTAAAATGCAGCCAGTCCAATGGATGAGGATGAATGTCAAGCATAAATTCCGCTCCATATAAATTGGCATTGATTTGAAAATACTTGAATGAAGAAAACCCTGCATCATTTGCAATCACGGGAATTGAATCTCCTCCCAAAACAGAATTCAGTTTGCGGGAAAAAATATAGTTCTGTATGTGATTATAAAATAAACTTCCAGAAAACGTTACGTGATCTGTGTTTACCTCAACCCCACCATCCACCTGTAAACTGGTTTCAGATTTAAGACCTGTGTTTCCGTATTCATACTTAATGGTTCCTTCATGCACGCCGTTAGCAGATAGTTCTGCAATATTAGGCGCCCGGAAACCTTTTGATACATTTAATTTAGCCGTTACATTATTACTTATATCATAGGTACCCCCCAGGCTTGCTGATACACTTCCAAAGCTTTTATCAAAAGCTGCAAATTTCTCATTGCCATCTTCTTCAAAAAATTTAGAATTTATTTTCCTGTTATCGAAGCGTGCCCCTGCACTGATTGATAATTTGTCAAAAGTTTTCCTTGTATAAATAAAACCTCCGATGTCAAACAAAGTATAAGCAGGAATTAAAAACTCAACTCCCAGATTTTTATTCTCCTGCTGCATGCCACTTACACCAATAGCTGTTTGCCATTTATTATGAGAAGGAAGAAAATATTTTACATCGTAGGTAAAGGTTTTTAAATGAAAGTATAAGCCGGGAATATCGGGCTCAGCAAAACCTGGAAATTCTTTACGTTGACTCAATTGCCAGCCTGCTGTTACAGAAAAATGACCTCCATTATTTGGCAGATAAAAAATATTGTCAAACACAAATTTCTGGTGAGTAATACGCTGGCTGGGTATAAAAGGATTATAAGATTTAAAATCTTTATCTGAAGCTATCGCTGTTACATCATCTCCGTTAATATCCACGCTGGCAATTTTTAAAAACTGCCCCGTTGTTTCATCACGTTCACCTTCTACCAGGCCTAATTTTTCATCGAAGTTACTGTAGGTTAAATGGCTGTATCCCCAACTTTTATTTAAACCGACAGTTGCTCCGTAATTAGTGTTATTAAATTTAGAATTAAATACATAGCTATCATATTTGTTTTTATAATCGTGGGCTGCTTTATATGTGCCATATACATTCCAGTTAAAGCCATTGATGTTTCCGGCAAGATTTCCATTAAAAGCATATAGGCCATCATTGGTTTGATAATTAGAATTGATGTTGCCCTTAACTGTACCCTGCGGCACAGGCGTATTTGAAATAATATTAATAACACCGGCTAATCCGTCAGAGCCATACATTAATGAAGCAGGGCCTTTTAAAATTTCTACCCGATCAACATTATAGTCATCTACTTCAATGCCATGTTCATCGCCCCATTGCTGCCCCTCCTGCCTTATGCCATTACTCATAGTTAATACCCGGTTATATCCAAGCCCCCGAATATATGGCTTTGAAATAGCAGGCCCGGTGGTTAGCTGGCTTATGCCTGGCTGTTTGCTTATAGCATCAATAATGTTTGTAGATGCCCCTCTAAAAATATCCTCCTTCTTTACAACTGTAATTGGAATTGCAGCATTTTTAATTTGTGTGCCGCTTACAAAACCTGTTACCACTATTTCTTCATTTTCCAGGATGCTCGGGCTAAGTGCATAATCTTTCGTTTGCACTCCGGTGATATCAATGTATTCAATAATGCTTTTATGACCTACATATGAAATCTCAATGAGATGCCTTCCTTTTGGAATATTATTAATAATAAAAGTTCCGTCATTTAGTGACACAGCACTTGTTTTAAGATCAGAGAAATAAACAGAAGCGCCCGGTAATAGCTCACCATTTTTAGCATCTGTAATCTTACCTGAAAATTTTGCTCTACCAGCGTTAAGGTTTTGTGCAACGGCATTGCTAAAAGAGCCGAGGGCTAAAAGAAATAAGCTTATATAAAATGTAATTTTTTTCATTGTATTTGTGTTGGTCAGTTGTAAAAATTGTTTTTGTACAAAATTTATAAAACATTTGCAATAACTTTTGCGGTACAGAAAGACAAGGCTCAAAAGAAAGAATGCAATACCCGGTAATAAACACCTGAGAAGAACACCGTTGATTTTATAAAGTATGCAGTTGTAACTAATAAAGAGCCCGGTACATTATTTATACTGAGAAAGGGGGGCCACGCAGCTGGGAAAGAATATGTCCAGTGGAGATAAAGCTTTTCTTTATGCCTGAATATTGCCGTGGGAACAAAGAAGAAAGAGATAGTTCAAATTTATTATTATCCAGAACAAAAGGCGATTCAGCAACAAGGTTATCAGTATGGCAATTGAAACCTGCATTAGATAAACTGGTGGTGTTTCTTGCAACAATGGAAAATTTTAGAACAGTATCTTTATGAGTTGCAAAAACCCTGTGCAGTATTTTTTTAGGAGTAAGGCTGAAAGTAAAAACAATCAGCATAAAAGCAGCCAATACTTGTTTTATATATACTTTCTTTTTCAAAAAATTTGATTCTTTGGTGCAAATATAAGATTTGCAACGTTATTGCAAAAATTTCGGAATAATTTAATTGATCTAAACTATTAGGTCAGCGAAGGCAACAGGCATTATGTTGTAGCCATGTGCCGCATATTCATTTTTATGGAACGATGCTATCTGTGCCTCCTGAACCAACACTAATTTGTAACAGTTTTTAATTATGCTATTTCAATCCTATCAATCTCGTTGCAGATCACCACGAAACGTATGTTCCGTTGCATTACCTTGTTTAAATCTTCGGCTTATCTTTTCAATGTATTGTTGTAAAGTCATTTACTACTTTTCAAAATTTACGGGTAAAGATAGTTGAAGGCGCAATCATGAAAACAAGACTACAGAACTGGCATTGTAACGAATATGCAGATGTATACAAATCAAGGCAGCGAGGCATGCAGGAATATGGCAGTTATTACAAATGAAAGCTTCGGTACCCTGATATTTCCTGCTTTGTTATTCTGTTGTCTCTAAAATAAAAATAGGAAACAAATTTGCTTGTCAAGACATTGACAAATGAAAAAATTAATTATAATACTATTATTACTTCCATTTTTTACAAGTGCACAAAATACATTTAAGGCAATAATTATAAATGAAAACACAAAAGAACCTGCGCAAAACGCAACAGTTCAAATTAAAAGTCTAAAACTCTCTGCTATTACAGACTACTCAGGCAATGTTGTTTTGAATAACATACCAAATGGCAGGCAGCTAGTTGAAATAACAAGCGTAGGATATAAGGATATAGAAAAAACATTTACTTTCCCCATTGCTATAACAGATACTGTACAATTTTTGTTAGAACGAGAGACACAGGAATTAGATGAAGTAAAAATAAGCTCAACACGGTCTAATAGAAGCATAAGCGCTACACCAACAAGAGTGGAAGTTATTGCGCAGGAAGAAGTACAGGAAGAGGCCACTATGCGTCCTGGCGATATAAGAATGTTATTGGCAGAAAGCACAGGTATTCAAACCCAGCAAACATCTGCAACAAGTGCCAGTGCAAGCATTCGCATCCAGGGTTTAGATGGCCGGTATACGCAAATTCTTAAAGATGGTTTTCCAATATATTCAGGTGCAGCAAACGGGCTGGGCTTATTGCAAACACCCCCATTAGATTTAAGGCAGGTAGAAATAATTAAAGGTGCGACATCCACATTATATGGTGGTGGTGCAATAGCAGGTCTAATAAATTTAATAACCAAAGTTCCGGTTGATAAAAGAGAAGTAAGTTTTAATATAAATGCTACTTCCGCAGGCGGGCTTGATATTAATAATTTCTATAGTCAAAAGTTCAGGAAAACAGGTGTCACATTATTTGTTTCACGAAATACTAACAAGGCTTATGACCCTGCAGGCATTGGCTTTACAGCCATACCAAAGTTTGAACGATACACTATTAACCCAAAGTTATTTTTATACTTTAATGATAAATCAAAAGTAAACTTTTGTGTAAATACAACCTTTGAAAACCGGCTGGGTGGTGATATAAAATTTATCAAAGGCGAAGGAGATAGTACACACAGTTACTTTGAAAGAAACAAAACAAAACGCTTATCAACCCAGCTTACCCTTGATCACCAGCTAAACGAAGAAAGTAGTATTAAAATAAAGAATAGCATAGGTTACTTCAACAGGGTTATAAATAGTAAAGGCTATTCTTTTAACGGTACTCAATACAGCACATTTACAGAAGCAACATATGTAAATAACAAGGAAGAAAGTGATTGGGTGGCAGGTGTAAATGTATTAACAGACCAGTTTAAAGAAACGCCCTCAACACCAACAATTTTAAGAAACTATAACCAAACAACATTTGGCTTTTTTGTACAAAATACATGGAATGCTTCTAACTGGCTTACTTTGGAAACAGGCTTAAGGGGTGATTATGTAAAAGGTTATGGCTTTGCATTATTACCACGTTTGTCATCACTTTTCAAAATTGCTTCTGGCTTAACAAGCCGTATAGGCGGTGGTTTTGGTTATAAAGCTCCAACTATTTTTACAGAAGAAAGCGAGAGGCTTTTATATAAAAATGTTCTGCCAATAAATTCAACAACCAATAATTTAGAAAGAAGTTATGGAGCAAACTGGGATATTAACTATCGGGTTTCTTTTGGTAAAATGACTTTTAGCATTAACCAGTTTTTCTTTTATACTTACTTAAATCATCCTCTATCGCTTGATAAAATATCAAATGACTTATATAAATTTAAAAACATTCCCGGACACTTGAATTCAAAAGGTGCAGAAACTAATATCAAATTTAGTTACGATGAATTGGCTTTATATCTTGGGTATACATACACTGATGCAAAAATAAATAATCATGGAATGATCTCTGAAAATCCACTAACACCAAGGCATCGCTTTAATACTGCTCTTGTTTATGAAGTGGAAGATAAATGGAAGATAGGTTCAGAGATATATTATTTCAGCAAGCAAAAGTTAAACGATGGAAGTACAGGCAAAAATTATTGGCTTACTGGATTAGTTGCAGAACGGTTATTTAAAAAGTTTTCGCTTTATATCAACTTTGAAAACTTTGGCGATGTAAGACAAACAAAGTTTGAAAGCATTTATACAGGAACAATAACTAACCCCGTATTTAAAGATATTTATGCTCCACTGGAAGGCTTTGTTTTCAATGGAGGAATTAAATTGAAATTATAACTCCCTTTTTTTATAAGTAAGCAATACAAAATGAAAAGATCAGCGCTGCAATGAAAGTTTTTATTCGCTGTAAATACAGGGTGCGTTTGCCCGGCCCACTATCATTTAAATAAAACCAGTGCGTGTGCCACGGGCTTTCTTATGATTACAAAAACTATTACCAATGAAACCCCTTAATTATGATCGTTATTTATTCTAAAAAAAATTGCACTTAACTAAACAGTATAAATAAATAAATAAGAAGTAAGCAAGTATTTTTATTAAGTAGGTTGCCTAAAAAATTAATAACTTAAAAGAACACTGCCAATTTTGCCCTGATAAAAAAGGGAACTCCTGGTGTATAATTTAATTCAGTGACAGGTGCAGGCTCATTTTTAAGCCTGCTCTCTGTTGCAAATTGAGCTTCGTTCCATTCTACATTGAAAATATTTTCGACAGCTATTCCTATTTCATATTTTGGTTTAGAATAATTGATTGAGCCATCTAATAAAGTGTAGCCACGGGCAACAATAGAATTGTCTTCGTTTGCAGGACGGGCTTTAATAAATCTATAAGTTAATCCTCCATTTATCCCTTCCTTTCTCTTATAAAACACTCCGCCAGTACTTGTTAAACGAGGCGCCAAAGGAATATAATCTGCACCTTTAGGCTCGCCTATGGCTTGTGGTTTGGTAAAGTTGAGATTAGCATTTGCAAATTAGTTTTTTGTAAACTGGTAACGGGTGATTATATCAATACCCTGCCTTCCTGTTTTACCACCCGGCTCAACATTCCCATCATCACCCACATATACAAACTCTTGTTTTAAATAAAGATAATACGCAGCTACATTAATTATTAGGTCGGGGGTAGGTTTTAAGATAATACCTAAATCGGCGCCATAAGCTGCAGGTAAAATTTCTTCTCCTTTATTAGCTACAACAACTCTTGTATCATTTGAGTGGAATCCCTTACCCAATTTAGTATATAATTGAACCTTCGGACTAACTGTATATTGAATGTTTAACTTAGGGCTCGCAATGGTTTTGCCCTGTGCAGGAAGTTGTGCTGGCTGCAGCCGGTCAAAATAATCAAAATGAAAATAATCTAAACGAACACCTGCATCTAAAACCCACCTTTCAAACGTTGCCTGTTGCTGTATAAAACCGTAAACATTCGCTTCTTTAATATCACCAAGTTTTGTGTAGCTAACAAATTTTCTTTTTACTGTATTGGCTAAGTAAGTGTTTTGAGTAGCATCATACCGAACGGCAACTCCATAAGAAGAATTTAGACTCCAGCTATTGAAAATGGTCTTTTTTGCAAGCTTAGACGAATACCCAAAAACGTTTCGCTTTTCAGCCTGGTTTATTTCGTCACCATTAACCGGATCGTTTACAAAAAAAGTGAAGTTGGAATATAAGCTGAAAATATTACGGGTATAGTAAGCCTGGCTAATCCACGAAAGGCTTTCTGAAAATGCATGGGAAAGAATAAGATTTGCATTATATCTTTCTGTATGCCCGCCTTCTGAAGGATCAACAGAACCAAAGCGGTCAATGGTTCCATCTAACACTGCTCTTTCAGGTATTTGTCCTGAGGCGTCCCAATTACTTCTGAACGCAGATGCTGAAGCAGTCATTTGAGTTTTAGATGAAATGGCAAGATTATACTTGCCAAATGTATTAAAGCGATTGAAATGTTGTTTGTTCATTGTAGCGCCATCAGTGTAATTATATTCGCTTGCTAAATAAGCACTTTGCTTATCCTTATTTTTCTTCAGCAGGTCAATCATTGCTAAAGTTCTAAAAGTATTATATCGTCCTGCTTCTACCTGCACGTGGCTTCTTGCAATATTATTGTATGTCGAAAAACTTACATATCCGCCTGTATTTAAATTACCATGCTGGGTATAATAAGGGCCTGTTCCATAATCGATATTATTGATGGTTTCAGGAATGATAAAATGTGAATCAGCATATCCCTGTCCATGTGCATGAGATACCATATTAACCGGCAACCCATCAACACTTACCTGGATGTCGGTACCATGATCACAATCAAAGCCTCTTAAAAATATTTGTTCGGCCTTACCCCCACCGGCGTGTTGGGCAACAAATAATCCTGGCACAATCCGCATAAGTTCCTGTGTATTTCGTACAGGGTGTAAGTCGAGATCTACTTTTGCCAATGTGCTAAACTTTTGCTGTATGCTTTTATTATCAATAACAATATCTTTTAAATTAACAGCGCTTGTCATCATTTCTATTCTTATATTTTTTTGGCCTGATATATTAACGCTGGCAGATTGATACCCGATACATGAAGCTACTATTGTTGAATTGGGGCTGCTCACCTGCATAAAAAAGTTACCATCCTGGTCAGTAATAGCTGAATGTTTTTGATTGTTGTCTTCTGTAATAGTGGCGGTGCCCAGCGGCTGCCGGCTTGCTGCGTCAATAATTTTACCAGTTATTAATGTTTGTGATATTGAGCAAAAAGATGAAAACACAGATAGTAATAATAATAAACATTTATACATAAAATTTTATTTTCTGATAAATAATGATCAGGCAAATTTGGCTATGAATATGCCTGGGATCTAACGTCCACTCTGCATAATAGAATTTGCATTGACTTGTGGAATAAAGTAATTTATCAGGAAAATTTAGGCGGCTGCCCCTGACTCGAGATACAAACTGATGGAAGTTTGTTGAGTGTAAGAGAGAAATATTGTGTAGCACTTTTATCTATCACTAAATCATATTTACACACCTTTGCTAAAAGATGAAATGGGATTGAATCTTCTGTCTTTGTCGTATTTTGATCTTTGTTCTTATTGTTATCGGCAGTTGAGTTTGCTAATTCTTTTTCCAGATGATGACTTCCGTACCTGGCATGAACGATAGAAACATGTTCAATCTCGTTAAACTGATGATCCCATTCATCAATCACAAAAGGCATTAACGGTTTTAATATTAGGGTAACGTAAAGCAACAACAGGTAATATGCAGTTGGCGACTTCATTGCTTACGATTGTACATTTATTGGAGATACGTTTAAAAGATAAAAAAAGTTTTAAATTTTATAAAAAAAATTATTCCCAGCCATTAGCCAAAACGTCCGCAATATGCATTGTTTTTATAGGCAGCTGCTTCCCTTTAATAAATCCGTCTAAATGTAACAGGCAGCTTGAGTCAGTAGATATTATATATTCAGCGCCGGCGGCCAACGCGTGATTTACTTTTTGGTCGGCCATGGCAACTGATATAGCTTCAAACTTAACGGCGAATGTGCCGCCAAAGCCGCAGCAGGTTTCGTTATCAACCATCTCTACCAATTCAAGACCTTTAACATTCTTTAATAACCGCCTGGGCCCTTCTTTAATATTACATTCTCTTAAAGCGGCGCAGCTGTCGTGATAAGTTGCCTTGCCGTTTAGCTCAGCGCCATAATGTTCAATCTTTAAAACATCGGTTAAAAAAGAAGTGAATTCAAAAATTCTTGCTCCAAGATTCTTAACCTGGTTATGTAAATTAGAATCTGCAAATAATTTACTGTAATAATTTTTAACCATACCCACACACGAGGCACTGGGTGCAACAATGTAATCAGCATTGTCAAAATCTTTTATAAACTTCGTGGCTACATCTCTTGCTTCGTCCCAAAAACCTGCATTAAAAGCGGGCTGACCGCAACAGGTTTGATTAGTATTATAATAAACATCACAGGTTGCTTTTTCCAAAACCTTCACCATATTAAAAGCAGTTTCAGGATAAAGCTGATCAACAAAACAAGGAATAAATAGTTGAACTCTCAACAATTAAAAATTAAAAATTTAGAATTAAGAATTACCGTAAAAAGATCTCTGTAGCAAGATCATTTTTAAAGCGGATATGGCGGCTTCTTCTCCCTTATGGCCGTGTTCTCCGCCTATTCTTTCCTGTGCCTGCTCATTATTGTCAACGGTAAGCACCCCAAAAATAGTTGGGACGGGTAAAGCAAAATTTAACTGCAATATGCCGTCCGTAACTGCTTTGCTGATATAATCAAAATGTGGCGTATCTCCGCGGAGCACACAACCCAAAGCAATAAAGGCCTGCGGTTTTTCAAGCTTACAATTCTCCCAGAAACTTTTAACACCAAAAGGTATTTCAAAAGCACCCGGAACATTTATGATCTTATAATTTCTCATGTTGTACTGCTCCAGTATTTTTATACATCCTTCTTCAAGCTTATCCACAACGGCAGCATTCCATTCAGTGCGTACGATAATAATAAAGGCATCCTTTTGTAGAATGCCTGTATCAATATTAAACAAATTATTTTCTGTTGTCGCCATCGTTTTGCTTTATAAATACTTATTCTTTCACTTCACCAAGACGGGCAAGATACCTGTCAATTTCGGCAGCTTTCTCAGTTAAGGGGTATTGGTTCTTTATTTTTTTATACAACTCAATTGCATCGCTGGTTTTGCCAACAGACTCAGCGTACAAACCAGCCCTGAATAAAAATTCCGATGTTGTATATTCATCTTTTTCATTTACGTCAGAAGCTTTTTCGTAGTACTCAAGGGCATCACTGCTTTTCTTTAATTCAGCATACGAATCCCCTATCATTCCATAAGCCCGGCTTTGAATTTGGCTTGCGCCCGTTTTAAAATCCTTTAGATACTTTATAGATTTATCAAACTGCTTAAGGTGCAGATAACATGCACCGGCATAATAATTACATAGATTTGCTGCAGCGGTTCCACTATACCTGCTTATTATTTTTAATGCGCCGGAGTTTGCCCCATCACCATTCAAACACTTTTGGGCCAAAGAAGCCTTAGCCGTTTCGTCGGTGGCATTACTAAAATCATTAAAATATTTTTGTGTTACATAAACCACTTCATTCGCCTTTGTTTCTTTTGGGAGCTTAACCATGTATTTATAA
>JBDSFG010000254.1:0-8567 GCA_039919615.1 Ginsengibacter sp. | reverse complement strand
GGCTTTTGTAGCCCGGCTTCACCAACAACAGCACTAAGCCATCCAATGCGTAAGAAAGCAGAACTCATCCACTCCGGTTTCATAAAATTTAGCTGATGAATATTTATACTCTTCAGGATAAGAACATGAGCCTGCTACAACAGGATTATGATGAATGTACTGCATCTTTTGTATAAACATCTCTTTTGTCGATAAATCTACACTTAAAGGATTACGTTCCCATATCTGATATTTTCTGTCTTTGGCGCCAACATAAAACTTTTCTATAACAGCCGGATGCTTTTTTTGTACATCCCTTTTGATCGTTTGAGAAGTAAACTTTAAGAAATCACGCTGAACATTTTCTCTTCCATAGCCCTCCTGTATTTGCCATATTAAATGTATATGATTGCTCATTATTACAAACACATTTACTTCTATGCGTTTTTCTGTCACCATAAATTTGAGGCTGTTAATTATTACATCCTTGTATTTATCCGGTTTTAAAAGATTCTTCCATTCTAAAATAGTAGTAGTAAAATATTGGGAATGATGTGTTGTGATGTTGAAGAATCTTTACTGCTGCTAAGTTATCTAAATTAATCAGTGTTGTGGTTTATTTCATTTTATAAGCCGTTCTGGTTGTTGGTGATTGCTAAGCCGCAAAACCCTCCGCACGAACACACAACAACGGCGGTTTGTAAGGCTCTATGATGCTATGAATTTTCGCAACACCAACAATGGAACGATGTATTTGTAAAAAATTTAATGGTTAGAGTTTATTGGAAGTTTTTTTTAGGTTCCTACACTTGCAGCGAAATACAAAACCAGAAGGTCTTTTTTGTCGAAATAAAAACATTCTTACTAAAGCGATTGCCACATGATGAAAAATTTACGCTGGCCCTTTAGGCTGGTGAATTCAGCAAATGTAAATGACGCAATCACCTGCACAAGGTGCAGATAATTTAAGTACCGGGGTGTAGTGGGATAAATAATATTTTCAAACCAGTCTTCCAAAATCAGTGCAATAAATAAAGATTTTTTGCGACAACAAAAAGTCTTTTCCGATCTTCATTTATAGATCATCCCATAAAAATTTATTAAGTGCATATTTTTAAGCCTATGCAGTATTACCTGGGTATAGATATCGGAACAACATCTGCAAAAGCAGTTGCTTTTTCTTTATGCGGGGAAGTTATTACTGCTGATTCGTGTTCTTATAAAATGTATCATCCACAGCCAAGCTGGAGCGAACAGGATCCGGATGAAGTATTTAAGGCAGCGATGGTCAGCAGCAACAATGTTATTTCTTCTCTCGCAACTGTTTCTCCTAAACTCGTTGCCTTTAGTTCTTATATGCACGGCCTGATAGCCATTGATAAAGATGATCAACCGCTTACCAAATGTATTATATGGGCTGATAACAGGGCCACAGACATTGCAGACCGGTTAAAGGAAAGCGGGGAGGGCAGGGCTTTTTATCAATCTACAGGTGTGCCGGTTCACGCCATGTCGCCACTTTGCAAATTGATCTGGCTTAAAGAAAATGAACCGGCTATTTTTAAAAAAGCTTCTAAATTTATCAGCATTAAAGAATATATATATTATAAGATGTTTGGGGAATATATAATAGATACCTCTGTGGCGTCGGGCACCGGGTTATTTAACATTAAAAACTTATCGTGGGATGAGAAGATCCTAAATTTTCTTGACATCACACCCGCTTCTTTATCAAAAGTTGTATCTGTAAAGCACCAGCTTCCTTTCAAACAAATCGCTGTGTTCAGCGGAAACCAATTTCTTATTTCTCCCGGTACGCCTTTAATCATCGGCGGCAGCGATGGCGCTCTTGCTAACTTAGGCACTGGTGCGGTTGATCCTCATGCTATGGCTATCTCTATCGGAACCAGCGGCGCTGCAAGAATTGTATCAGACAAAGTGGAAACAGATACCGGAATGAGAACTTTCTGTTATCACCTTAAAGACAGTCTGTATATTATAGGCGGCGCCAGTAACAATGGCGCAGTTGTTTTAGAATGGCTAAAGGATAAGTTATTAGAAACTAAAGAAACCTATACTGAACTTTTTGAAAGAGCCGCCGCTATTACTCCCGGCAGTGAAGATCTTATTTTGATACCTTATATTTTAGGTGAACGGGCTCCTGTATGGAACTCTAATGCACGAGGTGTGTACTTCGGTTTAAATATCAATCACACCAAATCACATTTAATAAGGGCCTGCATGGAAGGAATTGTTTATGCCATTTACAGTATTGCTAAAATTTTGTTGGAGAAGCAAGTGATCACTGAAATTCATGCAACTGGCGGCTTTGCGCAAAGTTCCGTATGGTTGCAAATGCTGGCAGACATTTGCAATATTAAAGTTTGTGTTTCAGGAGCAGCCGAAAGTTCCGCTTTAGGCGCTGTTATGATCGGTATGGAAGCATTAAATATCGGCCCGTTTGCACGAAAAGAAATCCTCTCAACTTACGAACCCGATCTGCTAAATCATGAAGTATATATGAAAAGTTTTGAAAGGTTTGAGCGGATTTATGATTCACTTAAAGATGAATTAATCAGAGACACAATCCCTTTACCACAAATGCCACTTAAATAGTAAATTGAGCACCCATTTAATCTTAATGAATATTTAAACAAAAATTTACGGATTGCTTTTTTTGTTTTAACTCACATACAATTATTTAATCTAAAAAATATAATCATGACGCCTTCACAAAAAATTTTACAAAAAGTTGGTTTAAAAGATCAGGATACTATAGGAGAAATAAGTGATAATAAAACTGAAGTAAATGAAAACAGCCGCCGTTCATTTTTAAAAAAATCAACATTAGGTGGTGTTGCTTTAGGTAGTGCATTTATGTTTTCACCTCTTGAGGAATTGTTAGCAGAAACCACCCAAAAAGTAAATCGCAATTCAGCGCCATCTGATTTAAAAATAACAGATATGCGTTATGCTGTTACAACGGTTCTCGGGCGTACTGCCATGATAAGGATTGATACAAACCAGGGTATTTACGGCTTAGGTGAAGTAAGGGATGGCGCCGACGAACGTTATGCACTTATGCTAAAAAGCCGTATTCTCGGACAAAACCCCTGTAACGTAGAACAGATATTCAAATCCATTAAACAGTTTGGCGGCCCTTCACGCCAGGCCGGCGGTGTATGTGGAGTGGAGATGGCGCTTTGGGATATATGCGGTAAAGCGTATAACGTTCCAGCATGGCAATTGCTCGGAGGAAGATACCGGGATAAAATAAGATTGTATGCTGATACTCCGGAAGCCGGATCTCCGGAGGAACAAAAAAAATTAATGAATTATCGCATTATTGACCAGGGATATACCTGGTTAAAAATGGATTTGGGTATCGGAGAATTGAAAGGTATTCCTGGTACACTGGTGAATAATAAATTCTGGGAAACTACGCAGGGAAATTTAGCGCAATGGGGTGATCAAAGTAACTATATGTCATATGGAAATACATCGCATCCTTTTACACAAATACAGATCACTGATAAAGGCCTTGATGAATTGGCTAAACTTGTAGATACTGTACGGGGTATGTTAGGCTATGATATTCCTCTCTCCACAGATCACTATGGACATTTTGATTTTAATAACGGGATAAGACTTGGAAAGGCAGTTGAAAAGTACAGGCTGGCATGGCTGGAAGATATTGTTTCGTGGGAATTAACTGACCAGTGGAAAATGATGTCTGATGCTCTGGAAACACCTTGTCTCACAGGAGAAGATATCTACCTTCTTAAAAATTTTAAGCCACTTATAGATATTCATGCAGTTGATATTGTTCATCCTGATCTTGCGTCTTCAGGAGGTCTTTTAGAAACAAAAAGAATTGGGGATTATGCTGAAGAGCACGGCGTGGCAATGGCTATGCACCAGGCCGGAACCCCAATTTCATTTATGGCAAATGTGCACTGTGCCGCTGCTACTCAAAACTTTTTGGCGCTTGAACATCATTCCATAGATCTGCCATGGTGGGAAAGTTTAGTGAAGACTACTGACGGAAGAAAGTTAATTACTAAAGGCTTTGCTAATCTTCCGCTCACCGCTCCGGGTTTAGGGATTGAGTTAAATGATGATGTAGTTAAAGAGCACCTTCACGCCACCGACAAAAGTTATTTTGCGCCAACCCCGCAATGGAATGACAAACGTTCTCATGACAGGGTATTTAGTTAGAAAGAAAAAATACCAGGTGCCCGGCCAGGAATAAACTGTTTTGTTCCGGCTTTACACTTAATTATATTCCGCAATCTTAACTTCATTTATGGCATCTTCAAAAAGATCTGTTTACAGTATTTTTTATGTGGCTGCGTTTATTTTTTTAGTGGTCTATATTTTCACACTAATACAACAATTGCATGACTGGGGTGGATGGCTATTGATGTTGTTCTTTGTTAGCCTCGCAATTGCCTTCAGAGGTAGTCAAACCCTGAGAGGCCTTGCATTCACCGTAACCATATTAGGCCTGGTGAGTCTCGCAATGTATTATCCGCAATATTTTGTAACTGTTGGTAATGTTAAACTCTCTTCACTTGTTATTCCACTTTTGCAGATAATTATGTTCGGGATGGGAACAGAATTAAGCCTGAAAGATTTTGCCAATGTGATACGTATGCCACGTGGAATTATTGTAGGTGTTATTTGCCATTATATCGTAATGCCATTAGTAGGTTTTGCAATTGCCAATCTTTTTAATTTTCCCGGCGAAATAGCGGCAGGAATTATTTTAGTAGGATGTTCGCCCAGCGGATTAGCTTCAAATGTAATGTCGTACCTGGCAAGGGCAAATCTTGCGCTATCCGTTTCTGTTACTACTATATCTACCTTGCTGGCGCCTTTTCTTACTCCCTTGCTGCTCCAGTTATTAGGTGGCAGGTTTGTAGAAATACATTTTTGGAGCATGGCCTGGGATATTACTAAAATTGTTGTTCTGCCTGTAGTGGCCGGATTAGGGTTTCATTATCTTATACATGGAAAATTTAAATGGCTTGATAAAGCTATGCCTGTTTTTTCTATGGCAGCTATCACAATGATATTAATGATTTTTGTTGCCGCAGGAAGAGATAGCCTTTTAGAAGTTGGCGCTTTATTATTGCTTGCAACATTCATTCATAACACCTCGGGATATTTTCTTGGATATTGGTCGGCACGGTTGCTTAAGTTTCCGGAGCGTGACTGCAGAACCATTGCATTGGAAGTAGGTATGCAAAATGCAGGAATGGCTTCGGGCCTTGCATTAACTATGGGAAAACTTGCCACTACCGGATTAGCTCCCGCCATCTTTGGACCGGTAATGAATGTAACCGGGTCTTCACTGGCAAGCTGGTGGCATAATCATTTACCAAAAGATGGGGCCCCGGATGAAAAAGCAAAGCCTGAAATATTGGTGGGTACTGCAACTTAGAATTGTTACATATAACGTGAAATTTTTAGTATAAACAAGATAAATAAAAAGCTGTTTTCTTTAAATCAAATTGTACCGTAATAAGCTTTTAAAAGTCCCATAGGGACGAAATATCGGTAGCATTAAAGCATTATGATTTTATAAAGTCCCGTAGGGACGTGATATAAAAATTTTCAGATCATGGCAAATACTTACACTCAAATTCACTTAAAGGGGATATTCGCTGTTAAAAAAAGAACAGGACTTATTCAAAAAGGATGGAAAGATGAATTGTATAAATACATAACAGGTATCATTCAGGCACAAGAACACAAGTTGTTAGCAATTAATGGAATGCCCGATCATCTTCATGTGTTTTTTGGAATGAGGCCAATTCAATCTCTTTCTGATCTGATGCAGAATACTAAGCAAGATTCTTCAAGGTGGATTAATCAAAAAAAGTTTATTAAGGAAAGATTTGAATGGCAGACAGGATTTGAGCATTTTCCTATAGTATCCCAGTCTTCACGAGTAACGGCTTATGTACAAAATCAGGAAATCCATCATCGTAAAATTACTTTTTTGGATGAATACAAACAGTTTCTTGAAAAATTTGAGGTTGGCTATGATGAACGATATATTTTTAAAGCACCGGAATAATATTACGTCCCTATGGGACTTTGTTTACTTATTTTCTATTTATTGCTACCGATATTTTTTCCCTAAAGGGACGGAAGCATATAAATAAAGAGGTCCTTGGATATCGTTTAAAAGGTATTGATTTAAAATTGTCTATGCATCAATGACTACAGTGGTTCATTTATATAAAGCATTATATCAAATTAGCGACGATTAAATTCTACTTACTATGTCAAGGTTAAAATTCTTTTTACTGCTTCTTATTATTTCTCCTTTCTGCCAGCACCTCAAAAGCCAGCAAATTTCTAAAGAAGAACTTATTTTTTTAACGCCTGAATGGAAGGGAGAACGCTTTGCCGACGGCAGACCTAAAGTGCCTGATGATATTATCAGGCGCATGAAATCAGTAAGCGTGGAAGAGGCATGGGCCGTGATGAAAAATGCAGGTTATGGCTACCAGGTTGCCGAGGGATGGCAACAAATAAATCCCGACAGTGTTTTAGTTGGGCGTGCAGTAACCGCAACGTTTATGCCTGCCCGTCCGGATGTATGGAAGGCTATCGACGACAGGGGTAAGAAGCAAGGTAAAAGAGGCCAGAATAGCTGGCCCGTTGATTTGCTGGTAAAAGGCGACGTGTATGTGGCCGATCAATTTGGTGCACATAAAAACGGTCCTACAATAGGGGATAATGTAGGCAATGCCATTTATGCTAAGAGTGGCAATGGTATCGTTTATGATGGCGCACTAAGAGATGTGGAAGGGTTAAAAGAAATAGGCGGCTTCACTTCTTATTATACCAGCTATGATCCCTCATATCATAATCCTCCGGGAGATTTAAATACAATGATTATTGGCATCAATCAGCCTACGCGTATTCGCACAGTAACCGTAATGCCTGGTGATGTGGTTTTAGGGAAGCTAGGTGTTGTAACTTTTATTCCTCCGCATTTAGCAGAAAAAGTAGTGAAGACATCAGAAATTGTTCGCTTACGAGATATGTTCGGGCATCAGCGTTTAAGAGAAGGGAAGTATACCGCCGGCCAAATTGATGCCCGTTGGTCAGATGACATTGAAAAAGATTTTTCCAAATGGCTGAACGAGCACATTAATGAGCTTCCTGTTCCAAAGCAGGAAATAGAAATATATCTGAAAGATCGCACCTGGTAATTGATCCAAAAAATAAATAATTAGAAAATGAAAAATTCAACTTCCCGAAGGTCATTTTTATCCAGAACTGCATTGGCTGCGGCCCTGGCACCACTATCACCATTGACCTCTTTCGGCAAAGGCCTGGAAACAGCGGTAGAAAGAACTCCAAAATCTTCCGCCCCATCTGATTTAAAAATTACTGAAATTAAATGCGGATATTCCGGAGGAGGACTGTTCGTAAAAATTTATACTAACCAGGGTATCTGGGGCTGCGGTGAAGGTGTAGATGCAATATCCGGAACATATTATTTGATTAAACGCATCAGCGCCCAGTTAAAAGATAAAAGTCCTCTAAACCCAAATCGTATTGCTGAGGAATTGCGAAAAGCTAACTTTTTTGGAGGCGCACAATCGGGTATGTATGTTGCCGTTCTCTCCGCTATAGAAACCGCTTTATGGGATTTGACAGGTAAAGCGCTGGGCTTGCCTATCTACCAGTTATTAGGTGGCAAATTCCGTGACAAGTGCCGTGTTTACTGCGATACGCAATTGTACACAAGAAATAATCCTACACCCGACGATTATGTGAAAGCAGCTTTGGGTGCGGTAAACAGGGGGTATACCGCTATTAAATTTGATATTGATGAAGCCACTGATCCAAACAAATATGATAAGTACAACTGGACGGCAAGTAATGCTGAATTGGAACGTATGTATGATGCAATTGCTGCCGTACGCAAAGCCGTAGGACCACATATTGACATTTGCGTTGATATGCATGGTCGCTATGATGGTACTACCGGAAGGCGTGTTGCAAAAATGATGGAGCCTTTAAATCTAATGTGGCTTGAAGAGCCGGTACCCGCAGATAATATTGATATTTATAAAACCATTACACAAGAAACAAGTACACCTATCTGCGCAGGTGAAAACTTTTATTTGGGGTATGGCTATACACGACTATTATCAGAAGGAGGGATTGATATTGTAATGCCTGATCTACAAAAATGCGGTGGCTTGGGCGAAGGCCAGCGAATCGCCAATCTTGCCAATTTATATTACGTGCCTTTTTCTCCACATATGGTAGGTTCTTTCGTAGGCGCTATGGCTACAGCACATGTTTGCGCTTCGGTGCCAAACTTTCATATTTTGGAGTGGCAAAGTTTGAGTGATACCGAGCCTAAATGGAAAGAGATAGTAACTTATGATAAACCTTTTATTGAGAAAGGCTTTTTGACGGTATCAGATAAGCCTGGAATTGGAGTAGAAATTAATGAAGAAGGTCTTAAGAAATATGCAGCACCAGGAGTACCGTTTTTTGTGTAGTAATATCTTAGAAACTATTTAAAAATGATTTTCAGAATACCTTATAAC
>JBDSFG010000213.1:0-14281 GCA_039919615.1 Ginsengibacter sp. | reverse complement strand
AGCTTTTTTAAATTATCAAGTTCCTCAACCTTAACCTGCCCGGCGTTAAAGCCTGTGTATCCATCATTATACCAAAATCCTACGCCATAAAAAGGAGTGCCATTACTATACTCGAGATATCGCTTATTAGCCGCAACATGGAGGGAGCCGTTATACAAAGATTTATTTACAGTGAACAATTTTGGTTCGCTTGTGGTCTTACCATTTTTGTCAGTTATTTGTATTGAATATTTCCATAGACCCGTTTCATTAGGCGCAAACCTTACCTTCCATAAAGTTCCCATTGCATAATTATAGAAGCCATTAATATTCCACTGTTTTCCGGAAGGAGCTGTAAACGTTGCAAGGATGTCTATTTCAGCAGGGTTGAACGGGTTTACAAATTCAGCCTTAAGGTTAAAGCCAACCTCGAACTTGTCATAAACGCCAACTGAATCCATGCTGCGTATAAACAGGAATTCGGGCAGCGCAGCCTTTGTAATAAAGGAACAGGAAATAACTACACTGGTTATAATAAGTTTTAGTTTAAACATGTGCAATCGGTTAATTAGTTTTAATTTAGAAAATGAAGTTAGCAAGTTTAAAAAATTAAAAAAGATTAATTACAACGGCGCAATGGTTGAAACATAGCCAGGTGATGAATTAATATTTGGATGCAAATTACCAACATAAATGCTGCCAGGTGCGTGAAATAATTAACAGGGTGTTTTAAAAATAAAAAAATAAATGAGCATAAAGATTCGCCTGATAATAATGATTTTTTTGCAGTTCTTTATCTGGGGTTCCTGGTTGCTAACCATAGGCGCTTACTGGTTTCAAACATTGCCTGCTATTTATCCTCTTATTGATGAAACAACGCATGCCAGCCGCTGGACAGGTTCCGCCTTTGGGGCGCTTTTTTCAACCATGGGAATTGCATCATTGTTCATGCCCGCTATAATGGGAATAATAGCAGACAAGTGGATAAATGCTGAAAAGTTGTATGGTATCTGCCATATTTTAGGAGCGATTGTACTTTTTTTATTGCCAATGGTAAAAGATCCAACTACTATGTTTTGGGTAATGCTGCTAAATATGATGTTTTATATGCCAACGTTAGCTTTGTCAATTGCTGTGGCATACTCTGCGTTAAAAAGAAATGGTAAAGATGTAGTGAAAGATTACCCGCCAATAAGAGTTTGGGGTACGGTTGGTTTTATTGTTGCCTTGTGGGTGGTTAGCTTACTTCATTTTGAAACTTCGGCAGCCCAGTTTTATGTAGCTTCGGGAGCGGCCTTATTGCTTGGGTTATATGCTTTTACTTTACCTAAATGTCCGCCGCAAGTCAATCGCATTAAAAGCAAATCTCTTGTTCATGCTTTGGGCCTTAATTCATTTTCATTATTTAAGAATAGGAAAATGGCGGTCTTTTTTATTTTTGCAATGTTACTGGGAGCCGCTCTGCAATTGACAAATGCATACGGAGATACTTTTTTACATGACTTTGGAAAAACTGATATTTACAAAGATTTAATAGCAGTGAAGTACCCTGCTATCATCATGTCAATTTCCCAGATATCTGAAACTTTATTTATCCTGGCTATTCCTTTTTTTCTAAGAAGATTTGGAATAAAACAGGTAATGTTTATCAGTATGATGGCATGGGTTATCCGGTTTGGTTTGTTTGCTTATGGAAATCCCGGAGACGGTTTATGGATGATCATACTTTCCTGTATTGTTTATGGAATGGCATTTGATTTTTTCAATATTTCAGGTTCTCTTTTTGTTGAAACGCAAAGTGATCCTTCCATAAGAGCCAGCGCCCAGGGACTTTTTATGATGATGACCAATGGTGTTGGCGCTGTTTTGGGAAGCTCACTAAGTGGAATTATCATTCAAAAATATTTCACCCATGCAGACAACACTAAAAACTGGCATGGCATCTGGGTAACATTTGCCTTATATGCTTTAGCAGTGGCGGTGCTTTTCGTTGTCTCTTTTAAACATAAACACGACCCACGTGCAATGGGAAATGTACACCCAGAGCCGCTATTAACAACTGAATAATCTATGTATGTTTACCACGGGAGTGCAAGCTTCTTATATCAAATTCAACCTGCCTTTTTTTACTATTTTGTTTATTATTAGCGGCATAAGCCGCACGAAAAATCTTATAAAATTCTGTTGTTGCTTACAGCAAAATTATGTTGCCATAGGCTTGATACAAACCTGGTGAATTATGCCTCTTTTTGCACTGTGGTATCCTGTGTAAAAATGAAAGCAGCAGCGTGTTTAAAAACTCAAATATTTTTTAAGTAATATTAAAACCTCGCCAGCAATTTAAAATTTAAAAGCCGTGGTGTAAGGCGGTTTGGGATGCTAAAGGTGTTGTTGGCGAAATCTTTTATAAGCTGGTAAGAAATGGTGTTTGCACGGTCAATTAAATTAAATACTTCGAGGCTGGCCCATATATTTTCAAATGCACGGAACGGACTATGACTGCGGCGCAGGGAACGCTCACTTAAAAGCAATGCGCTAAAACCTATGTCAACCCTGAAATATGGTTCAATAATAAGTGCGTTACGATATTTTACACTGTTGGGGATATTATAGCTCATATTGCTGCCATAGATCATGTTAAGATGAACCCTGAAATTTTTATCAGTGGTTAAATAATCCTGCAAAAATAAACCAAGGGTTAGCAGCCTGTCGCTTGGGCGGCGTACATAGCCAACGTTGGTTTTTATACTGTCTGCTTTAACCTGGTCAGCGGTTTGTGCAGTAATAAATTCACCGCCAGCATTTTTATACTGATAATAAAAATCATTATTAAGATCTTCTTTAGTGCGCATAAGGCCTATGCTGAGCCAGCTTTCTGCATCTTTAACCAGTTCAGTAAATAGTCGCATTTCAACCCCTGTGGCATACGCTTTGGCGCTGTTGCTTCCAAAATAATGGATACGCACATTGTCAATATCATAAGGCACCACATCGGTCATTGATTTATAATATGCTTCTGTAGTTATTCTGTATGGCCTTGTTCCGTTTTTAAAATTATAATCAGCACCTGCTACAAACTGGGAACTTTTCTGGCTTTTAAGCTCAGGATTTAATGTTCCGTTGTATCGTCGAAGCTCACGGTAAAATGGCGGCTGATCGTATATTCCGGCGGCCACCTTAAACACTACATCTCTTTGCCAGTTGGGTTTGTAGCTTAACTGCGCACGGGGGCTAACAATAGTTTCTTTATTTAATGAGTTATAATTAAAGCGTACACCAATTTGTAAAGTAAGATCCCTGGAGCTATCACCTAAACGTATATTATCCTGAACATAACCGCTGTACTTTTTTATGTTAAGTGCTGCAGATGATTTTATTACTTTGTTAAGTGTAATAACGTTTGGATTAAATGGGATAGAATAACCGGCGCTGTCCTGGAATTCCCATTCATTTAGTTTATCATTGATAATGGTATGATCAACGCCTGCTCCCCATTGTATAAAATGCCTGCCTTTATCAAGGCTTCCTTTGTGACTAATGTTCCATACTTCAATGTTGAGGTTGTCTCTTGCAAAATTTTGAAATACTCCTGCACCTAATGGGTTTACTATTTGTCCGTATGTAGACGTGCTTTTATCAAAATCGCGTTCACCAAAAAGATATGCCCCGGCTATATCATAATTTTCACTTTCCTTATCTTCAAAACGGCTCAGCATCCACTTTAGCCTTAGGTTTTTATTGGGTTGTTGAACAGCGCTGAGGCCAACAAAATTGGTGCTGTACTTATCTTTTTCCTGGCCTTCAAAAAATATATCAAGCCCTATGTTGGCGGTAAACACGGGAGAGAAAACGGCAGTTGATCTTTGTGCAGATTCAGGTACTAACAAAAATCTTGTTCCTGATAAAACACCTAATAATTCAAGTTGAAATTTTTCGCTGAACTTATAAGTAAGATAAGCCTGCAGATCAGAAGATGAAGGAACGTAGTTTCCTTTTGTTTCCTGGCTGGCTAATAAATTCCTGTTGGTTTTATTGCGTATCCCTAACAGGTAAGTAAATTTTTCCTGCTTTGCTGAACCTTCAATATGGAAACCCTGTTCAAGCAAACTTATGTAGGCTGAACCGCCAAATGTTTTTGGTTTTTTATATTGAATATCAAGTACACTACTCATTTTATCGCCATACTTAGCCTGGAAGCCGCCGTTATAAAAGTTTATGTTCCTCGTTAATTCAGGATTTATAAAACTCAATCCTTCCTGCTGGCCGCTGTTCACAAGATAGGGCCTGAAAATTTCAAAATCATTTATATAGATGAGGTTCTCATCGTAGTTTCCGCCACGTACATTGTATTGAGAAGTTAATTCATTATTGCTGCCAACAAGAGTTTTGATAAGTCCTTCAACACCACCAACAGTGCCCGGTAATATCAGCGCATTTTTCGGGTTTATTTTAGTAAGCCCGATTTCTTTTCTTTCGGTTTCATCTTGTACAACTACGGTTTCCAAAACTTTGCCACTATGTTCAAGCTTGATGGTTATATTTTCTGTTTCATTTTCACTTAAATAAAAATTCCTTTGCTCATCTCTATAACCGGTAAAGGAAAATATTAATGCGATTGCTTTGTCTGCAGATACTTTAATTTTAAATGTTCCGGAGTCTGAGCTTACGGTTCCGGTTTGTTTGCCTAAGATAGTAACCGTAACTTTTGCAAGAGGATCTTCATTTTCATCAATAACTTTCCCGGTTATGTATGCTGGTTTTTTTTGTGCGATGATTGTTGATGAGAGAAATAAAATGAAAATTGTTGTACAAAATCTCATGTGGTGAAGATAATAATAATGTCTGAACCGGAATTTGATGTACGGATGGCAGTTGTGGGAATTTGAATTTGGGAATTTGAGTTTCAATTTCTAATCGCTGATCCTGGATTTGTGCAGTATTGCTTCAATTAATGTGAAATCTTCATGAATCGAAAATGCAATTAACCAATCATTAAAATGAATGCAACGAAGCTTTAATTTCTTAAAAGTGCGATTACTGCAAGGTCTAACTTTTTGGGCATTGGAAAGTTTTTTCTGTAAGAATATTTCGTAACGGCTTAGCCATCTTAACCCTGCTCCTTCGGTATTAGAAGTCTCAATATAATTAACAAGCTGGATTAATATCGCAAATGCATCGGTTGTGTAATTAACCTCCATTATAATTATTGCGAATTACCTTATGAGCTCGTTGCATAGAAATAATTCCGCTTTTTCGACTGTCTTCAATCAATTGAGTGATTTGTTGTTCAGTCAACGGCTTTCCAGGAAGCTGATAATTTTCGCTATCATCAAGTAATGATAATTTCAGATGATTTTGCTTTGCAAACGCAAGCAATTTATCAATGTCACCCCGATGAGCATTTTCCAGTTGTAATAACATAATTAAATATACAAAATTAAATTTTTTTACAAAGTACAAGCGTCACGAACACTATTTACTTTAATATTTTCAAGCTGTTAGCGTATAGAACAGCTGTTACCCGATTGATTTGAATTTTTTAATAGTTGCTATAGGGTCAGGAGATTTAAATACAGCGCTTCCTGCCACTAATATGTCAGCGCCGGCATCAACAATTTGTTTGGCATTTTCCAGGGTAACGCCACCATCTACTTCAATTTTTACTTTTAAACCGCCTTCATCTATCAGTCTTCTAAGTTGCTTTATCTTTTCAAGTGAATGTGGAATAAAACTTTGGCCGCCATACCCGGGGTTAACGCTCATTAAGCACACAAGATCAATATCTGGCAGAATATCTTTTAAAAGATCAACAGGAGTGTGAGGGTTGATGGCAATGCCGGCCTGCATCCCAAGCATTTTTATTTGTTGAATATTACTGTAAAGATTATGGCATACTTCAAGATGAATGGTAAGAATATCAGCTCCAACTCTTTTGGATTCTTCAATATATTTTTCCGGCTCAACTATCATCAGGTGTACTTCACAAATTTTATTTATAACTTTTCTTACCTGCTCAATCACCGGGAATCCGTAACTAATATTTGGCACAAATCTTCCATCCATTACATCAAGATGAAGCTGGGTAGCTTCACTTGCGTTAATCATGGCGCACTCTTCTCCAAGCTTTAAAAAGTTTGCTGCTAGCAATGATGGGGCAATAATGGACATAGTATCGGTTAAGAATTAAGAAGTAAAAAGTAAAAAATCAAAAGTAAAAATTAAAAACTTATAAATAACCGGAGTCAATATTGGTAACTGAATATTTATTGTTACTATCACTCAAATTTATAACTCCTCTATTCTTTAGTTAATCTTGCTAAGGCTTGTTTTGCTTCAATAAAATTTTTGTCGTACAATAAAGCCATCTGGTAACTTTCCTTTGCCTTTTGCATATTGCTCAATTTTTCATAGCACTTTCCCAGCCAATAGTATCCTTCGTCAAAATTATTTTGGATGGTTACTGCACGGGTTAACACTTTACTGGCTTCTTCATATTTAGCCTGGTCGTACAAGGCTATGGCTTTTTCACGATAAGCAAACATGTAAGTATAATCTTTGCTGATGCAACTATCAAAAAAAGCTATTGCCCTTTTTTTATCAGAAATATAATTATAATATAGTCCTTTTATAAACAGGGCTTCTCTTTTTGCATTTGCCCTGTCGCCAACTATTAACGCATCTGCCATTTCAAGAGCCTTTTGGTTTTTTGTTTGGGCATATAAAGTTCCAAGAGAAATAATGTACTCAGGCAAAGGATAAATATCAATAGCGATCTCGTAAGCTTTGATGGCCTGCATTGTATCTCCGTTCTCATATTGCAGCGTACCCATAATATCCCATAGGTCCACATTTGCTGAATCTTTTTGAATAGCCTCTCTTGTTGCTATTATTGCGGTATCATAGCTCCCATTATTCCTGTAATATTCAATTAAATTTTCTGTGATCAATACTGAATCAGGATATTGAACCATAAGGGTTTTTAACCGCCGCTCCTCTGACACAACTTGTTTGCCTGGATGATCTTCTTCGCCATTACTGCATGAATAGGTTAAGAGTGTAATGGCAGATAAAGTAGCAAGGTGAAATTGTTTGTTAACCATTGAGCAAATTTAAGTGCTAATATCACATCAGTATTGATAAATATGTTTCTAATATTCTAATCTGAAAATTTTATAACGCTATATCTTCACAATATTTAATTTCTTTTACATCAATTGAAATTTGAAAATGAAAGCAGTCAGCATTGCAGAAATAAAACAGGAATTAATAAATCTTCCTCCAAAAAAAATATCGGAATTATGCCTGAGGCTTGCTAAGTATAAAAAAGAAAATAAGGAACTACTGAGCTATTTATTGTTTGATGCCCACGACCCTCGTATTTTTATGGAAAATATTAAAAATGAAATAAGCGGGCAGTTTACTGAATTGCCCAAGGCAAACTGGTACCTGACGAAAAAAAGCCTGCGCAAAATTTTGAGAAGTATTACCAAATACAGCAGGCATATTGGTTCCAGCGAGTCTGCAGTAGAAATGCTTATCTATTTCTGCATCCAGGTAAAAGCATCCGGTATTCCCTTTCAACAAAACCGGGTACTTTCAAACCTGTATAACCAGCAATTGAAAAAAATAAACACATTGATGGAATCAATTCATGAAGACCTGCGCTTCGACTATAAAAGGCAACTGGAGCAATTGAGTTAAGATAAAAATTTTTGCTCCCGTATGTTCCGCTAACAATTTTAGAAAGGAAATCCGGATTTTATTGCAAACGTTTTAACTTCAATGCTAATTAACTAATTTTTTCTAATTAATATTAACGATGAAAAATTTATTGCTTGTTATATGCCTGTTTTTCTATACTCATGTTTTTGCCCAACAAATTGTGGAAAGCTACCCGGTTGATTCGGCAAGTGTTGAACACTCAGGTGTACCCAAAGGAGAGATACTGAAATTTACTTTTAGTCAGTCTAAAATATTCCCCGGAACCTTCAGGGACTATTGGGTGTATGTGCCTGCGCAATATAAGCCCGGCAAGCCTGCATGTGTGTATATAAACCAGGATGGTATTCAATGGAAGGCGCCGGTTGTATTCGACAATCTTATTGATAAAAAGGAAATGCCGGTTACTATCGGCATATTTATTACTCCCGGCAGAGTGTTGGCGGACAGCGGTTCCAACGCACTTAACAGGTTTAACAGGAGTTTTGAATATGACGGCCTGGGCGATGCTTACGCACGTTTTATTCTTACCGAAATTTTGCCCGATGTTGAGAAACAGAAAACGGCAGATGGCCGTGCAATACGTTTATCAAAAAATGGCAATGACCGTGCTATCGGCGGATCAAGCAGCGGCGCAATTTGCGCATTTACTGCGGCATGGGAACACCCTGAAGAGTTCTCAAGAGTATTCAGCGCTATCGGCACCTATACAGGATTACGGGGCGGTGACCGTTACCCGATACTGGTTCGTAAATATGAACCCAAACCTTTTCGTATATTTTTACAGGACGGCTCAAATGATCTGAATATATACGGTGGTGACTGGTTTAAAGCAAATGAGTCGATGGAAAGAGCATTAACTTTTTCAGGCTATGAAGTGAATCATGCCTGGGGCGAAGGCGCACATAGCGGTAACCAGGGCACAGCTATTTTTCCGGATGTTATGCGCTGGCTTTGGAAAGACTGGCCTAAACAAGTATTAAAAGGAAAATCCAAAAACCAGTTTTTGAGTGACTTACTTATACCCGGTGAAGAATGGCAATTGGTTGGTGAGGGTTACCAGTTTACCGAAGGCCCTGCTGCTAATGCAAACGGTGAAATATATTACCAGGATATACCAACCTCAAAAACGTATAAAGTTGGCCTTGACGGAAAATTAATTGCCCTAAATACAGATGCTAAAAAAGCCAGTGGCACTTACTTTGGCCCTGATGGTAAAAGATATACAGTAGCAGGAGGAACAAAACAAATTTTAAGCTATGATGAAAATGAAAAAGAGACAGTAGTTGCAGACAGCATTTCAGGTAACGACCTTGTGATTGCTGCTAATGGAAACATTTATGTTACTTCACCTGATGGTACATCAAAGCCGGGCAAGCTTTATTTAATTCGTCCTAACGGTGAAAAAGTTGTAGTTGATGAAGGATTAAAATTTCCCAATGGAGTTACTCTTTCCCCAGACCAGGCACAATTGTATGCAACAGAATCCGCTTCTCATTGGGTATGGATATATAAAATAAAACCTGATGGAACACTGGCGTACAAACAACGCTATGGCTGGCTGCATGTGCCTGATACCGAAGAAAATGCCTGGCCTGATGGGATAAGGTGTGATACAGCGGGACGGATTTACGTCGCTTCAAAAGCTGGCATTCAAATATTGGATCAGTTAGGGCGTGTAAATGCAATATTGCCTATCCCACCTTCAAAAGCGCAAAGCTCTAATGTATATTTTGGAGGCCCGGACTTTAATGTACTTTATGTAAGTGCAGGAGACAAAGTATTTCGCCGAAAACTAAAAACCCGTGGCGTTAATTCTTTTGATAAACCAATAAAGCCCGGCAGCCCGGGGATGTGAGCAATTTCAAACGTCTTAATTTGCAACAACATAGTTTCTTAATTAATCAACTTAAATTTTCATGAAGAAAAATATTTTTTATTTGTTCATTAGTTTATTCCTTTTAAATGCAGTTTGCGAAGCGCAAAAAAATAAATGGTTTGTATTATTTGATGGTACTTCAACCGATCATTTCAGGAGTTATGGAATGGAGGCCTTTCCTGAATCGTGGAAGGTTGAAGATGGCGCTTTAGCTACGGTAACAGGTGTGCCGAATATGGACCTGGTTACCAAAGAGACTTATAAAGATTTTGAACTTGAGTTTGAATGGAAAACATCTGTAGGCGGAAACAGCGGCGTGTTTTTTCATGTTAAGGAATCATTGGCACACCAGTCAGGCAACGGCAACAGCCCCAACTGGCTTGATAATTATGAGATGCAGCTACTTGATGATATTGGCTTTAATGATAAGGCGCCTGTTCGTTCTGCCGGTTCTTTATATGATCTTATCATTCCGGAAAATAAAACATTGAAACCCGTCGGTGAATACAATACTTCAAAGCTGCTTGTTAAAGGTAACCATGTGCAGCATTGGGTGAATGGGAATAAAGTAGTGGAGTATGAAATGGGATCCGATGAAATGAATAAGTTACTTAAAGAAAGTAAATTTAAAGATAATCCCAACTATGGCAAGTCTGCTGATGGTGTTATTATGTTTCAACACCATGGGCAAAAAGTTTGGTTTAAGAATATAAGGATAAGAAGATTATAACTTTTATATGCCCTGTTTGTGAATGTAACCGCCAGCTGATAAGGATATCTTTTTTATGTAAATCGTTCTTTAATTTTTATTTTTGTACTTGCTTAGCTTTTTTCGTTCGCCCTAAAATGTCACATCTGTTTAACAAAATAATTTATAAGTCTGTTAAATTTCAATAAACAATATTTCAATTTAATATAATCAATATGAACAATTCACGTCGCCATTTTATTAAAAAAACCACATTAGCAGGAGCCGGCGTTATGGCTGCAAAAGTTGGATGGACTGCACAAAGCTATAATCGGATAATAGGATCGAATGATAGAGTAAGAGTAGGTGTAATAGGCTTTTCTGACCGCCATAAAGGTTCACATATCCCATGCTTTATGAATCATTATAAAGAATTGAATTTTGATGTTGTGGCGGTATCAGATATATGGAAAAAAAGAAGAGAAGAAGGTTCCGCCATTTGGAAAAATAAAATGCAGCATGATGTAATTGCCTGCAGGAATAATGAAGAGATGTATGATAAAAAATTAGTTGATGCAGTGTTTGTAAGTACGGCAGATTTTCAACATGCTTTGCATGCCATTGAAGCCGTAAAAGCTGGTTGTGATGCCTATGTTGAAAAGCCGTTTGCAGAAACAATGGAAGATAACAGGGCTGCATTAGAGGCGATAAGAGCTGCAGGCAGAATAGTACAAATAGGTTCACAAAGAAGAAGCGGTGCAAATTATCAGGCGGCCGAAGAGTTTATCAAATCTGGTAAGTTTGGCCCTATAACAATGGTTGAACTAACATGGAATGTAAATCAGCCGGGCCGGTGGCGGAGGCCATCAGTGGTGCCGCTTTTAAAGGAAGAAGACACAGATTGGAAAAGATATTTAATGAACCGGCCTTTTGAATCTTTTGATGCAAGAAAATATTTAGAGTTCCGTTTATTCTGGCCATATTCATCAGGCCTTGCCGGCCAATGGATGAGCCACCAGATAGATACTGTTCATTGGTTTAGCGGTTTACAGCACCCACGCAGTGTGGTTGCCAACGGTGGTATTTATATGTGGAAAGATGGAAGACGGAATTGGGATACCATCTGCGCTGTTTTTGATTATGGCCCTGAGAACGATCCTGCCACAGGTTTTCAGGTAACTTTTTCATCCCGTATGCACAATGGAGATGAGCATCCTGCAGAAATTTATTATTCCAATGGCGGTGAGCTTAATCTTAACACCAATAGGGTTTCTCCGGCAGGCGGCCTTACAAAAAAGTTTGCAGATGAAATGGGGATGCAGCCAAATTTATTGCCTGAGATGAGCCTGTCCTCGGCAGCGCCGCCTATTGCTTCGGCAAATACCGGCGGTGATAATCTTACCTCAAATCACGTTCGCAACTGGATGGAATGTGTTAGAAGCCGCAAACAACCTAATGCTCCCGTTGAAGCAGGTTACAGTCACGCTATCGCTACTACTATGACGAATGCTGCTGTACGTACCGGGCTAAAAGCAACCTTTGATTCAACAACACAGGAAGTAATAGTTGGGGGCAAACCATTCAAATATTAATTTGTTGTAATGAAGAAGTTAATTGTAACGTGTATAATTTTTTGTGGTACAGGCATTATGTTCTTGCCGGTATCAATTGCTCAAAAACCTGAAATGGTGAAGATCGCAAAGGAAAAAGATGGAAATAAGATCAATATTTTTATAGGACAGAAGTTATTTACAAGTTTTTTGTATCCTGATACGTTAGAAAAGCCGGTGCTGTATCCTTTGTATGCATCAAACGGAACAATAGTTACAAGGGGTTTTCCTGTCAATCCCCTTCCATACGAGCCAACTGATCATCCGCATCATCTTGGCCTGTGGCTAAATTATGAAAATGTAAACGGCCTGGATTTCTGGAACAATTCTTATGCTATCGCTCCTGAAAAAAAACATTTATATGGCTGGATAAAAACGGATCGTATTCTTAAAACAAAAGACGGCGCCAAAGGCATATTATCTTACCACGCCAACTGGACAAACCAAAGAAATGACGTGTTGCTTGAAGAGATAACCAGCTTTGAATTTAGTGGCAGTGCTCACCTGCGAACTATAGACCGCTTAACTATTTTGAAAGCGGATACCGATGTACTTTTTGCAGATGCTAAAGATGGAATGCTGGGGTTAAGAGTAGCACATGAACTTGAAATACCATCAACCAAAGAACAAAAATTTACAGATGATAAAGGCAATGTAACTGTTGTAAAAGTAAGTGCTGATAGTATTGCCAACGGCAATTATATTACCAGTGAAGGAAAACAAGGTGACAGCACATGGAGCACAAGAGCGGCATGGTGTAAGATGTATGCTAAAATGGGAAATGATTCAATAAGCATTGCCATTATTGATCATCCCGGTAATTTGAATTACCCTACCTTCTGGCATGCACGGGGCTATGGATTATTTGCTGCCAATCCGTTGGGAGAAAAAATATTTACCAATGGTAAAAGCGAAAAAAATCTCCGTTTAAAAAAAGGAGAATCTGTAAGATTTTATTACCGGATAATTATTAATGACGATAAGAAAACAATCTCCGCAGAACAGTTAAATAAAATAGCAAAAGATTTTGCAAAACTAGATCCGGGTGCATAATGAATCAAGAAAACACTCTGCTCCAAATTTTTTAATGAAAAATCTGCTAGTACTTATTTCTTTTATTGTTTTGCTTGCAGGATGTAAATACAAGGCAGTTAATACCCGGGAAAATGAAATCACTAAAATTAGAAAGACCGGTGAGCTTTATCATTATTCATTATGGGCGGCTTTAGTAAACAAGATATATGATGGAAATCTTACTGTCAGGGAAGCTAAAACTCATGGTGATACCGGGTTGGGCACTTATAATGGAATAGATGGCGAATTAATAATGCTGGACGGTGTTTTATACCAGGTGCCATCTTCGGGTGCAGTGAAACTGGCTGATGACAGCGTGGACATTTCTTACCTGAATACCACATTTTTTGAGAAAAAATTTTCTTTTCAAATTGATAAACACACCAGTTATGATTCCATTAGAAAAGAAATAGAATTGCATTTTCCTTCCCGTAATTTTTTTTATGCTTTCAAAATTCATGGTGAGTTTGATACCCTAAAACTTGGCAGTATACAAAAACAGCAAAAGCCTTACCCACAAGGGTTAGACAGCCTTATCCCCAACCGCCCGAAATTTAATCATACTAATATATCCGGAACAATGGTTGGGTTTTATTGCCCTGATTTTATTGGGGAAATTAATGTAGCCGGATTTCACCTGCATTTTTTAAGCGATGATAAAAAGACAGGTGGACATGTAATGGAGTTTACCGGCAAAAATTTTAAGATAGAGATGAATAAATTAACTACCTACTGTTTTGTGTTGCCGGAAACGGAAGATTATAATAAAGTTAACCTGGAGAAGAAATTTCAATATGGAAAAAAATAAAAAGATTTTAAACACTATTGCCATTATCATTTATGAAAAAAGGAATTGTCTTGTCTGCTATAAAATAAAGTACTTAAATAATAACTATGAAATACTCAACATTTAACCGGCGAAAATTTATTAAATATACTTCCGGTACTGCTGCCGCAATGGGATTAATATCGGCATTACCACATAACATTTTTGCTACACCCGCACCCCTGGCAAATGAAGAAATAATTCTTGAAGAAGAGAAAATTAAGAGAATATATTCTGAGCCACGCATCAGGTTTGCTGTTATCGGAATAAATCACAATCACATCATTTCGCAGGTTGATGCAGTAATAAGAGGTGGCGGCCAGTTGGTTTCCCTTTATGCAAAAGAAGCAAACCTTATAACGGACTTTATAAAAAAGTATCCACAGGTAAAAGTAGCCGGCAGCGAAAAAGAAATTCTTGAAGACAAAACTATTCAGCTTATCCTCAGTTCGGCCATACCAGTTAATCGTGCTGCTATCGGTATTCGTGTAATGCAGCATGGAAAA
>JBDSFG010000189.1:0-8590 GCA_039919615.1 Ginsengibacter sp. | reverse complement strand
AGGGTTCCTTAAATTCATCCTGCACTGATTTTTCGTAAGCCTCTGTTTTATTAAGCTGCCCGAAACTCTGCCAGTACTTTTTTTGATCCATAATATCGTTTTTAAACCGCAACCCCAAGGGGTATTTAAAATAACACAGTTACCGTACCCTTATTAGGCCATAAAGGCTTTGGGTTTAATAATGACACTTTTGACACTCAGTTCCACCGATCTTCTCCACCGTTACACTATCGTATTTTTTATTTTTAATATCCTCATGAAATTTCTCATAAATACTATAAAATTTATTGCCATGACCTTTATCGTCATTAAACTGAACTTTCGTTTCCCTATGGCAATTAATACACCAGCCCATACTAAGGTCTGCAAACTGTTTTACTTCAGGCATTTCCTGGATACTACCATGGCAGGTCTGGCATTGTTGCTTGCCAACCTTTACATGCTGTGAATGATTAAAATAAACATGATCGGGCAAATTATGTATACGTACCCACTCTATCGGTTTCCCTTGTTTATCGTATTTTTTTGCAGCAGGGTTCCAGCCTGCATACTGATATAATTTTTGTATTTCGGCCGTGCCATTAACGGAGGTGCCATCTTCTCTTGTAATTGGATCTCCTGCATATTCTTTAATAGCCATATGGCAGTTCATACAAACATTTACTGATGGAATATTGGCATGTTTGCTATCCTGTGCTCCGCCATGACAATAAAGGCAACTTATTTGATTAGTGCCTGCATGAACTTTATGCGAATAATAAATTGGCTGCACTGGCTGATAATTCTTAGACCTTCCAAGACCGATGGCGGCACTTATGGTATAATAGCCACCAATTAAAAATAATACAATAACAGCTATTAAAAGATAAGCTTTGTTTCTGTAAAAAGGCACGGGATTAGGTGTTCGTATTCCCTGCTTTTCATCACTTAATTTTTTTAGATTACTGTTAACCTGTAATAATATTAGTGCTACAACACCGAGTATAAGAGTGAGTAAGCCATATAATAAGGAATTGTCTGATTCTGGTGAAGAAGATGGATTACCTTCTTTAGGAGGTTCAACTTTTGTATAAGTATTAGCCCAATCAAGCACTGCATCAATTTCGTCATTTTTGAGAGTGGGAAAAGCGGTCATCATGGAATTATACTTTGCAAATAACTGCTTTGCATAGGGGTCCACAATAACCATAGAGGTAGTATTATGTACCCATTTATATACCCAATCCTTAGGTAATCCGGCAGCAGCTTGCCTTTCCCTTGCACCTTTTAGAGCCGGCCCGGTGTAATCGACATCGGGCTTATGGCAGCTTGCGCAATAAGTTTTAAATATTACCTGGCCATCCGCACCAAACACAAAATTTTGAAAGGAAAAAATTATAATAAAAGAAACTGTAGCAATTATTTTGTAAAAAATCCTTGGATTATGGGTCATACACTCACCAGATTGTGTTATGGAAAAGTTCCTGTACTGCGTGCAAAAATAAGACAGGATGTTGACAAACTGTTAACATTTAAAAAAATATTTTTATCCTTATGTAGCGTGGGTTTCAGGCGATTTACCGAGCTTCGTCAATTTAAATGTCATTAGAATGTAAATGATTATTCTTGCCGTCTTTATGGCAAAATAATGGAACTGTTTACTGTTTAATTATTGCATGTTTGCAAATGTTCGTGCATGAATTTAAAAGGGAAACAACTCATTTAATAAACATTGCAATTTTTTCTTCGGGAGTAGGAAGCAATGCTCAAAAAAATTATAGATTATTTTAAAAGGCCAGCTTTTATAAGGCAAAAGGATAATTGCAGGCAATTATCCTTTTGCCAAA
The DNA here is from genome assembly GCA_039919615.1 of Ginsengibacter sp. GTDB lineage: Bacteria > Bacteroidota > Bacteroidia > Chitinophagales > Chitinophagaceae > Ginsengibacter. The sequence continues at coordinate 6,764 of JBDSFG010000189.1, read as the reverse complement.
GTATTAAAAATTCCAAAGAAGGAAAACATTCACTCTTTACTTATTAAAATAGATATTTTTTTTAATGGGGACGCATATCTTCCCGAATTGCAAAAAACGATATACACTTTATTGTTTTAGGTTTTTTTATGGAAAATACCTGCTGCAATTATTCAGATATACACAAATAAAATCATTAATATCCATCCTGTATTATTACCCCGGTATGGCGGCAAAAATATTTATGGTAATAGAGTACATGAAGCAGTAATAGAATCCAGGGATAAAGAAAGTGGTATTACTATCTATTTTGTAGATGAGAATACGACAATGGTAAAATTATTTTTCAGGAAAGTTGCTGCATTGTCGAAAATGACACGGCTGTAACTCTCACTTATGAAGTTCATTACCTTGAACATGAAAATTTTTCCAAAAGTAATTGAGGATGTAATTAAAGGCCAGTTTAAACAACCAGATAATTTACTGAATAAGTAGCTTTGTTACTGTGGCTTTTGATTTTAATGAATATATTTTTAGCATATAAACGCCTTTCGTCAGATACAAACCAAAAATATCTACATTAATTTTTGATTGCCCGGGTAGTAATGAACGCTTTCCAAGATTGTGCACTCTGCCACTCTCATCCTCCATTTGAATATAAAAATCGCCTCCGTATTTATTTTTCAATTCAATGGTAAATCTTTTTTGCACAGGATTAGGATAAACCTTTGGAGACAAGGAAAGTTCACTGACTTTTTCAACCTCAACAATTTTATTGGCTTCACTAACCCTCACAATTGCAGGCCTCGCTAAGGCTGTGGTTGCAATAATTAATTCCGGAGGGTTTAGCAATTTTTCTTTACTGTTCAGCGCAATTTGTATATTTTTATTTGCAGTGTCTTTTATAAAAAAAGTTACTACTTTATCGCCCGCAAACTGTGTATTTACAAAATCAGTTACATCAAACTCATAATACCTTGTCTTATCATTAATGCCGGCAGAACTTTGAAAAGTAGCTGGAACTGGGGCATTATTCCATGTAATGCCGTTTTCAATCCAGGAGTCGTCGTTTACACTAAATAATCCGATATTAATGGAAGTAGTATTCTGAGTATTGCGGCCATAAACACGCAACTTTGCAGATATTACGTCACTGACACCTGTAAGCGAAAATTTAAGATAAGAATAACGGGTATAACCGGTGGTACTGGCTTTCACTTCAAGGCTATCCTTGCTTCCGTAATTTATGGCTGCATAAGGGCCATTTCTTACATACGCATCTGCTGAGGGAGCCAATGCTGCTGTTGTATTTTCCTGGTATGCTCCTATATTGAACACTTTTTTACCGGTAATGTTGTTGCGCCAGAAATCTGTCGATCCCACGTTTATACCTAGCAATTCAGAGAGATTTAGCCCCTTAATAGTTAATCCTGATGCAGGGTTAAGCTTATACCTGGTAAGGGTAGTTAATTTAGTAGCGTCGTTAAATGTTACTCCGGTGGTAGTATTTGAAAATTGGGGGTCTAATTGAAAACCGCTTGCCACATTATTAATTTTCTCCTGGCCACCTGTTGCCGTGCGCCACGCAGACAAAGAAATATAAGTTGTTGCTCCCCAAACAATTTTAAAAGGACTTCCAGTTGTCCAGTAATCATTACCCTCGAATCTAAAGCCCGTTGTGGCTGATGACTGAACCATCTGAACTCCTTCCGTTGTGTGAAAAATATTATTCCTCACACCAATACCTGTGTACACTCCCGCTCTGATAAGAACGGCTGCAGGCGTGGCAGAGGTGATTGAAGAGGGGGTCATATAAACTGTATTATTATAAAATTCAACCAGCTTCAGGCCTGAAGAACTACTTGCCGACCAAATATGAAGAGCTCCATAATTGCCATTACGTCCATCATTTTCGCTGATGTTGTAGCGAATAATTATATTTTGCAATATTGGCGCTCCTGAATAATTAGCAATAAGATATCCACCTCCATAATTATCATGCGAATAATTATACTGCATTATTGAATTAGTGCAGCCACCATCAAAATCAAACCCGCCGCCATCTTTTTGTGTACCCGTTTTATTGTGATGTGATTCATTGTATTGCACTACTACGTTATTACTCAAATAAGCCCATATACCATTTGGCCCACCATTTGGACTTAAATGTTGCGATCCATTATTATATGAGGTGCAGTACTCTATAACTGCTCCATCTATATTGCCAATAACAATTCCACTTCCGCTATTACCAATGGTATCTGTTGATATTCCGGCATTATTATAAACCTTGGTATATCCTATATAGACATTCTTGTTTATGTAAGGTCGTACTCCATATGAACTAATGCCCGCCCGGCCATTATCATGAATATCACAGTTAGTAATAGACACATCAGAATAACCGCTTGAATCTTTTGAGCTGCCAAAAATTATACCTGGGTCACGATATCCCTTCACTTCTAAACTATCAAATTTTAAATAGGGCAAAATAATAGAATCCTTATATAGATAACACACGATTCCTGATTTAGTATTTGTTGCGACGCCGGAACCGTAAATATTTAAATTTTTTATCTTAAATCCGGCAGCATTTTCCAGGTAAATACCAAACCCGGTACCACTGCTAATAGTGGCTCTGCCAGTGCCGAAAGAGCCAATAACAATCGGCTTGGATGGGGTACCTTTATCTAAACTTGTAAACCAAAGGTTGCCCGTAAAAGTACTTCCACCCTGGAATAAAATGGTATCACCAACAAAGTTCTTTTTATTAACCTGTGCTATTGTTTGCCATGGCTTCAGTATTGAAGTTCCTGCATTAGAATTCTTTCCGGTCGGGCTTACATAATACGTCAGTGCATCGGACGTGGCAGGCAATAAATAAGAGGCAAAAAAGATTAATGTGAAAGTAGACAGCTTCATAGAGATTATAGTTTACAAAAATTTTGAGAGATTAATATTAAGTCACTCATAATTATCCCACATATATATAATTTTTTAACCGGGAAACTTACAATTATTTCTATTGCCTATTTGTGCACTTATTAAATAATATTACTGCATAACCAGTTTTATTATGGCAGGCTTCGCCTTGTTAAAAACAACCTTAAGAATATAAACACCCGGCTTCAGGTACAAATTGGAAACGTCTAAATTAATTTTTGATTGACCGGCTGTCAATGAACGTTTTCCCAGGTCATATAATCTGCCAATTTCATCCTGCATTTGCAGATGAAAATCACCTCCATATTTATTTTTTAATTCTACAGTAAATCTTTTTTGAACTGGATTAGGGTAGGCTTTCGCAGAAAAAGAAAGCTCATCGGGTTGCCTTAAGCCGACAGGGTTTTCAGCCTGATTATTAAGCACAATTGCAGGCCTTGGAGAAGTTAAAGCTGTAGTTGCAATTATTAATTGAGGGCGGCTTTGTAAGTTCCGGTTTTCTTTGCTGTTAAATAAAAGGCGGAGTTTTTTCTTGGTTGTATCTTTTATGAGAAAGCTTACCACTTTATCACCCGCAAACTGTGCTTGTACAAAACCCGTTACATCAAATTCATAATACCTTGCCTGGGTACCCACACCTGTAGAAAATAAAAAACTGCCTGCAGCCGGTGCATTATTCCATGTAAGGCCGGTTTCAGTCCATGAATCCGTATTTACACCATATATTGAAATATTAGGACTTGTAGTACCTGTAGTGTTGCGGCCATAAACCCGCAGCTTTGCAGATACTACATCAGTAACACCTGTAAGGTTAAATTTAAGGTAGGAGTTCAAGGTATTGCCAACGGTAGAAGTATCAGTTTTTACAATTAAACTTGTATCAGTGCCATAATTTTTTGTTGCATAAGCGCCATTGCGTACATAACTATCTGCTGCCGTGGTCAATGTTGCAGTTGTATTTAACTGGTATGCGCCGATGTTGAATACGGGTTTGTTAGCAATGCTGTTTCGCCAAAAATCTATTGCGCCTATGCTTGTTCCAAATATTTCCGGAAGATTGAGCCCCCGAATAATTAATGCCGATGTATTTTTAAGTTTATAGCCCATAAGAGCAGTAAGTTGAGTGGCATCACCAAATGTTACTCCTGTGGTAGTATCTGAATATTCAGGATCTAATTGAAAACCGCTTGCTATCCCGTTAATTTTTTCCTGCGATTTAGCTGTTCGCCAGGCTGATAAGGATGTATAAACTACTCCCGCCCAATTAATCTTAAAAGCGCCTCCTGTACTATAATAATTATTTCCCTGAAAAGTAAACCCTGCATTAGATGCAGCGGATGTTGCAATTATTATTTGAACTCCTCCTTTTGTTTGAAAAATATTGTTTCTAACAGTACACCCCGTAAATACGCCGGATTTGATAACCAATGCAGCAGGACTGGTAGTTCCCGATGGCGTAATGTAAACGCTATTGTTATAAATCTGTATATTCTTAATGCCATTAGAAGTGCTGGCTGCCCAGAGGTGAAAAGATGCGTAACCATTTTTACGTCCGTCATTTTCGCTGATATTATAACGAACAATGAGATTCTGCATTAGTGGCACTCCGGGAGGAGCAGCAACAAGATATCCTCCCCCGTCATTATCATGTGAATAATTGTATTGCATTACTGAATTACTACAACCACCATCAAGATCAAACCCTCCGCCATCTTTAATGCTTCCTGTTTTATTATGATGCGCTTCATTATATTGTATTACGATATCATTACTTAGATAAGCCCACATGGCATTTGGCCCGCCATTCGTGTTTTTATGTAACGCCCCATTATTGTAAGCTGTACAATATTCTATTATGCCTCCATCCACATTTGCCAGCACAATTCCGCTTCCACTATTGCCTGAGGTATCGGTTGATATTCCGGAAATGTTATACACTTTATTATATCCTACGTAAACATTTTTATGCACGGCCGCCAAAACGCCATAGGCCGTAATACCCACACGCCCGTTATCATGAATAACACTATTGGTAATAGAAACATCTGAATAACCACCCAGGTTTTTTGAACTTCCAAAAATAATTCCCCTGTCATGATATCCATAAACTTCCACACTATCTATTTTTAGATAAGGCAAAAGAATTGAATCTTTATCCATATACAGCAATATTCCTGAGCTGGTATTTGTTGCAATGCCGGAACCGGCAAAAATCAGATTTTTAATTACATAACCGGCTGAATTTTCTATATAAATTCCGAAATTAGTACCACTGCTGATAATGGCACTTCCGGTACCGTAAGAACCAATAACAATCGGCAGGGATGGCGTTCCTATGTCTGACGGTGTAAAATAAAGGTTGCCGGTAAAAGTATTTCCCCCCTGAAAGAGAATGGTATCACCTGTGAAATCCTGTGCGTTGATTCTTGAAATCGTTTGCCATGGCACAATCAATGAAGTTCCTGCGTTTGAGTCATTTCCTGAGGGGCTTATGTAATAAGTAAGCGCATTTGAAGTAACGGGAAATAAATAAGATAAAATAAGGATTGTTGTAAATGTGTAAGATTTCACGGCAGTAAATTTTAGTAATATAAAATGATATTTAATTAGAATTAAATTATCTTATGCTGAGGTGCTTAGCTTTAGATGGGATATCACTTTGGTAACGAATCGAAGTTATATAAACTTTACGTGATTTTAATATTTATCTTTGACATCTTCAAGCTACATTTCTTAATTGAGATTAAAGAATAAAATTTCACGTTAAATATTTCTGCTGGCAAAATAGCTATTGCCGTTTTGGTGTAATATTACTGTATATATCTGGAAACATTACTTGATAAAATTTAATTGCTTTACATCTCTTATTACCCTTTGCTTTTTTGCAAATATTTGCATAGGCCAAATCATTATTTCCGGAACCGTTTATGATTCCACGAAAGTATATTCAGTAAGTGGTGTTCAGGTAAAAAGCACTAACGGAACTTTTACGTTTACAGATTCAGCGGGGATTTATCATATCAGTGCTTCTGATAAAGATTCAATCTCTTTTTTTTATAGGGATAAGCCAACTGTAAAATTTCCGGTAAGTACAATATCCGATTATACTCAATTTGATATTTCATTACGTATTGGGGTAAAAGAAAAATATAAACCTTTAAAAGAAATTTTTATTTTTTCAAATTATCGCCAGGATTCTGTGCAAAACCGGAACGATTATTATAAACCATTCAATTACGAAAAACCAGGCATCAGGTCTACATACACACCCGGTTCTTCTGCTGGGTTTGATCTCGATGAGCTGATAAATATTTTCAGATTCAGAAGAAATAAACAACATCTACAGTTTCAAAAAAGATTGATAGAGCAGGAGGAAGACAGGTATGTAGGTTACAGATTTAGTACAAAATTCTTAAAGAGAGTTACCGGACTTAGCGGGCAATTTTTGGAAAAGTACAGAATTGAATACAGACCATCCTATGAATTTATTACCAGCATAACAGAGCTTGAATTCTATGAGTACATAAATTATACGTCAAATAAATTTAAGAAAGATGAAGGTTTGTAAATACTAATGAGTTACCTGGCAATTATTAAAGAGAATTTACCAAAAATAAATAATTGATATGCTTTCCTACTGCTTTTTCAATCTGCTGTTTGCAAGAAAGTTCTTTTCTAATTCTATAAGCACACCCAGGCCAAAAAAAAATCCCGTAATAAATTGAAACAATTATATACGGGATTAATTCGCTGTAGGGGGAGGGATCGAACCTCCACGAGGCAGTTAGCTATAGCGCAAAGTTCAGTGGTCGACCCTGGTCAATTCCGATTTTCACCGGAAC
>JBDSFG010000186.1:0-14949 GCA_039919615.1 Ginsengibacter sp. | reverse complement strand
TAACGGATTGCCCAATTTTGGTCATCGAAATAAAACTCTTCCACTTTGCCTATTTCACCATCATTGGCTCTCATACTGTAGCCAATTAAACTTTTAATATTGCGTTTCATAAAATTTATTTTTTAGTGAGGTTGTTGCATGATGTTTACCATGTGAATTTTGCCATTCTTCATAACCGCTATTCTTTGGGTGCTTATAAACGTGGTTAATATCAAAATCATGTCCAATAAAATTTTACTAAGGGTTAGTTCTTTAAATATTAAAGAAAACAAGCAACCTTGTTTGAATTCCCCCTATGGGAATGTAAATTGCCATATAAGGTTACGAATACACGAAATACATCTTTCACGTAAGTCATCTTTATGAATTGTTGAGGAAGGTCTATTATTTTTAAGTCTCCACAAGATTCCTTACTTTGATAAAAATCTTTTTACTTAGGTAAGTTTTTCCCTTATATTTTTTCCCAGCCTCTGCACTGCTTTTGTAAGGTCTCCGATGGTCAATTCGTTTTTAACATCAGGGGCCATTTGCATTGTAAGCGGACAGTTTAGTTTATAACATCAGGGTCAGCATCAACAATGTCCTAAATCGCTTTTATTTTTTCTTTTGTGGTTCTGAAGTTGAATTATTCATTTGCGGCTTTGGAATAAAAGATTGTTACTGACTGTAGCTAGGTTGTTTATTTTTCTTTTATTTTCATCCCTGATGATTTGGAAATCTTTTAAAATCACCTCTCTTTTTCAATCACCTTCTTTTCAAAATATTCAGGATTGATTACTGTCTATGTTATTTAATGCTTTTTTCAGGCTTTCATCCTTCATGGTTTTTAATGCTCTGTATTTGTAATCATTTATCATAAGGTGTTTCGCATTATTATCAACGTTTATCAATATCCATTTGATTGGCCTGTTCACAATTCATAACACAAATTTTAAAAGGAGATTAATTTTCTTTTGTGTTATGGTTGTATCCAGTCCATTGATCATTGCTTCAATGTCAGCACGTGTAAAATAGCGTCCTGATTCGATCTTAAAACTTTTCAGTTTTTTTTGCTTCATCAATTCATACAATGTCGGCCTTCACACCTGGAAGATCTTGCATACATCCGTTGCCTTTAAAGCTTTTCCCGGTAGGTGGGGATTTGATTGCAACTGTGATTGCTGGTCCAGATTAACATGTTTTTGAGTTGATGTCAATAAATTAGATTTTATCAAATTGCTTTTAAATTTCCATTGCCTTTGAAATTTATTTTATCCTTAAGCATATTCATATCATCACTTAATTTCCTGTCAAGAACTTTTGCATAATGCTGTGTAGTTTTTAGATTTTTGTGTCCAAGCATTTTGCTAACAGACTCTATTGGAACACCGTTGCTTAATGTCACGGTTGTCGCAAAAGTGTGACGGGCTGTATGTGTTGTCAGATTTTTGCTAATAGCGCAGAGATTAGCTATTTCTTTTAAGTATTCATTGTATTTCTGATTGCAGAGTACTGGCAAAACTTTTCCTGTGTTAATGCAAATAGGATGATCTTTATATTGATCCAGGATTTCAAGAGCAAATGGTAAGAGTGGAATTCTGGAAGAAGTATCTGTTTTTTTGCCGATGGGTGAAAATCCATTTACTCCCATCAATTCCAATTCCTATTTCGGAAACTTTAAGTTTTTTAACATCGGCAAATGCAAGACCCGTATAACAACAAAAAAGAAAGATATCACGTACTTGATTGATCCGTTCAGAAGTGAATCTCTTTAATGCGATTTTCTGTATTTCATGTTCAGTTAAAAATTCTGGAATGACTTCTTTTTTAGTCATCCTAAATAAAACAAAAGGATCTTTTTCAATCCATCCAATTCTAATGCACCGATTTACAATTTTTCTGAAATTGGCAATGTACTTTATGGTTGTATTATGGTTGCAGTGGCGAAATGTTTTTAACCAAAATTCATACTGAGAAACAAATTCATAGTCCAATCTCTTAATGTCCATATCTGAAACACTATACCTCCATTTCATAAAAGACCTGGTATGCTCAAAGGATATTTTATATCTTTCTAAAGTGGCAGGTGAAAAATCTTTGCCAACTAAACTTTTCATTTGGTCATTATGGTGCTGGAATATTACCATAACCATTTTTGACTTTTCGTTTGTCCCTTCGAGAGTATTCTTAATTCCTTCTGATGTTATGGTTTCATTTTTCTCCAACAACTGTCTTCTTACTTCATACACTTTTGTTTGCAAAGTATCGGGATAAGCATTTAATAATTTCGCATCTTCTTTTGTGCCCTGCATACGACCTGCATCTGTATTCCATCTTTCGGAATCACACTTCCTGCCGGTAGAGATTTCTTTTGGAATTCCATCAACAGTAATTCGCATGTAAATAGGCCTTGCACCTTTCAGATAATTCTTTGGCTTCTTTAAGTAAAAAAGAAGACTAAAACTTTTTTCTAGCATAGCACTCATTTTTAATGTTTACAAATTTCGGATTCGATTTACATGCTGACAATAGGTTCAAAGATTGAACATGTTCATTTTCAATAGTTTATCCCATTTCCAGTGAGTCATTTTTTTGTTAATGTTGAACTCATGAATTACTCACTGAGATTTGAAGCGAATAGCAGCAATTTGAGAAAGTAGTAAAATCAAAAAAGCCCGTCAATAAAGGATTTGCGGGCTTTGAACTTTTTTTGATATTGTTTCCAGCGGAGAGAGAGGGATTCGAACCCCCGGACCTGTAACAGTCAACGGTTTTCAAGACCGCCGCATTAGACCGCTCTGCCATCTCTCCGGGGCAAAAATACAGTTTGAATATTACTTCCAAAAATTTCTTTGTGTGGAAATATCACTCAGGCTAGTGGCTAATGCAATTAAACTAATAAGTTTATAGCAATGCAAAAAAGGTAACCTTAATGAATAATATTTATAACCCGGAAGCAATAACTCTTTCTTTTTTTCGTATTGATATAAATCTTTTCATTTAAAAAAGGTTATTAGTATTTATTTATCCTTATCCCTTATAAAACTATCCTGATGCCCTGTAAAACTTTACATCTATTGCTGATTATGCAACTGGCATTACTCCCTTCAATTTTTTCGCAAACGGCAGAGCAGGTAAGAGCTAATCTATATCAATTTGAAACAAATGGTACTTTTTCCCTGGATGATGGCAATTTAACTATGTATGATATAAACAACAGTAATCTTATTGATGGAAAGGATGCTGTAAAGATGAATAACTTTGGAGAAAATTTTGGGCTACTAAGAGGAATTACAACTTTGGCGATAGAAAGAAGGCGGCATATGACTGCAGCTGATACTATATTTTTCAGGATGTGGAATATGCGTCAAAAAACATATAAGTTAGAATTACTCCTCACGGGTCTTGAATATTCTGATTTAACCGGCGTTTTAGAAGATGCTTATCTGAATACTAAGACTACATTAAATTTAGACGGAGTAAACAGTTTCTTATTTACAATTACAAATGATGCAGCATCGGCAGCAGCTAACCGTTTTACAATAATTTTTTCATTACCAACCTCATTATTTAAGCTATTGCCAATAACCTTCACAGGTATTAAGGCTTACGAGGAAAACAATAATGTAAATGTTGAATGGAGCGTTGAAACCGAAAAAGATATATCACAATTTCAAATTCAGAAATCTGCAAACGGGCAGCAATTTTCTACAGTTGCAACAATTGATCTAAAGAGTACCCGGGTATCATCTTACAAGTGGACAGACAACTCCTCCATAAAAGGAAATAACTTTTACCGTGTAATTGGGCAAGACATAAACGGCAAAATAGAATACAGTAGTATAACTAAAGTGTTTACAGCAATTGGTAAATCTTCTATCTCAGTATTTCCAAACCCGGTTATAAATAGATTTATTAATATTCAGATGTTAGATCAGCCTAAAGGTTCTTACACTGCCAGGCTTGTCAACAACTTCGGGCAAGTAGTGCATTCGGCTAAGCTATTACACAACGGTGGAAGCGGCACACAATCTTTGCAAGTGAACAAGAATGCAGGTAAAGGAAATTATACTCTTGAAATTATTACTCCATCCAATAGTAAAATAAGCAGTAAAGTTTTGTTGCAATAACTTTTAAGGGTCATGACTATTACGGTGCATTGGACTTTGGATTTTTAAAGAGGCATACCATGTCGGTGGTTTGTTTCAATTGTTGTTTAATTAATTTAAGTGTTTAGAATTTGAATTTATATAAAAGATTGTTTATTTTGCATCGTCTTTCCCCTAAAAAGATTTCCCATAATTATTAGCCCGGAATATTTTTTTCTATTTGCTCCTCCAAATTTCCTGTTTAATTCAAATAGTTTAGCTTCTTTATAGCTCTGACTATTATCCATTAGTATTAGCTTATAGCTTAATAATTGCTTTGTAATACCAAATCAAAATTCCTTAGTAAAGACTTTACCGTTTTGAACCGCAAAAAAAATTTTTGTATGAGGAATTTGTCTGTATTGATGTTTCTTCTATTGGGTGTTACTCCCAAAAACATTGCACAAACCGTAACTGTCAAAAGTGATTATGTTTATTTCAACAATATAGACTACAAACTTTACCAGTCTTCCGGCGTTACCACTACCAACAGTGTTGGGGCAATGGGTTTAATATTAAATGATGCCGGTGGAGATAATTTGCCTACAACTCTTACCTCCTTAACATTTTCCATATCTTCTGCAACAGGGAGCGCTTTAAGAACAGCAGCTTTATTTGTGAATGGTGTAAAGGTTAGTACTACTTCTACCAGCACTCCAATAGCGAATGGTTCCACCAGTATTTCTTTTAGTTCGGCTTCCCTGGCTTCAGCAAGTGATGGCGCATCGGTTAACATAGAATTACGGGTAACTTTTAAAACAACTGTAATTGATAATCAGCAACTCCGTTTTACAGTGTCGTCAGTAACTGCAGCTTCTGGCGGTTCTTTATTCGATACTCCTGATGGAGGCGGAGCCACCTCATCTGTTTCAGGAAACACTAATAAAATAGTTGTAACCGCAGACAGGTATAAATTTGGGCAACAGCCTGCAGATGTTTTTGGCGAAGGGAGCAGTGCAGAAAATATGCGATTAGATCACACAATGCCAAGAGGATCGTACCAGTTGCAGGTTGTTAAACCTGATAATAATAAAACGAATATTAACGTATTATATTAAGAACAACATTAAATTTGTGCTCACAAAAAAACACCAATGAAGCAATATCCCAGCCTGCTATTTCTAAGTTTACTAATAGTTATATTTTTTTGTTTCCCTTATTTAGCTCACGCTCAGCCAGATCCTGCTACGGATCCTGATGCACCTATTGATGGGGGAGTAGGAATATTAATTGCCGCCGGTATCGGATATGGCCTCAAAAAAATGCGGGATGAAAAAAGAAAGAAGGATACAATCTTATAGCGTCCTTCATTAACGATACTTTTCCTTATATGATTTTATCCTGGTGATAATCCGGCCGGAATCAATACCTGAAATAATAAAAACTTTTCCATTTAGCGTAGTTAGTTTTATTGCATCTTCTTTTTTGAAAAAGTAAAGAATTTGGTTTTTCTCTATGCGTTTTTGAGGATAAGTAAGAGGAGTTATTTTTGCTTTTTCAGCGTTCTCAATATCTTCTATTTTAAGTTTAAGCAATATTATTTTCAAGGGAATGTTTATAGAAAGTTTTATTTGATTTTCTTCAATAGAAATACTGTAGGTAAGTTTTATTACTAAAATGCCTATACCTGCTATTCCTAAAAAAAGTAAAACAAAATAATTTATTTGCCATGCAGGTAAAACATTTGCTATTATAAGAATTGCAAAAACATACACATAGAAGAACAGGTACACGTTTAACTGTAAGGAATGGGTTTCATGATATGACGAATAGTTATTGCTCATCTGGTATCGTTACTGAAAAAGATTTTTGTGCCGGATATAAGTATAGAAATAAAGCCGCGGACATAGCAAAGAATAGGGAAACAAGGCCATGTATTAGTAAGATACTGAAATGAAATATTATTCCCCCTTTCAGCAATAATAATTTAAAACGGGAGGGAAATAAAAGAGCTACAGCAAGCAACGCTTCAAACGCTAAAGCACCCCAGGATAGTAACAAGAGTACAGGAACGCTTGTTAACACTGGCTCAAGTATACTTACAAGAGCAGGATGCAACCCAAAAAAATTATGGGTAAACCAATAATAAATTACCGTTCCATTTAACCATTGTTTAATAAATAGTTTATCGTGTAAAGAATCAAAATAAATAAAAGCCACCTGCAGCTTTATAAAAAATAAAAACATGTTTTGAATGTGCCTGTTGAATTTATTTACTGAGTGGGGTTGATACCAATGATTTTTTCTTTCGTCAAATAAACAAACCGGAATTAGTAACAGCGTAAGTAATACATTAATGCTATGAACGCCCAAGTAACCCTCCCGAAATACCAACAGGCTTTGTAATATCCAAAAATGAATCAGACAAGTTATTTTCATATAGTAGCCCGATATAATAAGCGCCAGAATTAATATGGCTAATATTTTCATTTCACCTATATGTGATGAATTAAAAAGTAAAAAGAAATTGAAACGGTACCTTAAAGAATGTAAATCGTGGTTCTGTAGCTGATGTGGAGAAATTAGAAAATTAATATCATTACATGATAACTTCAGCAACACATCGGCAGCCAGGAGGGAGCGGCAAAATCCGATAATAGTTTTTGATGAGCCTCCTGCTATAAAGGTGGATAAAGCAATATATAAGCGGTTTGTAAGTATTTTCATTTCACCTTATATTGACAAGAATATATTGTCTCAACTGGTGAAATTTTTCACCTTTTTTTAGCATAAGATAAGATGGCCTGTTCGTTTTGGTAATTAAGAAATTTCCCCTTAAAGCAGCGTATTCACTGCCTGTTGAAGTTAAAATATAATTCCCATGTTGTGTTATATAATTAAGTGAGTCCTGGGCTAAATCCTTCCAGGGCAGGTTATCCTTATCAATGATACTATATAGTTCATTGTATATAATTCTTCCTTTCAGGGAAATGCCCATACCATAACTCATATTAACTTTGAGGAATGGGATTTTATCCGTGATTCCACTGTGCACATTGTAGATGTTATATAATGGCAGCCTTGCTTCAGTTGTGTAAAATCCCCAGCTTTGCGGAAAAAAATAATGGACGTACAAAATTACGACCACCGCAACTACCGGGAACCGGATGATGGTAAAAATAGATTTTACAAGCATTCTTAAAAATAATAATAATAAACTCCATATTCATTACATCAAATGCAACTTTCTGTAAAGTTTTAAAATTGAACAGGCAAAAGTACCTGGGAAGTGACGTTATTATCTGTTACCCGCTTTTGCACATCGGTAGATAAGTAAACATATTTTCTGCGAACCTAATAATTATATTTGCGCCATTAAAAAATGTTGTATACAATTTAAACCAGGTTGTTTGCTGTGTGAAAAATTATGGAAGTATGGCTGATAAAAATCTTTTTGATTACAATGAAGACTCGATAAAAAGCCTTGACTGGAAAGAACACATCCGTCTCCGCCCGGGAATGTATATTGGTAAACTTGGTGATGGTACCAGTCCTGATGATGGTATTTATGTTTTATTAAAAGAGATAATTGATAATTGTATTGATGAGCACACAATGGGCTATGGCAAACACGTTGATGTAGCCATTGACAAAAAAGTTGTAACTGTAAGAGATTATGGACGCGGCATTCCTTTGGGGAAAGTAATTGATGTTGTTAGTAAAATTAATACCGGTGCCAAGTACGATAGCAAAGCGTTCCAAAAGAGCGTAGGATTGAATGGTGTAGGCACAAAGGCGGTAAATGCTTTAAGCGAATATTTTAAAGTAACGGCATACAGAGAAGGCAAACAAAAATCTGCCGAGTTTGAAAGGGGCGAATTAAAAAAGGATTATAAAGAAGAAAAGACTGCCGAAGATAACGGCACAGCAGTTTCATTTATTCCTGATGAATCTATATTTAAAAATTTCCATTATATACATGAGTTTCTGGATAATCAATTTTGGAATTATTGCTTTTTGAATGCGGGTCTCGTAATAAATTATAATAACAAGCGCTATGTTAGTAAATATGGCTTGCTCGATCTTTTGCAAAGAAAGTCAAATGAAGATGAATTACGTTACCCAATCATTCATTTAAAGGGGGAGGATATTGAAGTTGCTGTAACACATGAAAACCAATATGGCGAAGAGTATTATAGTTTTGTGAATGGGCAGTTTACAACACAGGGCGGCACTCATTTATTGGCTTTCAGGGAAGGATATACAAAAACCATTCGTGATTTTTATAAAAAAGATTATGATGCCGCTGATATAAGAGGAAGCATTTGCGCCGCAATAAGTATAAGGGTACAGGAGCCTGTTTTTGAAAGCCAGACAAAAACAAAACTTGGGTCGCAGACAATGTTTGAAAACGGACCATCTGTAAAAAATTTTATCGCTGATTTCCTGGGAAAAGAATTAAATAATTTCCTGCATAAAAATCCAGCGACTGCAGACGCATTGAAGAAACGCATTGAGCAAAATGAGAGAGAAAGAAGAGAGTTAGCGGGAATAAAAAAGCTTGCTAACGAAAGAGCCAAAAAAGCAAATCTTCATAATAAAAAATTACGAGATTGCAGGTTTCATTTAAATGATGAGCCAACCGGAAAAGATAAAAATGCCATTCTTGAAAAACAAAAAGAGAGTACCATCTTTATTACCGAAGGAGATAGTGCAAGTGGCTCCATTACAAAATCAAGAAACGTTGAAACCCAGGCCGTGTTTAGCTTACGCGGTAAACCGCTCAATTGTTTTGGCCTCACAAAAAAAGTGGTTTATGAGAACGAAGAATTTAATTTACTTCAACATGCTTTAAATATTGAAGATGGATATGAGGATCTTAGATATAATAATATTGTTTTTGCAACCGATGCTGATGTTGATGGCATGCACATCCGCTTATTACTCATGACTTTCTTTCTGCAGTTCTTTCCTGATCTGGTTAAGAATGGCCACGTGTATATTTTGGAAACCCCGCTGTTCAGAGTTAGAAATAAACAGGAAACAATTTATTGTTACGATGAAACTGAAAAGCAGGAAGCAGTAAAAAAACTGGGTAACAAACCTGAGATAACAAGGTTTAAAGGATTAGGTGAAATCTCTCCGGAAGAATTCGGAAAATTTATTGGCGAGAACATTCGGAAGCAACCTGTTATGCTGTTGCCGGACATGCATATTCAACCCTTGCTTGATTATTACATGGGAAAGAACTCTCCCTCACGCCAGGATTTTATTATTGAGAATTTAAAAGTAGAATTAGATTTGGCGGAACTGAGTGGTATATAAATTAAGAATTAAGAATTAAAAATTAAGAATGTAACTATGAAATCGCATAATATAATTTTAGACAAGTCTTACAATTTTGCTTTAAGAATAATGAAGCTTTATATGCATTTAAGAAAACAGAAAGTTGAAAGAGAATTTTAATTCAGCTTTTAAAAAGTGGTACTTCGATTGGCGCCAATGTTGAGGAAGCTGTAGGAGCGCAATCAAAAAGTAACTTTATCCATAAAGCTGGGGTTGCTTGTAAAGAATCAAGAGAAACTTCTTCTGACTAAGGTTGTTAAAGATTCTGATATTATCGAGGAAAAACTTTCTGAATCTTTTCTTTCTGATGCAGAAGAATTAAAAAAAATTCTTGCTTCTATTTTAAAGACAAGTAAGGGAATTGCGTAACGAAAATTTTTAATTTTTAATTCCTAATTAAAACATGATCCATGTAGTTTTTCAAGAGAATGACATCGATACTTTAAAAAAAGCAATTGAGTTAGATGAAACATTGCAGGGAGATGTTATCCAAATTAAAGATGATTATGCTGTTGGCCCCTTAAAAGATATTTATGAAGAGGAAGGCATCCAAACCCGTAAACAATGGTGGCGTGATGTGTTGTCAGGCGGTGATTATGATGGTATTGTTGATGATGGCTCAGTGGCGGATGATAATAAAATGCTTTCTGACTTAATAATAAGATTAACAAGCAATAATGATGAAGAAGTTTGGATATGGGCTGCACCCAACAAACATGATGTATCGGGATATTACTGGCTCATTAGCCTGTTAAAAGATTTCGAGGGAAGGATACTTATTTTATACCTTAATAATCTTCCATTTATAAATGATAAAGGAAGCATTTTTTATCCTCAGAATATTTTCAATATTCCTCCCAAAGAATTTTTAAAAGCTAAGAAATTAGCAAGGGCTATAACCCCGGGAGAGTTTGAAGTTGATGCTGATGAATGGAACAAACTTACGTATGAAAACAGGGGCGTAAGAACGTTAGAAGGCGGAAAAAAATTAATACAGTACGATTATGATTATTATGATAATGACTTGCTGGCATTTATTACACCAGACTGGCAAAAAGTAAATAAGCTTTTTCACACTTTTTTTTCTAAATCAAAAAATATAACGGGGGATGCTTATCTTTTATGGCGTTTAAAATTAATGATTGCAGAAGGCAAAATTGATGCCCAGGGAGAAATAAAAAGAATGAAGGATTTTGAAGTGAAGTCAAAAGAAAATGTTCAATAATCAATAATCAATTTTCAATATTTAACACTCGATTGTGGAAGAAAGAAAATTTGATGTTGAAGATAGATTAGTTGATTATGTGTGCACAATGATTGATGTTGTTGAAGCCTTGTCAAATACAAGGTCTGGAAACTATATTGCCGGTCAGCTTATAAGATACTGTCATTTGCCTGCATTTAATTATGGAGAAGTTCAGGCAGCTGAATCAAGGAATGACTTTATTCATAAAATGAAAATCGTGCTGAAAGAATTAAAGGAATGTCGTGTTGCACTGAAAATTATTATAAAGAAACAACTGATAAAAGCAACATCTAATCTTGATGGTATATTTAAAGAAACACAAGAACTCATTGCAATAATTGCAAAGAGCATAGAAACCGCCAATAAAAATAAATACAAACGTAAATAGTGGTTTCAGTTGAAAATTAAGCATTGAAAATTGATTATTGAAAAATTTGTTCTTTAAGATGGCAAAAGATATTAAAGAGGATTATCTCCACAGTGATTCGGGTGTAAGCGGACAATATAAAACATGGTTTTTAGATTACGCCAGTTATGTGATCCTCGAGAGAGCAGTACCGGCTATTGAAGATGGCTTAAAGCCAGTACAGCGCCGGATTTTACATGCCATGAAAGAAATGGATGATGGCCGTTTTAATAAAGTTGCTAACATCATTGGGCAGAGCATGCAGTACCATCCGCATGGTGATGCAAGTATTGGAGATGCCCTGGTAAACCTGGGGCAGAAAGATCTTTTAATCGAAACGCAGGGTAACTGGGGCGATGTAAGAACAGGCGATGAAGCGGCTGCACCAAGGTACATTGAAGCAAGGCCCAGCAAGTTTGCACTGGAAGTTGCCTTCAATAATAAAACAACCGCATGGCAGTTAAGTTACGACGGCAGAAAGAATGAGCCTGTTGCATTGCCAATGAAATTTCCATTGTTGCTTGCGCAAGGTGCAGAAGGAATAGCAGTCGGCCTTGCTACAAAAATTCTTCCTCACAATTTTATTGAATTAATTGAAGCTTCTATCAAATATCTGCGTGGAAGAAAGTTTGAGTTATTTCCTGATTTTGCCACAGGCGGCACCATAGATACTACTAACTACAATGACGGAAGAAGAGGCGGCAGAATAAGGGTAAGAGCTAAGATAGAAGAGGTTGATAAAAAGGGCTTGGTTATTCGTGATGTGCCTTACGGTATTACTACAACACAGTTGATAGAATCCATCATCAAAGCAAATGATAGTGGAAAGATCAGGGTTAAAAAAGTGACAGACAACACTGCCGCTTCTGTTGAAATAGCGATTGAATTAGCTCCGGGTATTTCTCCCGATATAACAATAGATGCATTGTATGCTTTCACTGATTGTGAAATGTCTATTTCGCCAAATGCATGTGTTATTGTTTCACCAAAGCCGGCCTTTTTGGGTGTACAGGAATTGCTAAAATTTTCTGCCGATAACACCAAAGACCTTCTTAAAAAAGAGCTCGAGATCAGGTTAAATGAACTTCATGAGAAATGGCATTACACTTCTTTGGAAAAAATATTTTTTGAAGAAAAGATATATAAAGAACTGGAGAAGAAACACGAAACCTGGGAGAAAGTTTTGGAAGCCATTGATGAGGCATTCGAACCTTTCAAAAAGTTATTGGAAAGAGATATAACAAGAGACGATATAATCAAGCTTACCGAAAAGCCTGTACGCCGTATATACAAATTAGACATCGATGAATTGAATGAGCAGATAAGAAAACTTGAAGATGATATTAAACAGGTAAAATATGATCTTGAGCATCTCACAGATTATGCTGTTTCCTATTATGATGGTCTCTTAAAAAAATATGGCAAAGGGAAAGAGCGTAAGACTGAAATAAAATTATTTGATACCATCCAGGCAAAAACTGTCGCTATTGCCAATACCAAAATTTATGTGAACAGGGCCGAAGGTTTTGTAGGCACAGGTTTAAAAAGAGACGAACTTCTTTTTGAGTGCTCCGAGTTTGACGACATTATTGCTTTTACTGAATCTGGCATAATGAAAGTTGTTAAGGCGCAGGACAAAATATTTATTGGGAAAAAGATCATACATGCTGCCGTGTTCAACAAAGGAGATGAGCGGACAACTTATAATATGATATACACTGATGGAAGCACAGGTATTAATTATGGCAAGCGCTTTAATGTGACAGGCGTTACAAGAGATAAAGAATATAACTTAACTAAGGGTTCTGACAAAAGTGAAGTTCAATACTTGACTGCTAATCCTAACGGAGAGGCTGAAGTAGTTAGAATTATTTTAACGCCAGGAAGCAGCGCAAGAAAAAAGGAATTTGAATTTTATTTTGAAACCCTCGAGATCAAGGGCAGAAGTGCAATAGGTATTCAGGTAACAAAATACAGGATCAGCAAAGTGAAATTCTTAGAGCGTGGCAAAGCTACATTAGGAAGTATTAAGCTGTGGTTTGATGACAAATTTGGCAGGCTAAATCATGATGAGCGGGGAAAAGATTTGGGAAATTTTAGTGCAGAAGATCGTGTACTGGTTATTTATAAAGAGGGAACTTATGAAATAACCGACCAGGAATTAACACAGCGTTTTAATGCGGAAGAAATAAAGTCTATTGGAAAATTTGATTCGGAAAAAATCATTACGGTTGTGTATGCAGATATGGAGAAAAAGCAATTTACAGTAAAAAGATTTCGGATTGAGACTTCTACATTGCATAATAAATTTTGGTTTATTAAGGAAGGCCAGGGCAACTATGTTGAGACCGTAACTACGATGGAAGATCCCCTTCTTCATTTTGAAAAGGGACGTGGTGCACAGGTACGAAGTCTTAATTATAAGATTGGAAAGAATGTGGAAGTCACAGGGTGGAAATCGGTTGGTACAAGGTTAGAAGATTACAGCAAATCTGCAGTGATGCATTGGGTTGAACAAAAAAATGAAAAAGCACAAGGGCAGTTATTTGAGTGATTTTTATCAGCCGGGGCTGTCGTTAAATTATTTTTCATTACGATTGCATGATTACAACCAGTATTATTGAAAGTGGATTATTTAATTTGTATCTTCTAAGTTAAACAGCCTTGCAACATGAAATCATTAATTACCTTTTTTGTTCTCCTTCTGCCTTTTGCAGATAAAAGAAAACCCGGCAATCCGCTCGATCATCTTCCAAAAAACATTGAAATATTAACGCATTTTGGGGAACGGGCTGACATCTCACCTGATAACCAAAGTATAGCGTTTATGTCGAAAAGCTTTGGCGACGCCATGCAGATTGATCTCAAAACACGCAGCATCCGGTGCCTTACGTGCAACATCCCTGCTGCAGCTTTTCTTCGGGTGATGCACCTTGTAACCGGAGATTATATCTTGATCGGCCCTGACCATTTTGAAGATATCAGCGTTAGCAGGTCTCGTGATAATGAGCTTTGGTTTCTCAGCAAAGAACGCGGATCTAAACCAGTAAAACTTGAACAAAGGATGAGTGAAGGAGCTGCGGTTTCAAAAACAAGCCTGAAAATAGCATTTGCAGTGGGACGGGTTCAGGCACCTGATATTGCTGCAGGCGCCTCACGTATTATAATGGCTGATGTTGATCTTTCCGGAATTTCGCCGAGGCTTACTAATAAAAAAACTGTTTATGAGAGCAATGACAATAACTGCACTCTTGAAGCTCAGGATTTTTATGACAATGATACAAAACTTACTTTCGTATGCTACGAACCAAAGGGTCAGGCATCTGTGATGGGAATAGATTTGCAAACAAAGCAAGTGATCAATTATTCAAAAGCCCCGGGATCATATAATGAAACGGAAGGTATATTTCCCGGCGGGCAATATACTTGTGTTGAGGCAGATCGCCAGTGCGAATGGCTTGGAGGGGAACGCGGTGCCGGTAATATAGATATCTGGAAATTAAAGCTGGATGGTACCGGGAAAGATTTTGTTCGGCTCACTAACTTCAATGATTATGAAGGTGGTAAAGCCTCTAATGCTGTCGTTTCTACCAATGGAAAATTTATGGCTTTTCAATATGCCAGAAATACTGACCCGGCTGGAGTAGGGTATGGGCTGCTTCTTTACAAGTTCAGGAAATAAGATACTTTTAAAAAGTGGTGGGAATAGACATTTTTTTTACCGTATTGTAATGCCTGCGTGTAATTCCATAGTGTCAGGGAATTTTAGGATTGAATTCTAACATTTACAGGTCTTCAATATTCCTGCGCTCGCTTTTACGGAGAGATTTGTAGAATGTTGGTGTAAGTCCTGTTTGCTTTTTAAACTGGTTGGATAAATAAGC
>JBDSFG010000162.1:0-5710 GCA_039919615.1 Ginsengibacter sp. | reverse complement strand
GGATAAACCACAGAGCGGAATGGGCCACGCCATAACAATCGGTGTTCCGTTAAGGTTGAACAAAGTGGAAGATATGTTTGAAGGAGTTGAAACGTGGCAAACAAGTGGCACTCCTGTAGATTGTGTTAAGCTGGCGGTTGATAAAATTCTCCATCGCAAACCAGACATCTGCCTTAGCGGAATAAACCATGGGGCCAATCATTCCATAAACGTAATTTACAGTGGTACGATGAGCGCCGCTATGGAAGCCAGCATCGAAAGCATACCCAGCATCGGGTTCTCTTTACTTGTTTACAGGTTTGAAGCTGATTTTACCGCCGCGAAATTTTACGTTCATAAGATTGTGGAAAGCCTTTTAAAAACAAAAATGGATAAGCATCTTTTGCTTAATGTAAACATACCGGTTGTGCCATTGAATGAGATGAAAGGTATAAAAATATGCCGGCAGGCTTATGCCAAATATGAAGAAGATTTTGATGAACGCCTTGATCCGCATGGAAAAAAATATTATTGGCTAACAGGTGAGTTTATAAATTTCGACGAAGGAAATGATACGGATGTATGGGCCTTGCAAAATAATTATGTGAGTATAGTGCCCGTACAGTTTGACCTTACAAACTATGAATTAAAAAAGACCCTTGAGAAAAACTGGGACATACAATGATCTTTAAAAAAGACAATTTTGTTTTTGGCCTGGCATTAGGTCTTATTGCCCCGATGATCGGCTTCCTGGTTTATAAATATGTAAAGTTTAAATCACTTTCTCTATATGAAATGTTGGATTGGATGAAATTGAATCCCAATCTTATTACTGTTTCTATCAGTGTAAGTTTACTGGCAAATGCAATATTATTCACCATTTATATTAATGGGCATAGGGATAAAACAGCTAAAGGAATTTTTGTGCTAACTATTATCTATGCAGTAATTGCAATGGGGTTTAAATATTTGTGATTAATAATGATGTCGTAGAGCAATTACAATAATCTTATTTTTTTCTACACTATAAACAATTCTATGCTCATTATTTATTCGCCTGCTCCAATAACCTGACAAATTAAATTTTAATGCTTCGGGTTTTCCTATTCCTTTGAAAGGGTCTTCCACCATATCTTTCAATATTTTTGAAATTCTATTTTGTATTTTAACGTCGTTCTTCTTTTTCCAATAATTAAGATCAGCTAAGGCTGTGTCAGTAAAAATTATTTCCATAAATTATTTATGTCAATAGTAGTAAGTTTTTTACTTCTGGCCTGTAGCATGCCTTTTGTTAAGTGTTTTCTGTTTGCATTAGTGGAAAGCAAGTGCGCCGTTTCTATTATTGACCTGAAAGATTCTTCAGATACCAAAACTATTCCGCCTTTTCCCTTAGGACGTTTTACAATTATCGGCGTATCATCATCAAGAACTGAATCAAGACTGCTTTTTAAATTGAGTCTCAGATCAGAATAATTAAGCACTTTCATAAATATTATTTAAGTACTAAAATACGTACTTTTTTCTAGATTCAATTTTAAGTATTACTTTTCACTCCTTCGTTTTTGTTCGTTTAACTTTACTACGCCTAAATAATTTCTTTAAATATTGAGTATGAAATACTACATCATAGCAGGCGAAGCATCAGGTGATCTGCATGGCAGTAATCTTATTAAGGAATTAAAAAAGTTAGATGAAAATGCTGCAATGAGATGCTGGGGAGGTGACAAGATGCAAGCTGCCGGAGCCACGCTGGTAAAGCATTATAAAGATCTTGCTTTCATGGGGTTTTCTGAGGTGCTAAAAAATCTTCCAACTATCTTTAAAAACCTGTCTTACTGTAAAAGAGATATCCTGCAATACCAGCCTGATGTGGTGATCTTAATTGATTATCCCGGTTTTAATCTACGAATTGCAAAATGGGCGAAAATAAATGGTTTCAAAGTAATCTTTTATATTTCCCCGCAGGTATGGGCATGGAAAGAAAGCCGCGTTAAGCAAATAAAAAAGTATGTTGATAAAATGCTGGTGATCTTGCCTTTTGAAAAAGAGTTTTACAAAAAGTGGAATTATAATGTTGAATATGTAGGTCATCCACTGGTAGAAGTGATAACTGATTTTCAACAGGAAAATATAAATAACACACTGATCGCTATTGGAAATTTTCAACCGGCAGTTGGTAATCTAAACCCGGGTGCCTGCATCATTGCTTTACTTCCGGGCAGCAGAAAACAAGAATTAAAAGTAAAACTTCCTGTGATGCTGAAATTGACAAAACATTTTCCGGAGCATCATTTTTATGTAGCTAAAGCCCCCGGAATTACCAATGAATTTTATAATTCATTTTTTAAAGATCATATTAATGTAGGCACAGTAACAGATCAAACATATGTTTTATTGATGCAGGCAAAAGCCGCATTGGTTACGTCGGGCACTGCTACTTTGGAAACGGCGTTATTTGGTGTACCGGAAATTGTGTGTTACAAAGGAAATGCGCTTTCATACCAGTTAGCAAAGAGGCTAATTAAAATAAAATTTATCAGTCTTGTAAACCTGATAATGAATAAGGAAGTGGTTAAAGAACTAATACAGGATGCGCTAACGGTGGAGAACTTAAAGAAAGAGTTAAGCTCAATTTTAAATGAGGATACTAAAATTCAACAGATCAAAAATGATTATGCCGAATTAAAAAAAATATTACAACAGGGCGGAAATGCATCACTCAATGCTGCAGTATCTATTTATAAGTTTATCAAAAGCTAATGTCTTAATAATTTTATAGCAATGATAATAAGAGCCAATAAAAATAATAAAATTGAAATCCGGTTTATTCCATGCATATAGCCGATCCATTTGCTGTGTGGTCTGTTGGGATCTTTCTTTTTTAAGAAAAGATACTCTGCAAGCTGGCTCCAAACTCCCATTGAATTCTTTTTTATTCTTTAAATAATCATTAACTTATCAACAAAACTTTTCTTATAAAATCAACGTAATTTATGCTGCATCAAATCTACGGATTACGCTATCATTAAAATATAAAAAATGAAATTTATTTTAACTATTATTATATCAATTTTGCTTGTTGGTACAGGCTGTGCCCAAAAAAAATCAGAGAAATTCGCTGTTACCAAAACAGATGAGGAATGGCAAAAACAACTCACCTCTGAGCAATATGAGGTTAGCCGTAAACAAGGCACCGAAAGAGCTTACTCTGGAAAATACTGGGATAATCATGAAAACGGAGTTTATAAATGTGTGGATTGCGGCCAGGAGGTTTTTAGCTCTGAGACAAAATTTGAAAGCGGTACCGGTTGGCCAAGTTTTTGGAAATCAATTAAAAAACAAAATGTAATGGAATCTGTTGATAACAGCTTTGGGATAGAGCGTACAGAAGTACACTGCAGCAGGTGTGGCGGGCATCTTGGTCATGTATTTAATGATGGGCCTAAACCCACGGGTTTACGGTATTGCATAAATTCTGCCTCGCTCACTTTTGAAAAAAGCAAATAGCATTATCACTCAAGATAGATCGCATAAGCGTCAATAAAACGATCGATTTTGGCCATAAATCTCAAGTGCCCGGATTTTTATACTCATTATTTTCAGGTATTTGATACAAAAGCCTTTTTCGGAACGGGCTTCAACTACCATTTTACCAACCTGTTATGGCCTTTAAAAGGCTTTTTATACCGCTAAATTATTGTCACTAAATATGCCTAAACTTCCTGCTTATGCCCAGGGTATATTTTAATCCCAAGTCTCAGCTTTAATGTTTCCTTTTTTATATTAAACTTTCCGTCGGTAATCAACATTTGAAAATTTAGAAGTATTAAAGAATAGGGTTAATAAAATATTTACCTGTGATAAGAAAAGTAAATATTGATAAAAATATTTCCGCTGCTATTAAGATATGTTTCATGGAATAAATTTTTATTGCGTGCTTAGAAATATAATCTTTTCTTTATCCTTTAATATGATGTTCAAACAAGATTTCAGAGCAATCTTATTATGTAAGAGCAATAGCTATGAGTAGAATTTTATAGATGCACATTAAAGCTAATCAATTGTGAATAGTATATGCACACTAGCTAAGCGGTCATTCTTCACATTAACTAATCCATAAGCAGCCACTCCCATTCCACACTTGTCTCATGCACAATAAAAGTTAATTTTAAGCATTAATAATAGTAAAGGATTTGAAGCTATCCCGGATACATCTCATTCTTATCTTAATATCCTTATCCCAGTATATTTTGGCTCAAACGCCATCTCCTGTTTCCAACCTTCGTAAAAAATATATTTCAACCCAAGAGACCCAGCAGATTTTTGATACGTTAAGTATAGTACCTAATACTTTTTTCATCACAGGCATCTCCCACGATAAATACCTGCTTGATATTGTAAATGCTTCAATAAAATGGAAAGAAAAACCCACGGCTGATTCCGTCTTTATTACCTACAGAACTTTTCCTTATAAATTTAATACAGTTACGAAACGCTTTAACTACGATAGTATCCGGTTTAATTTTACGAGTGAACCTTTTGTTTTCAATCCCAATAAATTTCAAAATACCAAAGTATTTGATTTTGGAAATATCAATTACAGCGGAAGTTTTGGCCGCGGTATTTCCTTTGGCAACAACCAGGACGCTGTAGTTAACTCAAGTTTAAATTTGCAATTGAATGGATTTATCGGCGATAGCCTTGAGCTAAGTGCCGCTATCAGTGACAATAATATTCCGATACAGCCAGAAGGCAATACACAGGACATAAGAGATTTTGACAGAATATTTATGCAAATAAAAAAACATGGCTGGCAGGCAAATTTTGGAGACATTGATATCAGGCAAAGCCGCAATTATTTTCTCAATTTTTATAAACGACTACAGGGCGCTTCATTTCAAACCGATAATAAGATCAATGATAAAATAAATAATTCTTTGCTGGTAAGTGGCGCTATTGCCAAAGGTAAATTTATACGAAATGCAATTATTCCTTTGGAAGGCAACCAGGGGCCATACCGGTTAAATGGAGCAAATGGAGAATTGTTTTTTACCGTTCTGGCAAACACGGAGAGAGTTTTTGTTGATGGTGAATTACTCAGTAGGGGAGATGACCAGGATTATATAATAAATTACAACACTGCAGAGTTAACCTTCACCTCTAAACGCCTTATTACAAAGGACAGCAGGATACAGATTGAGTTTGAATACGCCGACCGGAATTATCTTACTTCGCTGCTTTATGCCAATGATGAGATACAGGTGAACAAAAAGCTAAGGTTCAGTATAGGAGCTTTCTCAAACGTGGATGCGAAAAACTCTTCCATAAACCAGGAGCTTGATTCAAAGCAAAAACAGTTTCTTTCTACATTAGGAGATAACCTCGATAGTGCCCGGTATGAGAATGCGGTGAGAGATACTTTCGCAGTTAATAAAATATTATACAAAAGAATTGATACCGTTTATAATGCAGGTAAACACGACTCTGTCTATATTTTTTCAAACCTGAAAACCGACATATTGTACAGTCTTTCTTTTTTATTTGTTGGCGCAGGTAAAGGAAATTATACGCCGCTTACAGGCAATGCCAATGGAAGAGTTTTTCAATGGATACAACCTGATATTAATGGATTGCCACAAGGAGATTGGGAACCTGTGATTCTTTTAATAACTCCAAAAAAACAGCAATTGATCAGCACGGCTGCTGAATTTACTTTATCAGAAAAATCGTT
>JBDSFG010000151.1:0-5683 GCA_039919615.1 Ginsengibacter sp. | reverse complement strand
TTTTGATAAAATAAAAAATATAATGAGGATTAGAATAATAATTCCTTTAACCCCAACTCCTTTCCCTGGTTTGTTTTTAGGCACTGCTTTATATTCACCTGCAGCAGCCTGGATGATAGCGTCAACCGCATTATCGAATCCCCTATAGTAATCATTTTCCTTAAAATAAGGCACCATTCTTTCATCAATAATATGTTTGGCAATTACATCAGGCACTACCCCTTCCATTCCATATCCTGTTTCAATTCTTGCTTTTCGTTCAGCTTTCGAAACAAGAATAATAATGCCATTATCTTTATCAGCAATACCCGGCTTCCACTCCCGCATATATTTTAATGCCACTTCGGCAATATCATATCCCTCAAGTTGGGGTACAGTTATAATAATAATTGCAGACGACGTACTATCGTTATAATCTCTTATTTTTCTTTCTAAGGATTCTCTTTGAAAGGGCTCTAAAAAATTTCCAAAATCATTTACTGCCCTGGGAGGATTCGGCTTGTCAAATATTTTTTGAGCAAAAACTTGTCCGGCAAATAGCAGCAGAAATATTAAAAAAAGTTTCTTCATGAATTTACTAATTAACCTCGCCCTTTTCTTCCTTCTCTCCCAAGAGGGTTATTTGCCAAAAATTATTTCGTCGGGAAGCTCATTTTTATCTATTTCTTTATTGTATGGAAAGTGCTGCTGCAAGGATTCCCCAATTTCAGCTACGCAATTACTAATGCCTCCGGCATAATCATCCTGGTTAAAGTTCGCCAAAATCTTTTTTACTTCTTTACTCCAAAACTCACTTCCTACCTTTTCGTGAATGCCTTTATCGCCATAAACAGCTAACTGTTGATCTTTTAAAGCGATATAAAGTAATACGGCATTTCTACATTCAGTTTGTTCCATTTTAAGGCTGGCAAAAATTTCGAGAGCTCTGTCCATCGCATCTATAAAGCGGCACCTGCTTTCAACAAACACCCTGATCTCTCCGCTGGTACGCAATTCAGCATTACGGATAGCCTGTACGATTTTCTCATTTTCAACGGGAGAAAAAAGTTCTTTCTTTTTACGGAAGGGGAACATTTATTTTCCTGATTTTATTTAATATCGAAATTGATTTCAGGAGCTTTATCACTTCCAACATCTGATTTGTAAAATGCTTTTTCATGATAGCCAAAAAGGCCAGCGAAAATTACGTTGGGGAAAGTTTTTACCTTTAAATTGTAGGATTGAACCGCAGCATTATAATCCTGCCGTGCAACATTAATTCGATTTTCTGTTCCCTCAATTTGTGCCTGGAAATCCTGGAAAGCTTTGGTTGACTTTAGATCAGGATAAGCTTCAGCAACCGCCATTAACCTGGCAAATGAACTTTGCAGACCTGCCTGTGCCTGTTGATATCTTCCCAGACTTGCTGAATCATCTATATTAACATTGATAGATGTTGCCCTTGCCCTTGCCGCAATTACTTCAGTTAGTGTAGATTTTTCAAAATTGGCTGAACCTTGTATGGTTTTGATAACACTATTATACAGATCAGTTCGTCTCTGGTAATTGGTTTCAACATTACCCCATTTACCTTTTACTTCCTGGTCAACGCCAACCAAGCCGTTGTAAGCGCCGCAGCCCCAGAAAAATAATAAAACTACAATACCTAATATGACAAATAGACCAGTTCTTGATTTCATTTTTTTTAGTTTTAATTTTCAAAAGTATATTTCAGCAAATGAGATACCAAGAATAATAACCTGACAAATTGCAGTTTTACCTCAACAAGCATAAATAAGATATGATACCCAGGTTAAGAATTTATTGCAGCTATTCCTGGTAATTCTTTTCCTTCAAAATATTCAAGCAATGCGCCTCCGCCTGTGGAAACAAAACTTACCTTATCTGCCAGGCCAAACTGATTTACCGCAGCAACACTATCGCCGCCGCCCACCAAAGAGAAAGCTCCATTTTTTGTTGCATCTGCAATTGCCATAGCAATAGCTTTAGTGCCATGCTGAAAGTTGTGCATTTCAAAAACTCCCATAGGGCCATTCCACAAAATTGTTTTTGAATTTTTAATAACATTTGCAAAGGTTTCGCAGGCCATGTGGCCAATATCAAGTCCCATCCAGCCATCAGGTATATCGTTACTTAACGAACCCGATACCTGTGCATTGGCATCAAATTTATTGGCTATTATTGAGTCCATAGGGAGATGAATACAAGCGTCTTTTTCTGTAGCTTTTTTTAATAGCTCGTTGGCAGTATCCAAACGGTCATCTTCACATAATGAATTGCCAATTTTACCTCCCTGGGCTTTGTAAAAAGTATAGGCCATACCTCCGCCAATAATAATGTCGGTCGCCCTGTCAAGTAAATTTTCAATGATCAGAATTTTATCCGAAACCTTTGCTCCGCCTATTATAGCAAGAAAAGGTTTTTCAGCATTATGTAAAACTTTCTCTGCATTAGCAACTTCACTTTCCATCAATAAGCCGAACATTTTTTTATCTCCGGGAAAAAATTTTGCGATCACAGCCGTAGAAGCATGTGCCCTGTGTGCCGTACCAAAAGCATCGTTTACATAGATATCTCCCAGCTCACTAAGCTTTTCTGCGAAAGCCTCATTACCTTTTTCTTCTTCTTTATAAAAACGAAGATTTTCTAAAAGCAAGACTTCACCGGCTTGTAAATTTTTTGATTTATTAATTGCCTCTTCTCCAATACAATCATTTGCAAATAAGACATTTATTTCTCTCCCAAGCAATTGCTGTAAATGATCAATCAAATGTTTTAGGGAATATTTATCAGTGGGCCCATCTTTAGGCCTGCCAAAATGCGACATTAAAATAACACTTCCTCCATCTCCTAATATCTTTTTTATTGTAGGCATTGAAGATCTTATTCTTGTATCGTCTGTAATGTTGAATTTTTCGTCAAGAGGAACATTAAAGTCCACGCGGATTAATGCTTTTTCTCCATTAAAGTTATGATTCCGGAATTTGCTCATAGTTCATTTTTTAGTTCTACCAGTTATTGATTTGTTTCAATTAAAAATCTAAATGTGTCAAAAAAATACAGAGCGAATATTTGTGTTTGGAGCTTATTGAAAACATCCCCTACTATTAAGAAAAAAACTTTTAACCTTGCTTGTTTCTCATTTTTAATATCAACAAAATCCTGATCCTTAATCATAAGAATTGTTACATTGTAATTATTAGCTCGGTCCCTAAAAATTTCCAGATCAGAAGTTGTTTGATAACCTAAATCTAAAAATGATTTGCAGGAACTTTAAATTCAGCAGTAATCCATTTTGCTAAACAAGAAGGCATATCCATCAATCTAAAACTAATTCTCAGGCTGCATTAAGAATGATCTTACTAATTGGGCAATTTATTTTACCTGATGCACAAAGTAAAGAAACTTTGATATCATCCGCCACTAAGAAAGCAAGAAAAATACTCCTGGTTACTTTATCAACCCCGCAATAAAATGAACTGTACGTACTAATTGTGTTACATAACTCATTTCATTATCATACCAGCTAACGGTTTTTACCAACTGCTTATCTCCAACGGTAATTACTTTGGTTTGTGTAGCATCGAATAAAGAACCAAAAGTGCTGCCAATAACATCAGAACTCACAATCTCGTCTTCATTATAGCCAAAGCTTTCGTTTGAACTTGCCTTCATTGCAGCATTTACTTCTTCAATAGTAACAGTTTTACCAAGCACTGTGGTTAATTCAGTTAATGAGCCGGTAATAACAGGAACCCTCTGAGCACTTCCGTCAAGTTTCCCTTTTAATTCAGGAAGTACTACCCCGATTGCTTTTGCAGCACCTGTGCTGTTGGGTACAATATTAGCAGCCGCGGCTCTTGCCCGGCGAAGATCGCCTTTAGGGTGTGGCGCATCAAGTGTATTTTGATCATTAGTGTAAGCATGTATGGTGGTCATAAAACCAGCAGTAATACCAAAGCTGTCGTTTAAAACTTTTGCCATTGGAGCCAGGCAATTGGTTGTGCATGATGCACAGGAAATAATAGTTTCAGTGCCGTCTAAAATATCATGGTTAACATTAAATACTATGGTTTTTAAATCGCCTGTTGCGGGCGCAGATATCACCACTTTTTTTGCACCTGCCTTTAGGTGTGCTTCCGCTTTTGCCTTATCAGTAAAGAACCCTGTACTTTCAATCACAACATCAACTTCGTGAGATCCCCAGGGAATTTGAGCAGGGTCTTTTTGTGCATATATTTTTACTTCTTCGCCATTAACTACAATTGAATTTTCTGTACTTTTTACTTCACCTTCAAATCTTCCGTGTGCACTATCATACTTTAAAAGGTGAGCCAATACTGCAGGGGTAGTAAGATCATTAATTGCCACTACATCTATACCATCCATATTATATATTTGCCTAAATACCAAACGACCTATACGTCCAAAACCATTAATTGCTACCTTAATTGTACTCATAATTGAATTTTTTGATTTAAAATTTTGAGTAGCAAATTTACATTATGTACCAGAGAAAAATATAGAATATTTTTTGTTACCATTTAAACTAGGTGAGTATGAAGTATACACTTTGCATCACTTTACCGAAAAATTAATTTAGTCGTTTTCATTTTTATACCACGCATGTATAAAAGATTTGGCAACAAAAGCGTGTGGAAGTATCTTTGCGTCCCTTATAAAAAAATGCCGCGTTGGTCAAGGGGTTAAGACGCCTCCCTTTCACGGAGGAATCACGGGTTCGAATCCCGTACGTGGTACAAGGCATGAGACTTAAAAGACATTTTGGGTAATTGCTTTTTCTTCTGACTGCACCAATCTTCACATATACATTTTTTGGAAGAAAGACTTAGGTTAAAATATTATTTCCCTTCAAAAACATTTCAATTGTATGTTTTTCTTTCAGCCTTGCAGGGAATTTTACCGACAAAGTTTTTGCCTGCAACCTCAGGCTTAATTTAGCCTACCGTTGAATATCATTAAGTGGTTTAAATTTGTAATACTACCTTTGCGCCTCTAAATTTTTTTTATGGCAACAACATCAGATATGCGTACCGGCCTCATTTTAAAAATAGATGGGAGTCTTTATACCGTTATCGAATTCGGTCAAAATAAAACAGCCCGTGCTGCAGCTAAAGTATGGGCTAAATTAAAAGGAGTTGATAATACACGTACTATTGAGCAGACATGGAATAGCGGGGAAACTATCCACCCGGTACGTGTTGAAAAAAGAACTTACCAGTTTTTATATAAAGATGATACAGGTTATAGCTTCATGAATACCGAAAACTATGAACAGATTACTGTGCCACCGGAAATGGTACCTGGTTCCCAGTTTATGAAAGATGGCCAGGAAGTTTCTGTTTTAATAAATGGGGAAACAGACCAACCCATGGGCGTAGAGCTGCCTGATAAAATTGTATTGCTGGTAACCTACAGTGAGCCGGGAATGAAAGGGGATACTGCCACCCGAACATTAAAACCCGCAACTGTAGAAACCGGTGCTATTGTAAACGTTCCTTTATTTGTAAACGAAGGGGAACTGATACGAATAAATACTAAAACCGGGGATTATGTAGAAAGAGTTAAAGAGTGAGTTATCAATTGTGTTAACTAAATTAAAGAGTGATTGGAAAATGCTGTCGCTCTTAATTTTACATTTTTAATCAATTTTTGTTCAATT
>JBDSFG010000123.1:0-6794 GCA_039919615.1 Ginsengibacter sp. | reverse complement strand
ACAAGCTCAATAGTGAATTAAAAGAACAAGTGGAACAGATTGCTTACCAGCACACTTTGCAATTGCTTAACAACGATGTAAGCATTGTGTTTTATGATATGACAACACTTTATTTTGAAGCCAGCGATGAAGATGATCTGCGCAAAACCGGCTTTTCAAAAGATGGCAAACATCAAAATCCTCAAATATTTCTTGGTCTCCTGGTAAGCCTTGGTGGTTATGTTATTGGCTACGATATTTTTGAAGGAAGCATTTATGAAGGTCATACCCTGATACCGGTCATTGAAAAACTAAGTAAGAAATTTAATTTACCAAAACCCCTTATAGTGGCAGATGCGGGTCTGCTATCTAATGAAAATATTATTGCATTAGAGCAAAACCATTACAAATATATACTGGGAGCAAGAATCAAAAGTGAAAGCAAGCAAATTAAACAACAAATACTACTGACTGCTTTAAATGAGCACTTTACAAACCATGGTCACAACAAATCTTGCTGATTTAATCTGAGTTACGCTCGTAAAGGGAGAAATAAAAAAAATTTGTATGCAAAAAAGTAAAACTTTGCAGTCGTAAGGTTAAGCTGTTAGAAATCTACGCTATAATTGATATGGGGAGGAGTATCTTTGCAAAGAAAAGAATGCTCAAAAAGCGCTGCGATTGTATTATTGCGCCGGGTTCACTTCGGCAAGACCCGGCTGGAAAATAGAATTGGTGCTTCTTTAGATGCCGATGTAATTGTTGCCAAAACCTTTAAAAACTTTCTTTGCGAAAAAAAATTTCTATACTATTAGCTGTTATTGTATGGTTTTCAATTGTAACCCAGCTCTATTTAATGATGCAAAATAGAACGGCTTCAGTTACAGAAACAATCATCCGCTTCTTTAGCTTTTTTACAATATTGACAAATATCCTGGCGGCTATATATTTTACAAGAGAGATTTTTCAACAACGCACATTTAGTAAACATGGAACACTTACGTCCATTACAGTCTATATAACAATAGTAGGCATAGTTTATCAGGTTTTACTAAGGCATGTTTGGCACCCGACGGGAATGCAAATGGTTGTTGATGAATTGCTGCATACAATTAATCCAATATTGGTAATTATTTTTTGGTCTGTTTATGAAGACAAAAGATCAGTACGATACAAGCAAACTATAAGCTGGCTGCTTTATCCCATTCTTTACCTGGCTTATATTTTAATACGGGGAACCTTTTCCGGCTTTTACCCATATCCTTTTGTTGACGTTGCAAAAATTGGATTAATAAAAACATTAGTTAATAGCGGTTTACTCTTGCTATTTTTTATCGTAATATCTTTGCTTTTTGTATTATTTGGTAAAAAACTTTTTAAAAAGAATATTATCCGGAAGGGATGAGAGACCTAAGTAAATAATGCTGGTTTAATCCCCCACTGCAGCCCGAACTATAGGCAGATAAACTGCATATACTTTAATCCGAACCGCTATCTGAAGAATCCAAACTTTCGTAACGTTAGAAACTTCAATGGAATTGCATATCACTTCTGCCTCCCCGCCTAATATATTGAATTAGGAGTTTTGTGAAGCAGCCCCCGGGCGATGGACAAATTCATAATAAATAACATTGCTATTATTACTGATATTTTACCGGAGTAGTTATCAAATAAAACTTAAATAATCATATTGCTTTCCAAGGATGCTTTTATCATCTGCACCAAGCCATTTTTTTAAAACAGTTGCGTAAACGTCTTTAAAATCGATGGTATGTTTTAGATCTCCTTCATTTAAATTATTAAGATCGGGCATTGCATTGAGTATCCCTTTTTGCTTTAGCCCGCCACTAACAAAAAACATGTTATTTGCTGTGCCGTGGTCAGTGCCGCCGCTGGCATTTTGTGACACTCTTCTTCCGAATTCACTAAAGGTCATCAGCATCACATCATCAAAACGGTTATTATCTTTAATCTCTTTTACAAAGGCAGTTAATGCTCCATCTAATTCTGTGAACAGGCGCTTCTGCTGGTTCTCCTGGTTTACATGAGTATCGAAACTTCCAAGGCTTACATAATAAACTTTTGTATTAATGTGTGATAAGATAAGAGATGCAATGGTCTTTAAATTCTTTCCCAATTCAGTTGCAGGATATGTTTGTGAGGATTGATGTAATCTGCTTTGTTCAAAAATATATTCTGCACTGCTTAAAGTTTCACTCATTGTTTTATATAAGTAATCAACTGTTTCTTCTCCGTTTTGATGATCTGCACTTATGTCTTTAAAATATTTAGAATGACTTGTATTAAATAGTCTTTTTGGATCTTTAACAGCAAGTCCTTTATTTGTTTCACCTTTTAAGGCAAGGCTTAATACATCATCAACTTCAAGAGCCTGGGTCGGTTTGCCACAACCACTGCATTGAGCATCTAAATACCTGCCAAGCCATCCTGTGGTTGCATATTCATTGCTTTCCACGCCGCTTTGCCAAATATCCATGCTTCTGAAATGTGAACGGTCAGGATTAGGATAACCAACGCTGTTAAGAATCCCAAGATTTCCATTATCATATAAGTTTTTAAATCCCGCAAGCGCTGGGTTAATTCCAACTTCATCTGTTAGCAATAAAGATTGATCTTTTTGAATCCCAAGTCTGGGTCTTTCTTTATAATAAATATCATTTGTTACAGGGATCACAGTATTGAGCCCGTCATTGCCTCCGCTCAGCTGAATTACTACCAACACTTTATTGCCCGGAGGCACCATACCTTTTGTTTCAAAAGCTTTCAAAAACTTCGGCATCATTAAAGATGTTGTGGCTAATGAACCTATGTTTAAAAATTCTCTGCGTTTAAAAAGCATGGTTTGAACTATGTTTTTAATGTATAAATGAAAACTATGACTGTTTGTTTAATCTCCTTTATTATTATATCCTTTACCTGCTTAACACAGTTGATACTCCGGGGTACTCATTAATTCTACGATTGTTGTCTTAATGTAATTTTCTCTTGAACCTTTATCAATGTATTTTTCCAAAATGTTCTTACTTATTTTGCTTTGCGTTTGCAACACAAGGTTTGATAAATCTTCTGCCAAATTTTCCCTTGGTATACTTTCAAATACTTTTAGTACTGACTTCCAGTCTACCTCTGTATATACTTGCCTTCCCTTTGTTTCACTATTCTCTTCCGTCTTGCTACCCATCATCGTATCATCATCATCTTTGGGCTTAATTAAAAATTCATTTGCATTAGTTAATACCCGTGGAATGCTCAGGCGTAACATGAGGGCGCTGCTGTCTATCCAATTTTTTCCACCTGGCCATCCGGCCACGTTGGGTGGATAAAAAAGTATTTGCCCCAGTACCCGTTGAAACAATAACTGGATTTCTTCATTTTTAATTTCCATGGGCAGCAGCCGGCGAATACCAACCAGCAGTTCAACCGGAGATTTTATTTTATTGCCAATATTTTTTTTATCATAAAACCAATCACTTATATAGATGTCTTCTAAAAGCTTTTTAATACTATAGCCGCTTTGGTAAAAGCCATTTGCAAGGGTTTCAACTTTATTACTATCGCTATTTTCATTAACGAAATACTTATAAATCTTATTAGTTATAAACCTCGCTGTTTGCTTTTGTTCCAATAAAATATCTATTATATCATCACCATTGAAATTGCCGGTTTTGCCAAGAAAAGTTTTATTCCCATTATCATGTTGAAAAGGCCTGTCCACAAATTCTCCATGAATATTGAAGCCCCACCCTGTAAAGGCTCTTGCCGCTTCTTTAATATCGCTTTCTGAATAGTTCCCTCTTCCCATTGTAAATAATTCCATCACTTCCCGGGCAAAATTTTCATTTGGATGTTGCTTTTTATTTTGCTGATTGTTAAGAAAAGATAACATAGCCGGGCTTTTACTTACTTCCCTTAACATATTCCCAAAATTGCCCAGGGCGTTTTTGCGGATGATATCCAGTAATTGCTGCTGAAAATAAATATTGATAACCCTGCATGCAAAATGCCCGTGCCAGAAGAGGCTTGTTTTTTCTCTCAACTGTGCTTCACTGTTAATCATTTCGTTTAACCATTTCAGGTTAAGGTTTTTAAGATCATTGCGGGATTGTTTCCTGATCATCTGCTTTTGTTCTTTGCTGAGATTCTGAAGTTGCACAACATCCCGAACACCCTTTACTAATCCATCAAAAAGGTTAGAAGCTACATTGAAATTCTCCAGTGTTTTAGAGGATGCTTTTAATAGTAATGCGTAAAGATTTTGGGGAGAAGTATCGCTTAATTCATTCACATTTTCTGCCATAGGCCCAAAGGCTGCACGCCATAGCAAGTGTTGATTTTTAAGTTGATTAGAAATGCTCATATAAAAATTGGGAAGAAGTTTTTCAAAGTAATAGACTTTGATTTGTTACCTAAGTTTAACCTACGTCAAGTGAATTTGCTGCAGCGTGATTTTTTCCTTCTGAATGAATATTGAAAATCTATTTAACATCATAATCCACAACTACAACTTTACTTCTTGGATGAGACTGGCAGGTAAGAATAAAACCGGCTTTTACTTCATCCGGTTCAAGCCCATAATTAACTTCCATTTCTATTTCACCTTCTATAAGTTTTGCCTTGCATGTGGTGCATACACCCCCTTTACAGGAAAAAGGCAGGTCAGCGCCTTCAGCTAAAGCGGCATCTAAAATATTGTTGCTATTATAATCTAAATTAAAATCAAAACTTCTTCCATCAAGCTTAACACTAACTCTGCTGCTCTCGTTAGTTTCTTTTATTGCTTCGTAGTTTATAACAGTTCTTTTGCGGGTTGGTGTGGTAAAGAGTTCAAAATGAATTTTCTTTCCATCAACTCCCCTACTTTTTAAAAACTTCTCTACACAAAAGGTCATTTCCTCCGGACCGCAAATAAAAAATTCATCCACGATATCAATATTCATTAGCCTTGTTAATTGCATACATTTTTGCTCATCAATTCTACCATGATTGATATCAGTTTCCATTTTTTCGCGGCTTAAAATATGGTGTAAAGAAAACCTGTTTATATACCTGTCTTTTAAAGCTTCAAGCTCATCTTTGAACATTATAGACAGGCGGTTCCTGTTACCATATATTAATGTAAAGGTGCTTTGTGGTTCAGTTGCTAAAGCGGTTCTAATTATCGAAATAATTGGTGTAATTCCGCTTCCGGCTGCATATGCCAGGTAATTCTTTTTATTTACAGGATGCAATTCGGTGTAAAACATTCCGGATGGCGGCATCACCTCCAGTACATCGCCAACATTCAATTGGGAATTTGCGTAAGTGGAAAACAAACCGTTAAAGGCTTTTTTGATTCCAATCTTAAATTCATTATCCAAAGGGCTGCTGCATATAGAATATGACCGACGTAGCTCTTCGCCGTTTATATTTTTTTTTATGGTGATATTTTGACCCGGTTTAAATGCAAATTCACTTTGTAAACCTGGTGGAATATCGAAACTCACAGCCACAGAATCTGGTGTTAATTTTTCTATGTTTTTTACAACGAGTTTACGAAAATGCAAAGCCA
This sequence comes from Ginsengibacter sp., assembly GCA_039919615.1. GTDB lineage: Bacteria > Bacteroidota > Bacteroidia > Chitinophagales > Chitinophagaceae > Ginsengibacter. The sequence continues at coordinate 1,246 of JBDSFG010000123.1, read as the reverse complement.
TATTATTCTTTTATAACCGTAGCCGTTAACACAAAGCCTGTCAGATATTCTCATTTAAAATCATCTTTTTATTCATTCAGGTAATTTCTTAACTATATTTTCTTCTATCGATTTGGCAGGTTTGCAATTTTAAACAGATCTGCCTGAGAATTTCTTTTTTTTGAAGTGATATGGTGTACAAACTTGGTGCTTCTACGCCCATTGCTCTGGCAATATCCCTCATAAAAGTTGCGCCAAATCCTTTTCCTTTAAATAGCTCTGACGCTTTTTTATAAATGGTTTCTTTCCTTGTTCCATTTTTAACTGCGATTATTTTAGCCACACCATTATACAGTTGCCTTTTCACAAAACTAACCATTATTAGTTTTTGTCTGTTCCAGGATTGTTTACCTATAATTACTATCTATTAATTTTTATCTTTTGTAAAGTGTTTAATTTTAATTTTGCGCTCAAACTAATTTATGCTATTACAATCTGTTGATAAAGTAGATGAGATAAGCCCTGAAGATTTTAAAAATAATTATTACCTGCCAAAAAAACCGCTTATCATCACAGGTTTGGCAAAGCAATGGCCCGCTTATAACAAATGGAACTGGGATTATTTACAGGACGTTGTTGGCGGCGTGAAAGTAGGTTTATATAATAATGTGAAGAGCGACGCATATACGCCAATTAATAAAGCTGACGATTACAAAACCTTCGGCGAATATATTGCCATGATAAAAGATGGGCCAGCAGCGTGGAGGATATTCTTATTTAATATTTTTGAACATGCACCCCAGATTACCAAAGATTTTACCTGGCCGGAACACTTGATGAAGGGCTTTGTAAAAAGATATCCTATGCTGTTCACGGGGGGTAAAACTTCCATAACTCATATGCATTTTGATATTGATCTTTCACACATATTGCATACACAATTTTTAGGAAGAAAAAGAGTGCTGCTGTTTCCGCATGAAGAACAACATAAATTATATCGTAAACCTTTCGAGGTATTGAGCCTTGCGGATTTCTCTAATTATTATAAAAGTAATGGCACTCCGGATTACGCAGGCTTTCCGGCACTAAAATTTGCCCGTGGATACGATGTTATTTTGGAGCATGGTGATACTTTATTTATGCCCGCGGGTTACTGGCATCATATGGAATATCTGGATAGCGGGTTTGCTATGAGCCTTAGGGCTCTGCAAAATACTACTTCAGGAAAATTAAAGGGAGTATGGAATTTGTTTGGTATGAGAACCCT
>JBDSFG010000073.1:0-9661 GCA_039919615.1 Ginsengibacter sp. | reverse complement strand
TTTACTTTGTTTCAATTCGTCATCATCCATAGGTTGCTTATTCCCCATCTGCATTTGGTAACCGGTTGAACCATTAAAAGCCTGGCGCATCACAGTTTGTCCATTCATGCTCATTTCTACCGCACTCATGTTTGGTGCCATTTTTTTCTCACTATAATTCAAATTCATTCCCTGTATGTTCATTGTACCTGTAGTAACAAGTGAATTAATTTTTTTAAGTTCATCGGCGCCCCCGATTGCTGTGATATATTTTGCGATAATATCTTTTGCAGTAACACCCAAGGCAGATGCTGATGAAGATGAGGTTTCTTTTACTGGCTTTGCAAACTTATCGTACATATTTAAGTCATACCCAAGTTTAGATAAACCGGGCTTTACCGTTGCAGCTTTGCCAACAACAATTATTCTTGTGTTATTATAATTAAAATATTTTTGAGTAACCCTTTGAATGTCTTCAGCAGTAACTGCGTTAACTTTTTGCAGATAGGTTTTGTAGAAATTTTTAGGGAGGTCATTTATAATTATACTGCTTGCAAAGCTGGCTATACGTGCAGGATCTTCAAGGCCAAGTGCGAAATTACCTGCATATAAAGCTTTAGCATTTTTTAGTTCCTCACCACTAACCGTATTGGTGCGGATTGTATTTATTTCATTCAAAATTTCCACTATAGCGCTATCAACTTTTTCGTTTCGCACTGATGCAGATGCACTAAATAAAGTTTGAAAGCGATCTCCCCGAACCCGTGAATATGAGCCATAAGTAAACCCGTGCTTTTCCCGCAGGTTCATAAACAATCTTGCAACTGAAGTGCCGCCCAAAATATTATTCGCCAATAGCACAGGGAAATAATCAGGGCTGCTTAATGGAAGCCTTACCAGGTTAGTAACGGTAACCTCCGATTGTACAGCATTGGGTACATCAATAAGATCAACTTCCGTTTTAGCCGGATTGTTTACATTAGCAAGATTCATTAAGGAGATCGGGTTTCCATTCCATTTACCGAGCGCCTTCTCTGCAAGTTCTTTTGCATGTTCAGGCTTTATATCGCCAACGAAAGTTAAAAAACCATGCGACGGACTAATATATTTTGAATAGATTTTTTTTACATCATCCAATGTTATACTATTAATTGTTTCCTCAGTTTCAAACTCTCCTGCAGGATGATCGGCGCCAAAATTCAGTGCACTTACCACTCTTGCAGAAATGGCTGTTGCACTTTTTTCATTTGCTTTTAAACCTGTTAGTGTTTGCGATTTTAGTTTATCGAAAGATACCTGCGAAAATGCAGGATGTAAAAGTGCATCAGCCATCAACATAAAAGCTTTATCAAAATACCTTGTTAACGCAGAAGTGCTGCCGCCATTTTCACTCATATTAACGTTAGCTCCCATTTGGTCAACGGCTTCATCAAATACAGCTTTTTCCATACTGGTTGTTCCTTCTTCAAGCATTGATCCCATTATGGCAAGTGTACCGGACTTACTGCCTTCTGTTACCGGCCCATAATCAATGTAATAAGTGGCCGACACCTTAGGCAGTTTATGATTTTCTACCACTAATACGGTTATACCGTTAGCTAATTTATAGGTTGCTGGGTCACCAATTGATAGTACCGGAGCTGGCCCTCCTGCAGGCGGCTTCGTTCTGTCCACTTTTGTTTGGGCATAGGCCCCCATCATAATAAAAGTTACAAATGCAGCTAAATATATTTTTTTCATTTTTATTTTTTTAATTGAAAAGAAAATTACTGATCTGAACTTTTAGGCAGATAATATAAAACCACCCGCTGATTTTGGTTCAGATATTTTTTTGCAACAGTTCTTATTTCTTCCCTGGTTATTTTTCTCATTTCCGTTAACTGGTCATTAATGTAATTAGTGTTTTGGTAATATATATATGAATTGGAAAGATTTCCTGCTACCCCTAACATTGAAGTATTGCTGCTAACAAAATCATTTTCAAATTTGTTCATGAGCTTATTATAATCCTGTTCGCTAATGAGATCGGCCTGTATTTTGGCAACTTCATCATCAATATCTTTTAAAAGAACAGGGAGGGGGGTTTCGTTATTTGGGAGAGCGAAAGTTATGTATGCACCATAATCTTCCAGCGCCAAATTAAAGGCGCCAACCTGCAACGCATTTTTTTTATCATCAACCATTTTTTTGTATAATTTGGAACTTGCGCCGTCTGACAAATAAGTTGTTATCATTTGCAATACTTTTGAATCATGTGTGGCAATACCCGGCGTACGGTAACAGGCAACTATTGCAGGAATTCTAATGTTGGCATCGTACCCTGTGTCAATAATCTCTTTTGTTATTGGAGTTTCCGTAATTGAGGGCTGAACTATCGTATTGCCTTTTGGAATATCACTAAAATAATCAGCAATCAATTTTTTTGTTTCGTCAATCATAATATCACCTGTAACGGTTAGTACAGCATTGTTAGGAACATAATATTTTTTAAAGAAATCCTGGAACTCACTAAGTTTTGCGGCATCAAGATCTTCCATAGAACCTATGGGTTGCCACCGATAAGGATGGCTGGTAAATAATTTTGTGAAAGCCTGTTCAATAACATGGCCGTAAGGCTGATTATCTATCCGTTGGCGTTTCTCTTCTTTTACAACTTCGTTTTGTGTTTTTACACCGGCGTCGTTTATAACAGGATGCATCATTCTTTCACTTTCCAGCCATAAGCCAAGTTTTAACTGGTTAGATGGAAATACTTCGTAATAAAAAGTCCTGTCCTGGGAAGTAGTTGCATTATCCTGCCCGCCATTGCTGGATACATATTTTGAAAATTCACCCCGTTTAATATTATCTGATCCTTCAAATAAAAGATGTTCAAAAAAGTGAGCAAAACCTGTACGTCCTGCCTGTTCATTTTTTGAACCAACATGATAGAAAACGGTAACTGCTACTACCGGTGCAGATTTATCCTGGTGCAAAATAACATGCATTCCATTGGGTAAATTGTATTCTGAGAATTTTACCTGCTGAGCCTGTATAGACAGAAGGGTAAAGCAAAATAATGCTGTTGCCAGTGATTTCTTTTTAAAATACATTTATGAAGTTTTAATTAGGGCTCAAATATATCAAATTGAGCTTTTATCAGGATTAATTTATGATAAAGGTCTGTATGCAATGATTAGTGGAATTGCCCTGTAACTATAAGCCTGTAGGTATTAAGTAAAATAAAAAAACTGTAACTGTAATACAGCATACAAGTGATCTAAAGGTTAAACTTAATGGGAGTAATGATCTGGTGGCTATATACCAATCTTTTCATTTACTATTTTAAGTATTTCTGTTTCCAGGTTAATAATTTTATCTTCTATTTCTTTTCCTTTGGCAATAATACCGGACACATACGTTTTATCATCATAGCCAGTTGCATTAATACGCACATTCATAAATGCGCCGATAACTGCACTGCGGATACATAAAGCGCCTACACCGGCATCTGATACAGAATTGGAGTTTCCTTTTTCTGCCATGGCTTTAATAACCTCCATACCCGAGCAGGCGGCCTGCATTACCTGGTATGGAATTTCAATGGCATTCTTTGTTGCACTTTGTATGGTTTTTTCACGGAAGGCTTTCTCCTCTTCAGTTTGTTTGGGTAAGGCAAAAGCATTTATAATATTATTGAACGCTTTGGTATCGGCATCAACAAGTTTGAGCAATTCATTTTTGCACTTCTCCCCTTTTTCCGCCCAGTCACTAAATTCTTCCCATCGTTCATCCCATTCTTTTTTATGCGAAGAAAGATTTGCCACCATAGTTGCCAGCGCCATACCCAATGAGCCTACATACGCGGCAATGGAGCCTCCGCCTGGAGCAGGGCTTTCACTGGCAGTTTCATCTGCAAAATCAGTAAGAGTCATACTTACCAATTTACTTTCTGATTTATTTCCAAGCACGTATTCAATAATTCTTTCTTCAGGCTTAAAAAGTGAGAGTTCATTAAGCCCCATTGATTTAATGGCAATCCTGATTAACTCCTTTTCACTTACTCCTGTGGACCGCTTTTGTTTTTTTAGGAAATATCTACCGGCATCAAGCATTGCCTTGAGGGGAATTAATCCAATAATTTCACTGCCTGTAACACGTATGCCACGCATTTCAGCCTTATTGCAAACTTCATCAAATGCAATATGTACAGGTGTTTCATTAATATTAGTAAGGTTCATTGATATTTGAGCGATGCCATATTCTTCTATATGCCATCCAATGGCTTTCACATATTTCAAAGTTCCGGGAATACTTATGGTATTGCCCATTTCATCTTTTACTATTTTACCGGTAATGGGATGCCCCTCCCTTTTTGCCCTCCCTGCCTCTCTTACATCAAAGGCAATTGAATTAGCTAATCTTACAGAGGTGGTATTGAGATTTACATTGTAAGCCACCAAAAAATCTCTTGCACCAATTACAGTTGCGCCGCGTTTTGCATCAAACATCGTGGGTCCAAAATCCGGTTTCCATTCTGGCTGTTGAATTTTTTTAAAGAACCCCTCATACTCACCTGCTCTTATAACAGCTAGATTATTTCGCTTTATATCAGGCTGGGCAGCTTCATATAAATATACAGGCAAATCCAATTCGCTCCCCACACGCTTTGCCAGTTGCTGCGCATATTTAGCTGTTTCTTCCATAGAGATATTTGCGACCGGGATAAGGGGACAAACATCCGTTGCCCCCATGCGTGGATGCTCACCTTTGTGCTTTCTCATATTAATTAATTCGCCTGCTTTTTTAATTGCCCGGAAAGCACCTTCTATAACTGCTGCCGGGCCACCGACAAAGGTTACTACTGTACGATTAGTTGTCTTTCCGGGGTCAACGTTCAATAGTCTTACGCCTTCAACACCCTCAATTTCACTGGTTATTTGCTGTATAATATTGAGATCCTTACCCTCACTGAAGTTAGGGACACATTCAATAAGCTGCATTTGATTTTGGTTTTAAGTTAATACAAAGATGCAAAGGAAAAAGAAAGGTGCAAAGCTTCTTTGGTACTTTCCTTATTTATCTTATCGCTTCTAAAAACTACATAATAAACTCTCCATTTAGCATCACTCTATCAATAAGATTTGTAGCAAATGAATAGGGAAGATAGGCAAGCGAGGGAATTGGTTTTGTAAAGATAAGATTTGCCTTTTTTCCGATAGTTATGCTCCCTGTCTCATTTTGTAACTCCATGGCACAGGCTCCATTTATTGTAGCAGCATTAATTGCCTCTTCAGGCAACATTTTCATTTGGATGCAGCTTAGGGCAACTACAAAATTCATATTGCCTCCGGGAGAGGAGCCTGGGTTATAATCTGAAGCCAGCACTACTGCTGCACCTGCATCAATCAATTTTCTTGCAGGTGGCAGCTGCATATTTAAAAAGAATGCAGCGGTTGGTAATAACGTTCCTATAATTCCGGAGTTTGCAAGCTTCATTATTTCATCATCATTCATTACTTCAAGATGATCTAATGAAATTGCCTTTAACTTTATTCCTGTTTCTATTCCCCCAATACTATTGAGCTGGTTTACGTGCAATTTTGGTTTTAAACCATACTGCATTCCTGCCCTGCAAATAGTTTCTGTTTCTTCAGGTGAAAAAAAACCTGTTTCACAAAATACGTCAATATAATCGGCAAGCTTTTCATGTGCTATAACGGGAAGCATTTCGTTAACGATAACGTCAATATATCCTTTGTGATTTTTTGTGTATTCAGCAGGATAGGCATGTGCTGCAAGAAAAGTTGATTTAATAAAAAGAGATGATTTTTCTTTAAGCTTCTTTATAACTCTTAGCATCTTTAACTCACCTTGCGCCGACAGACCGTAACCACTCTTTATTTCTATAGCTCCTGTGCCAAGCCTGCCCAGCTCTTCTAATCTCATCCACGCCTGGTTAAATAAATTGTCTTCAGAAGCCTGAATTAAACATTTTGCAGAGTTTAAAATCCCCCCTCCTTTTGCTGATATATCACCATAACTTAGCCCTTTTATTCTATCTATTAATTCATCCTCCCTGCTGCCGGCAAATACAATATGGGTATGGCTGTCGCACCAACATGGTAATATCGCGCCGCTCACCTCCTCAGTATTGCTGATGTTTTTTTTTAAGTTCTTCATTTCCCCATACTCTGCAATTATTCCATCTTCAATAATTAAGTAAGCATTCTTAATAACGGGCAATACTGCCAACTGGTTTCCTCTTAATAAAACTGAGTGTAATCTTGCATTAACTAAATAGCTGATATTAGTAAACACCTTTACCATATAAAGATTATTTTAAACTTTACTGCCATACAAAACTATTTTCAGGAAATAAATATAAGATATCAGCATAATCCTGCCATCAGAATATATCAAAACCGATATTTGATATATCCACGATATTTTTAACTATAATTAGCATGATAGTTGTAACAATAGGTTAATTCCAAACCTTATTAATTCCTATGGAAGATCTACAAACGAGAGGCTGCTTGGCCTCTTTTTTATTTTGCTGATTTACAATCTTATCGGCCAAAATCCGGAATAATATGAAAGTTTTCCAGGCATTTTAAAAAGGCAGCAAAGAGATTGATGATAACATTTTTGAATTAACAGTAAAGCCCTTCTGAAAATCAGAAGGGCTTAAGATTGCTTGTCAAATAAAAAATTCTAAAGAAAAGCGGAGGCTTATTAATGTAACACTAACTCACTTTTCTATTTGGTAGTATCTGTTGTAACAGTCATTTTAACAGTAGTATCTGTTATAACCTGTGCAGTGTCCATAGTAACTACGGTTGAAGTATCACTTGTTGTAGTTTCGTCAGTTTTTGTATCGCCACTTGTACAAGCTGCAAAAGAAACAGTTACAATTGCGATTGCTAAAAATGCTTTTTTCATTTTAATATTTTTAATTTTTAAGTATTAATTACTCTCTTTATACAAGCCCGGCTAAAAAGTAACCCATGATGTTAAACCTTTTTCCTGCTTTTTTTTTGTCACTATAGAATCTTTAATTTTTTTAATGATTTTCGGAATGTGCCAACATCAAAAAAGCCAACAAGCAGGACTTGTTGGCTTTGACACTTGCTCAGTGTCACAGATTATTATTTTGAACTTTCCGGTTAACTGTTTGTTACCGGAAGTGTCCATGACTTATCTGCAGATTGCATGAATACCTCCTTTTTATTTGGTGAATGAATTATAAATTTAAGGGAAAAATCCAATTCCCCAACATTTCAGTTCTCATACTCCCGGCATGCCTGACAACCAAAACTTATTAATCATTTGTATAATAACAGGGCTTCATATCTACCAATGGAGGAAAATTACAGGCCAGAGCCAGAATGAATATAATTTTCCAAATGGCTAATGGTTTGTTGTTGGGCGAGAATTGTTTCTTTAACTACATCAGTAATAGATATAATACCGCCAAGCTTGTTATTAGCAAAAACAGGAAGGTATCTTATATTGTTACTGGTCATAAGCTCCATACAATAATCAATAGAGTCTTCGGGGGAAACGTGAGGAAGATCGGAGGTCATGATTTCAGCAACCCTGGTGCTGGTTGAGTGTTTATCTTTTAATATCACTTTACGAGAATAATCTCTTTCAGTAACAATGCCCAGGTATTTACCGTTTTCCGTTACAACAACTGAACCTATATTTTTTTCAGACATTATTTTTAATGCTTCAAAAACAGTGGTATTTGGTAAAACGGAAACAGCCGTAATACCTTTTCTGGAAAGAATATTTTTAACCTGATTCATATTTAGAAAATTTGTGGTCGGAAATTTACAAAATCTATACTAAATAAGGAACTTATTTATTTTTTAGCAAAGGCAAACTCAACGGCAGCAGCAGAATGAATAAACGTGGTGTCAAAAAGAGGCACGTCACAATCGGCAGGTTTTATCAATAATGGGATCTCAGTACATCCAAGCACAACGCCCTGTGCTCCTTTTTGAATTAACTGTTCAATTACGGAAATGAATTGTTGTTTTGTTTCTTTTAAAAATACCCCCTTGCCTAACTCAGCATAAATACTTGTGTTTATTTTTTCTATTTGTCCCTCATCTGGTATTAAGGTTTTAATTCCACGGGAGAGCAACCGCTTTTTAAAAAATTCAAATTGCATTGTATATTTTGTGCCTAAAAGTGCAATTGTTTTTAATCCTCGTTTTTCTATTTCATTTGCCGTTGCATCGGCAATGTGTATTAGTGGGATGGTAACAGCTTGTTGTACTTCATTTGCAATTTGATGCATTGTGTTAGCGCAAAGTAAAATACAATCAGCTCCGGCCTCCTGGACTTTTTTTGCTGCATTGCAAATAATATTTGCTATCCCGTTCCAGTCATTTTTAAAGGTGAGTTGTTTTATCTGGCTATAATTTACTGAATTCAAAATAATTTTTGCTGACTCATCTCCTCCGGATTTGCTATCAGCTAATTCATTTATATAACGATAATAATCTAACGTAGAATGCCAGGTAATTCCGCCAATAAGCCCAATTGTTTTCATAATTCAAACTAATGTAATTAGATAACCATTTTTATATTCCCGGGTGCAATTTAAACAAGATTTAATTTTTTAATTTTGAATATGAATCACCTGACAGCAAAATATATCATACTTATGGGGGCTATAATAATTGTATCGGGAATAATTCTCTATTTTTTAATGATGCCTTTAAATGGCCCGGCAGGTTGCCTGGTGATGTGCGTATAGAAAGAAAAAAATTTCATTTTTATTTCCCCTTTGTTACTATGTTAATCATAAGTGCATTGATTACACTTGTAATAAATATTATAAAGAGATTTTTTTAAATGAATGCGTAATTTTAAAGACAAAAATTCTCTTAATTGTAATGAAGGTGCTGATTGGAATTTGGACTTCTCTCAGCCTGCCTTTTTAAAATTAAGCTTCTGTGCATTCTTCTGTGCTTTAAGCGCAAGCTCTGTTGCAAGAAAACAATGTTCCTGTGTCATTGCTGTTTCTGTCCGGTTAAGAACGTCATCAACTAATTGCCTGCCGTACGGAAGATCTACCTTATTGCAATCTATATACTGAGTGTCTTTGCCATTTACCACAAACAGGTGACTACCACCTTCCCTTCCTGCTATGTCAATATTTTTACGCACCTCAATATATCCCTCAGTACCAAGAATGGTAAGTCTTCCGTCACCCCATGTTTTAAGACCGTCCGGAGTAAACCAATCTACACGAATATATCCTGTGCCCCCATCGCCCCTGATCATTACATCACCAAAATCTTCAAAGGCCGGATATTGCGGATGGGCAACGTTGCCTGTTTGTGACGATACGATATTAGCCTGGCGGGAACCGGTAAAAAAAAGAAACTGATCAAACTGATGTGAACCAATATCGGTGATAATGCCGCCGAAATATTTACGATCAAAGAACCATTCAGGGCGTGTTTTGGCGTTCATACGGTGAGGGCCAAGCCCTATAGTTTGTATCACATTTCCAATCGCTCCTTCTTTTACCAATTGGCCTGCTTTTACAGTGGCTTTATTTTCGAAACGCTCACTGTACATAATTGAATAGATACGGCCGGTTTGTTTTTGTACACGGCGAGCCTCAGTAAGCTGTTCCAGTGTAGTTATACCGGGCTTATCTGACATGTAATCTTTTCCA
>JBDSFG010000182.1:0-7928 GCA_039919615.1 Ginsengibacter sp. | reverse complement strand
TACATCAATGGCATAAAACCCTTTCTGTATTTGGAATAGGAAAAGATATTGCAAAAGACGAATGGATGCACTATATAAAGGAGCTGATCCAATATGAATACCTGGCTCAAAGTGATGGCCAATATCCCGTTCTTAAATTAACAGAAAAGGCCAAAAATGTTTTGTATAAAAAAGAAAATGTGTACCTCTCTTCATCTGTAAATATTGTAATTGCAAAGGAGCCTGTTATTTATCAGCAGCATGTTTATGAGCAGGAATTATTTGACAAACTGAAAGAATTGAGGAATAGGATAGCCCATGAAGAAAATCTTCCTGCATATATTATTTTCAGTGATAGCACTCTCCTTGACCTTGCAACATATCTTCCTTTATCTGTAAATGATCTGCTTAAAATTTCAGGGTTTGGAGTTGTTAAGCTGGAGAAATATGGACAATCATTCCTAAAAGTTGTACAACAATATTGCACAACACAAAACCTTGAAACGAGAATACATTTAAAACAACCAAAAAGAGAAAGAAAGCAAAAGATACTGACAGCAGGAGAAAAAGTAAATTCAACATTTGAAACCAGTTTAAATCTATATAAACTAGGTAAAACCATAAATGAAATTGTAGAAGAAAGAAAACTTTCAAAACAAACTATTGAAAGCCATTTAAGTTATTTTATTGCCGAGGGAGAATTATCTGTTGGTGAATTAGTAAATGAGGGCAAACAGAAAGCAATTATTGCTGCGGCTGAATTACACGGCAAAACAAGTCTGAAAATGTTGAAAGAAAATTTGCCAGAAGATGTGAGCTATGGCGATATTAGAATGGTGTTGGCATCGATTAACAAGGCGAGTAAAATTTAGATAAACAAATATTGAGGAGAACGTTTCCCAGCAATCGCCACGGACTTAAGGTTGTGGCAATAAAAAAAGAATCGAAATTAAGGTGCAAGAAAGAAAATATATAAAGATTGGCGTTGCCGGCCCTGTCGGCTCCGGAAAAACAGCCTTGATTGAAAGACTGTGCAGGCACATGTTTGGCAAGTATAGCATCGCTGTAATTACCAATGACATCTATACAAAAGAGGACGCAGAATTTTTAACGCAAAATAGCCTGCTCCCGGCAGAAAGAATAATTGGTGTTGAAACAGGCGGGTGTCCACACACGGCCATAAGAGAAGATGCAAGTATGAATTTAGAAGCCGTTGAAGAAATGGCTTTGCGCATTCCGGATGTTGAAATCATTTTTATTGAAAGCGGGGGCGATAATTTATCAGCAACCTTTAGTCCCGATCTTGCTGACGTGACTATTTTTGTAATTGATGTTGCGGAAGGCGATAAAATTCCCCGTAAAGGCGGACCAGGTATAACGAGAAGCGACCTGCTTGTTATAAATAAAATTGATTTGGCGCCTTACGTTAATGCAAGTCTTGATGTAATGGAAAGAGATGCAAGATTGATGCGAAAAGGGAATCCTTTTATTTTTACCAATCTCATGAGCATGGAAGGTTTGGATAGTGTGGTTAACTGGATAAAAAAATATGCATTGATGGAAGAGATTGCTGAACCAAAATTGTGCAGATGACAGCAGAACTCGACATTCAGGCTGCCCTTCGCAACAACATAACTTTTCTCGAAAAGGCATATTGCACCACTCCATTTAAAATTGCCAATATCACAGAAAATAAAAAAGACAATACGCTCCGCCTGATGTTAATGAGTTCTTCACCGGGGATTTTAGATGGCGATGTATACAACATAAAAATACATGTAGCTAAGCATTGCTCACTGCATTTACAAACACAATCTTACCAAAGATTATTTAACATGAAGGTTGGCGCTTCCCAAAATATGGAAGTACATTTGGAAGAAGGCGCTTCATTTTGGTTTATTCCGCATCCTTCCGTTCCTCATGAATCTTCAATCTTTGCCGCTAAGAATAAAATTCTTCTTTCAGATAATTGCGATCTGATTTGGGGCGAAGTATTAACCTGCGGCAGAAAGTTAAGTGGCGAAGTTTTCCTCTTGTCAAAATATCATAATGTCACAGAAATTTTTCTCAATAATAAACTGATCATTAAAGAAAATCTTTTGGTGCAGCCTTCGGTAGTTAATGTGAACTTAATCGGGCAACTGGAAAGTTATACACACCAGGCTACGTTAATTTATCTAAATGAAAAAGCATCCATAAAAATTCTCATTAAGGAGATAACAGCATTTTTATCAATCCAGAACGAAATAATTTTTGGCATAACTGCGGCACCAGTAAATGGTTTAATAATAAGACTGCTTGGTTACAAAGCAGAGCAGTTATTTGATTGCCTCAAAACAATTTCAGAACACCATCTTACCAAAAATAAATTTGAACATGCAGGATGAAATGCATGCCATCAGAGAACTCCCCGTTTTTATTTGCATGCCGGGAATGATTTTTAGAGGCTGGTAAATATGTTGAAAAATTATAGTCCACAAAAATAATAGCTATATCATAAAGTTGAAATACAAGTTAAACTCCCTCGCTTCACCAACGTAAATTCCACGATACCACTGCGCAAGTCTTCCACCCATTAAAAGAAAATAATTTTAAACTTTGTCCGATTTTATAATTTCCGATCGTCATTAATTTTTAATAACCAAAAAATTGAAACAAGATGAAAGAATTCTTATTTGTGTATAGAGCCGATTATAAAGCCATGCCCGACGGCACTCCTGAAGAAAGAGAAGCTATCATGAAAACATGGATGGACTGGCTGGGAGGCATTGCAGCAAAAGGCAACCTTGCAGACAAGGGAAATCGTTTGGGTTCTGCACGTAAAGTTGTTAAACCCAATAGCATAATTACCGACGGGCCTTATACAGAAATTAAAGAGTTAATAGGCGGGTATTCATTGATCATTGCGAACTCATTGGAAGAAGCGACTGAAATTGCAAAAGATTGTCCTATACTGGAAATAGGCGGCAATGTAGAAGTAAGGGAAATTAATAAGATGTAACTGAAGAGATTTTAAAAAAATATTTAATGTTGCTGTTTTGAAGATTTATGGAAATAACTGGCATTTCACTCTTAGCCATAAATACATATAATGGCAGAATTAACCACATCAATCAAAAGCACAGGTAAAAAATCTTTGCATAAAATTATAAGGGTTGATCTTACTCCAATGGTTGACCTTGGATTTCTTTTGATAACATTTTTTATCCTGACAACGACACTCAGGCAGCAACAGGTGATGAAATTAATATTGCCAAAAGACAGCACAATTCAAACTTTTCTTTCGGAATCAACAACACTTACATTTATCTTAGAAAGCAATGATAGCATTGGGTACTATGACGGGCTGGCAAAAAAAATAAACTATGCAAATTTTAGTGCAATGCGTAGTATTATTCAACAAAAACAATTTAGCTTAATCACTAACCGCATTGATAAAAATAAGCTTACAATACTAATTAAACCAACCACAAAATGCACGTACAAAAATTTTATTGACGCATTGGATGAGGTAACCATAAATGATTGTAAACATTATTTTGTTGCTGAACCGGAAAAAAATGAAATATTGTAATGTCTAAAGCCGGGTTTTTTTAAATATAAATGCAACGTTGATGATCTTTACTTTGTCAGTAATAAAATAGAAAACGTGAAACAAATACTAACACTTATTACGCTGGCTGTTGTACTATTAGTTAGCTGCAAAAAATCAGCTACAAACAATACTTCTTTTATTGGTAAATGGAAACTTGTTAAAACTCTTGCAGACCCCGGCGACGGCAGTGGCCAGTGGCAATCTGTACCTGCCGGAGATAATAAATTCATTCAATTCAATAATGATGAAAGTTTAGAAAGCAATGTGTATACAGAATTTAATAAATACAGGATTATTGATAGCGTAAGAATTGATTTCTTAAAAGCAGATGGCCACTCTTATTGGTTCAGGTACAAGATCAATGCATCATCACTGGAAATTAATCCACCTTGTATCGAAGCCTGTGGCGCAAGATTTATTAAGGAATAATAGAATAGCGGGTAATTAATTCAGACAATAACAACCTTTACCGGCAATCGCTTTTACTTTCTTATCTCATTAATTATATGCCCGCCAACTTTTAATCCTTTTTCTGCTAAGCGCCGCAGTTTATCCATTATAAATGCTTAAAGAAATTTAAAGAATGTTAGGGGATTTTTATGCATCAATATATAAAGTTTGAGGCGAAAGCCTGGCTGTGTAATCTTGCAACTGCCTTCCCCTTTGCCTTATCGCTGCTGATTTTAAAGCAGCCGGAAGAATTAAGGATGCATACATTTATTTCAACTATACATCGGGAACCGGAGGAATAAATAATGCTTGGCAAATGCAGGAGTGGATAAAATGAAAATGTCTCGTCAGTCATTTGAAGTTCCTATTATCTTATTCACTAACCTTAAATACCTGCAACGCCCCGCTATTGATAGCAGCTAAAATCATTGGCTTATTATTGATGGTGATTGAACGCATGCACCTGGTATCTCCACGCAAAAAAATACCGCTTTTATTTTGTGGCACTGCGGTAAATATTTTATTGGGTGCCGCCAGTAATAACAAACCATAGCTGGCATCATACTGGCCGGTCATTACTTCAGTTTCATACTCATTGCCCGCAAGTAAAATATCAGGAAGGCCATCTTTGTTATAATCATTCACAACTATGCAGTTTACGGGTGCAAACTGTGCTTCGGCCGGTAATTGATGTTGCTTAAAAACACCTTTGCCGTTGTTTTCAAACCAACAGGAAGCAGCTTCAGTTGCCATTAATTTAACAGGCTCTTCAATTGTTTTAAAAACATCAGCCATCGTTGCGTTTGAAAAATCTTTATGCAACAAATATCTTTTTTTTACAGCTGGGGTCTGGCTGGCAATATCATCTAAACCCATCGCCGGATATAAGTCTTTTTTGCCGGTTTGAGAAGGCAGGTAATAACCCATCAAAGGATCCAGAGAACCATTGCCGTCCAAATCTGCATACCACATATTCAAAGGGTAGCTAGTATTAAAATGATACTTATTATTAAGGCCGATATTGCCTGCAACAAGATCAATATCACCGTCTTTATCCACATCCGCGGCACAAACCGACCTCCACATACCCGAAAATGCTGCAAGGCCGCTTTCGCTGGTAATTTCTGTGAGAAGGCCTCTTTTATTTTTAAATATCCTTATGGGCATCCACTCGCCGGTAATAATGAGATCGGGAATTTTATCGCCATCAGCATCCATCCATTCCGCATCCGTAACCATGCCTGCAGTGTATAATGCGGGGCAATAATTTTGTGTTACATCCGTAAATACACCTTTATTATTTTGCAACAAATAGCTGGGTGCCGGGGACGGATATTTTGCGCTGGCAATACGCCCGCCAATAAATAAATCAAGATCACCATCCATATCAAAATCACAGGCCTTTACCACGGTAGTAACGCTTGTCAAATTAGAGGGAATGGCAGTAGCGCTTCTTGTAAAATTTCCTTTGCCGTCATTTAGGTAAAGGCGTGGTAAATAAGATGTACTGTTTACCGCAAACTCATTGGTACCGCTTGTTACCAGCAAGTCTTCATCTCCATCCCCATCTGCATCAAAAAATAAGCAACCAGTATCTTCTTCAAACTTTTGCACTGTTTCTAAAGGTTTAGACGTAAAGCTGCCGTTGGCATTTTGCAGAAATAACATGCCTTGTTCCTTGTAACCATTTCCCACAAAAAAATCCTGCAATCCATCTTTATTAATATCAGCCACTGCAATACCAGGGCCTAATGAAGAAAATTTTTGCGGCAGCAAACGTTGAAAATCATAATCAAAAAAGAAAGGATCGGAATGTGTAAAATTGATGTTAGCCGCTCTGGTATAATTAGTAAATAAAGTGGCTGCTTTAACCGGTGCCTGCCATTTACCATTTACATTTTTATAGTCAACTGTAAGCACTTGATTTGCCTTGATATTTTTTAGTAACTGCATACTGTCGTTTGGCCAGATCACCTGTAAACTATCCACAGCAGTTCTTTGCCCAAGGCCGGTAAACAAACGCTTGTCTACAGTTGATAAATACCCACGTACAGGATTTTCCTCAAGTAATAACACACTGTCTTTTACAAATAATTTTACAATCGCACCAAGGCCATCTTTATTATTAAGAGGCCCATGCAATTTTAACGCTAAATAATTAACCTTTGTATTGTTTGGCTGAATGGTGTTGTTAGAAAATAAAAAGGCCTTGCTGTTGATATTATTCACCACCAGATCAAGGTCGCCGTCATTATCAAGATCTGCATAGGCGGCTCCATTGCTTATCGCTTTTTCGTTAATGCCTGCAGCTTCAGAAATATTGGTAAAAGAGTAATTATGATTGTTGCTAAAAAAATAATTTGGCAATGGTACCGCTCCAAAAGTTTGTAATTTATCGAGCAGCATTTTGTTGCGGCCGTAACCCGCCGGGGCAGAAGAGCGGAAAGCAACAAAATCACTGTTGATCATATCTCTGCCCATGCCGTTAGTGATATGCAGATCTTTGTAACCATCATTATTAAAATCTGCTGCCAGCACACTCCAACTCCAGTCGGTTTCTGCGGTGCCTGCATAATTAGCAATATCAGCAAACACCGGCACCATACTGTCATTAACATTAGCCATTCCACGGTTTAACTGCAGCGTATTGTGCATGTATGAAGGTTCATATTTAAAGTAGGTTTCCATTTCGTGGCGCTCGTTACTTAAAACGGAATACATCATTTTTTTTCGCTCATTATCTTCGGGCATCATATCAAGTGTGGCAATATCAGGCAAACCATCGTTATTAATATCGGCGACATCAGCGCCCATGCTGCTGTAGCTTTGATGGTTCAGGGATTTAGACATAGCGTTGGTAAATGTGCCGTCGCCTTCATTCAGCCACAGGCAATCATTTCCAATGTAATCGTTGGCAACATAAATGTCGGGCAGGTTATCGCTGTTAAAGTCACTCACAACTACACCCAAACCATAGCCATCATCTTTTATGCCGGCCATCATGGTTACATTTCTAAAAAATGGCTGACCTGTTTTTGCGTTTACACCTTCATTGTGATAGAGCCGGTCGTTCCTGGGTGAGTTTCCACTCAGGTCTTTCGGCAACACTTTGTTTAGGCTTTCCCCCTGCATTTGATGGGTTAGTAAGAACATATCCGTCAATCCATCTTTATCATAATCTAAAAAAACAGCTTGTGTGGAATAGCTGTCATCATCTAATCCATATGCCGCAGCCATTTCAGTAAACGTAAGATTGTGATTGTTGATGTATAGTAAATTTTTGCGTCTTGCCGGCTCAACAGGGCCGCTGACACAAACGTAAATATCTTGCCAGCCATCGTTGTTTATATCTGCCACACTTACGCCGGTACACCACACACCGGAGGTTAAGCCTGCAGATTGCGTGATCTCTTTAAATTTAAAGTTGCCCTGGTTTAGGTATAATTTATTAGTGGTTTGGTTGGCAGTAAAAAAAAGATCCTGCAGGCCATCATTATTAAAATCGCCAACACCAACGCCGCCACCCATGTATGTATATTCGTTGGTGATAAGATTGATCTGCTCTGTTTCGCTGATGGTGTTTTCAAAATCAATACCTGAAGCAGCTGGGCTGATGGCGGTAAAAAGTAACGGCTCTTTTTTATCTGTACAACCAATGGCAAATAGAACAATACAAAATGGAAAAACTTTTTCCCTCAACAAATGCAGTAAAGATTTAAATGCTGCCTGAATTATTTTGGCTGGTAAAGAATCTGCTTTTGCAATTATCTCTTTGTATTTTGATGGCATTCGTTAGTTGGTTGTTCCGAAAGTAAATATAGCCTTTCTGGTATTTTTTAATAGTGATTTACGTTGGAAGGATGTTGAGGAACTTTCCAACAAATGCAGAAGAAAACATTACAGT
>JBDSFG010000014.1:0-15763 GCA_039919615.1 Ginsengibacter sp. | reverse complement strand
AATGCCAGTGCAATTACCAACAGCCACTTTAACCATATATTTTTTACGTACAGCCAAACCAGGTAAATAAGTAATCCATAAAAGGTAAAGCTCATTAATGCGTGCCCGCTTGGAAAACTGTATCCACGGGCTGTTTCCAATAAAGGCGTAAGTGGCCTGTCGCGATGAAAAATATATTTTAAGGAGACCATAAGCAATAAGCTGGTAAGAGATATAACAGGTATTTTTATCGAATACCATCTGTGTTTTTTTAAGAATAAAAAATAAGACACCAATAAAAGATTGGCAGGGATGAGAAATGTATGTGCTCCAAGGAAAGTAAAAAATTCCATTACATTGGTATGAACATCATTCACAAAACCCGATAAAAAATTAAAAACCCTGAAATCAAAACCGCTTTTATCCTCGTCAGAAATCATTCTTGCAATAAAAATAAAAGCCACCAAAGCGGTCCCGAAAACTATTAACAAAATAACTATCCCTAAAGAGAGCAAAGCAAAACTGGCAAAAATTTTTTTTATGCTGTTTTTCACCCTTTTTATCATGAATTAAAGATACTTGAAAAGTTCTTTTACTTTATAAGCGCAATAAACTCTCCGGTAGTAAATATTAAAACCCTTAAGAGGACTATAGAAGAAGTTTATCCTATCACCTTCCGCAGGTTGTATTCTCCCGGTTTTTAGTAGCGAAGTGTCAAAAAAAAAATAAAACTATTATATCTGCATTGATAACAGGTGTAATATTTTTTTCAGAAAAAATTATTTGATTGCAAAGAAGCTATTCGTCAAAATTTACATCGTCGTAAACATCCTTTATATATAGCGTTAGATGAATTCTCTGGACAACAAAGGCTTCAGATAATTTAATAAAAAGCATTTGATGTCGCAATCAATTAGAAAAAGCAATCATTAATCAAATCTATATTTGTAAAAACATATTCGTATAAGCCAGTTCGCTTCAATATTATCTAACCCTATCGAATATCTGAAAGGTGTAGGCCCGCAAAGGGCAGATCTCTTAAGAAAAGAGCTGAGGATTTTTACGTTTAAAGATCTGCTGGAGTTTTATCCTTATCGCCATATTGATAAAACCCGGGTGATGAAGATTGCGGACATCACTTTGGCTACTGAATATATTCAGGTAGCCGGCAAACTTACACAGTTTGATATTGTTGGGGAAAAGCGTGGCAAACGACTTGTGGCATACCTGCAGGATGACACCGGGGAGCTTGAGCTGGTATGGTTCCAGGGAATTCACTGGATAGAAAAAGCACTTAGAACAGGATCAAAATATCTTGTATTTGGCAAGGCAGGGTTCTTTATGAATCAGCCACAGATAACCCATCCGGAGATGGAGCCGCTTACTGCAGAAAGTCCGGCAGGTAAATTTTTTTTAGAGCCTATTTATCCCAGTACAGAAAAATTAAAATCCAGAAATTTAAGCGGCAGGCAAATTGGGAAAATCACCTCTAATCTTTTTAATACATTAACTGAAAAAGAATTACCGGAAAACTTGCCATCACCTGTTATACATCAATTAAAATTACTTGCCCGATACCAGGCATTTCGTCAGATACATTTTCCATCTGATAATGATGAATATCTGTTGGCTTTAAGACGCCTGAAATTTGAAGAATTATTTTTGTCCCAACTCCGTTTAGGTATGTTACGGTTTAGCCGCCATAGATTTTCAAAAGGGTTACTATTTGCCAGCGTAGGTAACTTGTTTAATAGTTTTTATAACAATTACCTGCCTTTTGAATTAACAGGTGCACAAAAAAGGGTATTAAAAGAAATACGCAAAGATACCGGCAGCGGAAAGCAGATGAACAGGCTGTTACAAGGAGATGTAGGAAGCGGAAAAACAATAGTGGCTTTATTAATCATGCTTATTGCTGCAGATAATATTCACCCTTCTGACGGACAAGGTTTTCAAAGTTGCTTAATGGCGCCTACTGAAATTCTTGCACAACAGCATTTTAATACAATAACAACGCTTTTAAAAAATATGCCGGTTAAAGTAAAATTATTAACGGGTTCAACCAGGGCTAAAGCAAGAAAAGAAATATTAAGAGAATGTGAAACCGGTGAGGTAAATATATTAATTGGCACGCACGCGGTAATTGAACATACTGTTCAATTTAAAAATTTAGGTTTGGCAATTGTCGATGAGCAGCACAGATTTGGCGTAGCGCAGCGGGCGAGGTTGTGGAAAAAAAATCCTGTTCCACCGCATATACTGGTAATGACAGCTACACCTATTCCCCGTACGTTAGCGCTTACGGCTTATGGAGATCTTGATTACAGCATTATGGACGAAATGCCGCCGGGAAGACAACCTATCCACACGGTGCATCGTTATGAATATGCAAGGCCACAGGTGATGGACTTTATAAAAACGGAAATTAAAAAGGGAAGGCAGGCATATATTATTTATCCCCTGATTGACGAATCATTAAAATTAGATTATGAACACCTGATGAAAGGATATGAAGAAGTAAAAGCTTTTTTTCCTGAACCGGAATATTGGATAAGCATGGTGCATGGAAAGCAAAAGCCCGCAATAAAAAATGAAAATATGCAAAGATTTGTGAGCGGTGATTCAAATATTATGGTGTCTACAACCGTTGTGGAAGTAGGGGTAGATGTGCCAAACGCTTCTATAATGGTTATTGAAAGTGCAGAAAGATTTGGATTACCTCAATTGCATCAGTTAAGAGGAAGAGTTGGGCGGGGAGGTGAAAAAAGTTTTTGTATTTTATTAACAGGGCATAAGCTAAGTAACGAAGCAAAGCAGCGCTTAAGAATAATGTGCGACACAAATGATGGCTTTAAAATTGCAGAAAAAGATCTTGAGATCAGGGGGCCAGGTGATATTGGGGGTACGAAGCAAAGTGGGATATTAGATTTTAAACTGGCAAACATTTTACACGATAAACAAATGCTGGAAGCCGCAAAAGAGGTAGCGGAAAAAATTATCAGCAGCGATCCTGAATTAAACACACCGGAAAATCTACCCCTTAAAAATTTTCTCCAAATGCAAACATTCAAAACAGCCTGGAGCAAAATTTCGTGAGGTATTGCAGAATATTTTGGTAATGTTAAATCCTATTAAAACACCGGCATGAAATTTAATTTTCTAAACTCCAATCAGTATTGTTTCGTAAATTCATATTTATAACATTGGTTTCATTTCTTACTAATAATTTGTAAAACCTTTTCCTTGAACTTTTCTAAATTATTTGTTTTCCTGCTTGTTGTAATTACCGGGGTATTGGTGGCTGATAATGTTTTTTCGCAAATTGAATTTATTGAGAACAAAGGACAATGGGACCCTAAAGTAAAGTTCATGAGCAACGTAGGCTCGGGAGCTTTTTTTTTACAAAAAACCGGCTTTACTGTAGTGCAGCATAATCAACAGGATCTTGACAGGTTAATTGAAAAAACACACGGCATTAAAGACACGCTGCAACACAGATCTGCGCACCCGGGTATTGTAAACTCACACGTTTATAATGTGGAATTTGTTAATGCAAATCCTTCGCCTGAAATATTGCCCGATAAAGAATCATCTTCAGTTAATAATTATTTTATAGGAAGTGATAAAAGCAAATGGGCAGTTAATTGCAAACTGTATAAAGGTGTTACTTACAAAAACATCTATCCGGGTATAGACGTAAGGTATTACGTAGATGGCGCAGGAAGATTAAAATATGATTTAATTGTAAAGCCCGGGGCCGATGTTAAAAACATTGCATTAAAGTATGCCGGTGTTGATAAGCTTAAATTGAAAAATAAGGAATTGATAATAAACACATCTGTAGGTGAGAATAAAGAGCTTTATCCATATACCTACCAGGTAATTGGTAATGAAAGAAAAGAATTGAATTGTAAATACGTAATAGAAGGAGATGTGGTGAAATTCAAAGTAAATGATTATTCACCTGATGCTCCGTTAATCATTGATCCTACGCAGGTTTTTTTTACTTATAGCGGAAGCACTTCGGATAACTGGGGCTATACAGCAACCTATGGCCCTGATGGAAGTTTTTTTTCAGGAGGTATTGTGTTTGGTACCGGTTTTAAAGTATCTCCAGGCGCTTATAAAGAAACCTATAATGGGGGTAAATTTGATATCGCCGTGATGAAGCTTACTCCCGATGGCAAACAAAGGGTTTATGCTACTTTCATAGGCGGAGATGGAGAGGAACAGCCACACAGCTTAATTGTAGACCCTCAGGGTAATCTTATAATTGCAGGAATCACCAGGGCAGGAAGTAACGGGGTATTAAATTATCCAACTTTCCCGGTTACTGTTCCCAAAGTATATGGCGGCGGCGGCGACTGGGATATTATAGTGACAAAACTAAATGCAGCAGGAAACGGAATTATTGGTTCAATGGCTATAGGTGGCTCAGGAGCTGATGGAGTAAATGTAAGATTTAAACAGGATGCCACAGGTACTGACACACTCAATAGAAATTATGGTGATGACTCCAGGAGTGAAGTAATTTTGGATGCTGCAGGAAATATATATGTCGCATCCTGCTCAAGGTCGAGTAATTTCAAAACCACACCAGGTGTTTTTCAGCCTTCTTATAAAGGTGACCAGGATGCTGTGGTTTTAAAGTTGAACCCAAATGCCACCTCTGTGATATGGAGTAGTTATCTTGGCGGGGCCAGAATGGATGCAGCTTATGTTTTAGCGCTCGGCAATAACAATAATATTTATGTTGCTGGCGGAACCGCCAGTACCGATATGCCAGCCATTTCGCCTTCCGGTGTAATCAGCTCCACCAACTCCGGTGGCCAGTGCGATGGCTATGTAGCAGAAATTACTAATAACGGTTCATCGGTACTTAGGGGAACATATCTCGGCACCAATGCTGCAGATCAGGTATATGGTATACAGACAGATAAGGTAGGCAATGTATACGTGATGGGAACTACTGAAGGAGCCTGGCCCGTACAGAATGCCGCCTTTGTAAATCCCAACTCAAGCCAGTTTATTTCAAAAATGAAACCTGACCTGAGCAGTTACATTTATTCAACCACCTTTGGCTCGGGGTCATCTTTGCCAAATATCTCCCCCACAGCATTTTTGGTAGACAGGTGCGAAAATGTGTACGTTTCCGGATGGGGTGGCAAAGCCAACACAAAAGAAGGATACAATTCAGGTACAACCCAGGGAATGCCTGTAACTCCGGATGCAATAAAACCTGTAACTGACCCTTCAGGAAGTGATTTTTACTTTTTTGTGTTAAAGAAGGATGCAGTTTCACAATTATATGGTACTTTTTTTGGCCAGCAGGATCCTGTTAACGGAAATAATCCTCAAACCTTTGGAGATCACGTTGATGGCGGCACGAGCCGCTTTGATAAGTTTGGTGTTATTTACCAGGCTATGTGTGCCAACTGCGGCCGTTCCGTAAACTTTTTAGGAACGCCTGGATCATGGTCTACTTCCAACCAGGCTTCCGCAGGCGGCAGTTGCAATTTAGGCATGCTTAAAATTGAAATGAATTTTGCAGGCGTGGTTGCGGGTCCCCGGGCGTCGATAAACGGCGTATCCGACAGTACTGGTTGTATACCTCTTACGGTCGATTTTGCTGATACCTTGCTAAAAGGGAAAAGTTATGTTTGGGATTTTGGCGATGGCTCACCAAAAGTTACTACGAATGATTTCAATATTTCTTATACTTACACTAAAACAGGTTTTTATAAAGTTATGCTTGTTGCTATTGATAGCTCAACCTGCAATATTGCCGATACGGCTTACATTCATATAAGGGCAGGCAATAATAAGGCAGCATTGAATTTTATTGCTAATAAATTGCCGCCGTGTACTAATCTTACGTACCTGTTTGATAATACTTCAACATCATCAGGGAATTTTGGGCCTCAAAGTTTTACCTGGGATTTTGGAGATGGCTCATCCAAAGTAATAACAGGCCTTCAATCAGTTAATCATACCTATGGAGGTGCTGGCACATATAAGGTTTCCTTAACTTTAGAGGATACTTCTTTTTGCAATTCCCCTGATGATACTGTAAAATTTATACGGCTATCACCGAAACTGACTGCGCAATTTAACACACCGCTTAATGGTTGTGTGCCTTATACGGCTGTATTTGAAAATACGTCTTTGGGAGGATTAAACTTTCTCTGGGATTTTGGTGACGGCTCTGCTCCTTCTGCTTTGGATAATCCCACTCACTTGTATTCAGTTGCGGGAAAT
Source organism: Ginsengibacter sp. (assembly GCA_039919615.1). GTDB lineage: Bacteria > Bacteroidota > Bacteroidia > Chitinophagales > Chitinophagaceae > Ginsengibacter. The sequence goes on along the minus strand of JBDSFG010000014.1, from coordinate 9,526 downwards.
TACACCGTAAAATTATACGCATTTGATTCAACATCATGCAATACAATAGATTCAGCTTTAAAAATTATTTCTGTCAAATCAATACCCATAGCAGCATTTATATTTAGCCCGATAGTTCCCGTTGAAAATACTTTCACCCAATTTACCAACCAGTCTGTCGGGGCAACTAATTATTCCTGGAATTTTGGAGATGGAGACTCGTCAAATCAAGTAAGTCCCAGGCATATATTTCCTGCTACCGGTATTTACAATGTTTGTCTTAATGTTCAAAATGAAGCTGGTTGCCCTGCTGACACCTGCCAGCCAGTCTCAGCACTTATAAACCCATTGATAGACGTGCCGAGCGCTTTTACTCCTGGAAAATTCGGTGTAAATAGTATTGTAAAAGTTAAGGGTTTTGGAATAACGCAAATGCATTGGAAAATTTATAACCGATGGGGGCAGAACGTATTCGAGTCTGCCAGTCAGGATCTAGGTTGGGATGGGACATTTAAAGGTAAAATACAGCCAATCGATGTTTACGCATATACATTGGATGTTGTTTTTTCTGATGGCAAAAAATTTAGAAAAACCGGCGATATAACTTTATTGAGGTGACAAATTTTAGATTTTTTAATTGGAAATTTTAAAAGCAAAATGAGCGTTTATAAATTCATCATATTATTACCTTTTACTTTACTTTTTATAAACTGCCTGCCTGCACAGGATCTTCATTTCTCTCAATTTTTTAATTCTCCCTTAACCACTAATCCTGCTAATACAGGTTTTATTCCAGATGCTGATTATCGTATAGGCGCTAATTACAGAAGTCAATATTCATCAATAATGGCTGTGCCTTATAAAACAATAAGTGTTTTTGGAGATGCACAGGTTTTTAGAGACAAATTAGAAAATGGCTGGCTTGGCCTGGGCGGAGCGATATTAAGAGATGTAGCCGGAAGCGGAAGTTTAACATCAACTAAAGCATTTGCTTCTATTGCTTATCACCAGTTGCTGGGCTTAAGCAGTTTGCTTTCTGCGGGGTTTAATGTTGGCTGGTCAAATAAACAAATTGATCAGTCAAAATTAAAATTCCCTGACCAGTTTGATGGAAAATTTTTTGATGTAAATCTCCCTACAAGTGTAGTATTGAATAATAATAATGTAAGTTATTTTGATATGCAGGCCGGGATGAATTATGCTTATTTCCCTACAGAAAATATTTACATTAATGCCGGTTATTCCATCCATCATGTTAACCGCCCAAAAGAAACATTTTTTGAAGATGGGAGCGACAGCAATCGTATATCAATGAGGCATATCGGATTTGTAAATGCTATTTATAAAGTAAACGATAATGTTATTATCAATCCAAATGCCTACTACACCACCCAGGCAAAAGCAAGCGAACTGGTACTAGGCTTAAATGGTGCATACAATTTATCAGGAGATGGAGAAAAACAGCTTATTGCTGGTTTATATTATCGTTTAGGCGATGCCTTCATACCGATGGCCGGGTTTGACGTGAGTAACACACGTTTTCTCTTTAGTTATGATGTAACAACGTCTTCCCTAAAAGATTTTAATAATTATCGTGGAGCGCTTGAATTCAGTGTAATTAAAAAAGGATTTTACGGTATAGCAAAGGGCAACACGCGGCAAACCCTTTGCCCTTCTTTCTAAGCAAACAGCCTACCTCTTATCTGCAAACGATTTTCAGGAATTAAACAGTTAAGCCAGTCAAATCAGAAAGAATAGCCTGTCTTTTTCAGGCAGTTGAGTATTTTTAACTGCCGGTGTTTCAACCATGTATGTGGTTTCAGTTTTAATGTCATCCTTCATCTTGTCTATATTATTTTTAAGCTGGTCCTTATTTTTTTCTATTTCTTTTTGAGCCTTCTTAATTTCTTTTTTTATTTTACCGGCATCAGCTTTCTTCATATTTTTTATATTCTTTTCAAACCCGCCGGAATTAATATTTGCTTTTATCTCATCTGCTGTTTTTTGAATATTAATTTTAATTTCATCAAGATTGATATCATTTATAGAATTATTTACATCAGCTTTTATTTTTTCCCAATCAATACTTTGCAAAGATTGATTTACATCTTTTTTAATTTTATCTACATCAATTGAATTCATAGTAATTTCAATCTCCTTTGTTATTTTATCCCAGTTGATGCCTTTCAATTCAATGTTAATTTCTTCCAAAGCTTTTTTCAAATCTCTCATATCTATTTCTACATGCACTGAATTTTTTTTGGGAGTATCTATTTGCACCCCTGGCAAGGGCTCCGGTTTTATTTTTGGAGTGTCCTGAAACGACATACAAATTGCTCCTACAATTGAACATGTCAGCAGGATTGCTATCATGTCCATTTTACCCGGTTGTTTTTTCATGTTATGAAGTTTTATTGTTTAATAATTTTTTATACGAATCTATTCGTAAACAAATATACGATTGAATTCGTATTTAGTGACACATTTTAAAAATATTTTTTAACGGGGAAAAACATTCATAACCTATTTCCCAATTTCCTTTTTTTCAAGTACAACAAATTCGGCGTTAATTTTTGCGAATGCACTCAGCAGAGAAACAATGTTCTTTAACTAATTTTAAAAGATCTGCAGGCAGCGGTATTTTAGCAATTTTTTATAGTGAGTTTTTATTCGCCTCTGCTTTGGCAGGTATAGACATTTTAATTAATTTAATGAAGTGATATTAGTGCAGCAATAATCGATTGCAATTATTCGTGGTACAAACTTTAATACCATAAATCATTACTTTTGATAATTATCAATTAAGATAGATAACTTGTTTCATCCATAATATTTATAAAATTAATGGCAGCAACGATACTGATTATAGATGACGAAAGGAGCATAAGAAAAACGCTTACAGAAATATTAGCGTATGAAGGTTATAATATTGATGAAGCCGCTGATGGCGAGGAGGGTTTAAAAAAGTTTAAAGGCAAAAATTATGATTTGGTTTTGTGTGATATTAAAATGCCAAAGCTCGACGGCATAGAATTTTTAGAGAAAGCCAAAGAAATAAATGCTGATGTTCCCATTATAATTATTAGCGGGCATGGCAATATAGAAACCGCCGTTGATGCAGTGAAGAAAGGAGCCTTTGATTATATATCTAAACCTCCTGATCTTAACCGCATGTTGATAACACTTCGCAACGCTATGGATAAAACAAGCCTTGTTGCAGAAACAAAAGTGCTGAAACGAAGGGTTAATAAAGTTCAGGAAATAATCGGCGAGTCTGTTCCCATTAAAAAAATAAAGGACACTATTGATAAAATTGCCCCCACTGATGCAAGGGTTTTAATAACAGGTGAAAATGGAGTAGGCAAAGAGTTGGTAGCAAGATGGATACATGCAAAAAGTAACCGTGATAAGGGACCATTAGTGGAGGTTAATTGTGCTGCCATACCCGGTGAGTTAATTGAAAGTGAGCTGTTCGGTCATGAAAAGGGATCTTTTACTTCTGCCATAAAACAACGCATAGGGAAGTTTGAACAGGCTAATGGCGGTACGTTATTTTTAGATGAAATAGGGGATATGAGCATAAATGCGCAGGCAAAAGTTTTGCGTGCTTTGCAGGAAGGTAAAGTAACCAGGGTAGGGGCCGACAGAGATATTAATGTAGATGTACGAGTAATAGCTGCTACTAATAAAGACCTGTTGAAAGAAGTGGAAGATAAAAATTTCAGGCTTGATCTGTATCATCGTATTGGTGTAATAATACTTCATGTTCCTTCTTTAAATGACAGGCTGGAAGACATACCATTATTGGTTGACAGATTTTTAGAAGACATTGCCGCTGAATATGGACAGCCAAAAAAATCAATAGACAAAAAAGCTGTAGAAGCTCTGCAGAAGCATAACTGGAGTGGTAATATAAGAGAACTAAGAAACGTTGTTGAACGCCTTGTTATCCTTTCCGGAAAAACTATTTTGGCAGGTGACGTGGATAATTATGTATTGCCAAGAAGATAGAGAATTGAAGTTGAAAGTGGGAAGAGTTTACCTAAACGTCCTACGCCCTAAAAACGTTCTAAACCCCTCACACCGTACCAGCGTGCTTATGAAACACATTTATTGTATTAGTGGTTTGGGCGCAGATGAAAGAGTGTTCTCAAAACTTGCTTTTACCGGTTATGAAACTCATTTTATAAATTGGATTATCCCTGAAAAAAACGAGCACATTAATGCTTATGTACAAAGGTTAATACCGCAAATTCAACATAATAACCCAATTCTCATAGGGCTTTCCTTTGGCGGAATGATATGTATTGAAATAGCAAAACTGATACCGGTAGAAAAAATAATTCTGATATCAAGTATACAGTCGTATCACCAAATTCCTTTATGGATGCGGATTGCAGGGAAGCTTAGGCTTAATAAAATTTTTCCAATGAGATCTTTTAAGCTGATAGAACCAATAGAAAATTACAACTTAGGTATAAAGAGTGACGAAGAAAAAAAGATGGCGTCGCTATATCGAAAAAAGATAAGTCCGCAATATTCCAATTGGGCTATTGATAATTTGCTTAACTGGCGGAATACACATATACCCAAAAACCTTTATCACATACATGGAGATAAAGACAGGCTGTTTCCTGTAAAAAAACTAAGGCCTGATTATATTGTCAATTCAGGCGGTCATTTAATGATCATGAACAGGTTTGATACTGTAAATAAATATATTGATCTTATTCTCCATAATCCTATAGCAGAGTAATCAATCCTCATGTTAATATTGTTTGGTTGTAAGGGTTAAAAGCTCTTCTGTTAAACTAATGATAACAATTTCTTTATCATTTTTTATCAACTCATTTAATATGCTATTTTTGTCCGCATCTAAAAACTAAAAGCATGGGTATAGGTTTACTGTTTTTTATTATTACGGTTGTTTTGTGGCACATAGGTTTGTACGGTATGTTTAAAAAAGCCGGAATAGAAGGCTGGAAGGCATTTATCCCTTTGTACAACACCTGGTGCATGGTTGAAAAAATGCAACTGAAAAGAGTATGGTTTTTTTTACAGCTTATTCCCATCGCCGGCCAGTTTATTACCATCTGGATATGCATAAAATTTGTTGAACATTTCGGCAGATTTTCTGTGCTCCATCATGCAGCAACAGTGTTTATACCTTTTATATATTTCCCCTATCTCGGGTTTTCAAAAAAAGAAAGATATGCAGGTATTTCTGTAATGAATAATTATAAAAAATCTGCTGCACGTGAATGGATAGATGCTGCTGTATTTGCAATAGTTGCCGCTACCCTTATCCGTACCTTTGTATTTGAGGCCTATGTAATTCCAACACCATCAATGGAAAAAACTTTACTGGTAAATGATTTTTTGTTTGTTAGTAAGTTCAGCTTTGGCCCCCGCATACCTAACACACCCCTCGCAATGCCATTTGTGCATCATACGCTTCCGGTAACAAATACAAAATCATATGTGGAGTGGATACATATCCCATATACACGCTGGTTACCAAGCCCGGTTAAAAGAAACGATGTAGTAGTTTTTAATTTTCCGGTAAACGACACTTTAATCAACGACGAAGTTGAGTATGGATCAAGAGTAACTTATTACCAGGCAATAAGGTCAAGGATGATAAACGAACACATTTCCGAAGATGAAGCAAGACGGCGCATTCAGGATGAATTTGGAGATTTGATAATTGAACGGCCGGTGGATAAAAGAGAGAATTTTATAAAAAGATGTGTGGCTATTGCCGGTGATACGCTGCAAATAAAAAACATGGACCTTTATATTAATAGTGTAAAGCAACCTTTTCCCCTTGATCATGAATTTAAATATTTAGTAACTACTACAGCACCCCTTGATGCTGATGAACTAATTAAAATAGGAATAAAATTCTATCCTGATGACAGAGATAAAAATGAAGTGTACCTGATACAAAATAATTTTTATGAAGTGAATATGACCGATAAAGAGAGAGAGGATTTAAAAAAAATGTCAATTGTAAAAGAGATTAAACCCGAACCGCATGCGGCGGCAGATGAAAGTATTTCTCTATATCCTTACCAAGCTGCGTACAATTGGTCAGAGGATGATTATGGCCCTATGTGGATACCTAAGAAAGGGGCCGTAATTCAATTAACTCCTGACAATGTTATCCGCTACCAGCGTTGCATAGGTGTTTATGAACAAAACAAATTTGAAACGAGAAACGGAAAGTATTTTATCAATGATAAGGAAGCAGCTACCTATACTTTTAAAATGAATTATTATTGGATGATGGGAGACAACAGACACAATTCATTAGATAGCAGATTTTGGGGGTTTGTTCCCGAAGATCATATAGTTGGTAAAGCATCGCTTATATGGTTTAGCTGGGATAAGGGCCCTCGCTGGAGTAGATTGTTTAAAAGCATTAAGTAAGATTTTTGCTTACTGATCTTCATCAAAATAATTATCACACCTCATTTTTTACAAACAAATGTTTAATTTGTAAAACCATTACTGTAACCTGAGTTCGTAATGTTTTTTTTTAATTTTCTATCTGGAGCTTAAGTATTAAAACACCGCAAATGAAAAAATCTGAACACATTCTTTCAGTTGCTGAATATGATTCAATAGAAGATTTGAATGAGAATGATGCATGGCTTCTAAATGAGGCCCGGGCTATAACGCAATTTGCTTATGCTCCGTACTCAAACTTTAATGTTGGAGCCATTGCAAAATTAATTAATGGCGAAATAGTCAGCGGTACTAACCAGGAGAATGCTTCCTATCCTGCCGGCATTTGTGCTGAAAGAGTTTTGCTCTCTTCTGCAGCATCGCAAAATCCCGGTATTGCTATAGAAACGATAGCAATTAGTTATAATAATAGTAAAGGAAAAAGCAACGTTCCTATAAGCCCCTGCGGAATTTGCAGGCAATCTTTAGCTGAACATCAACAACGATTTCAAAAGCCGGTTCGTTTAATATTAAGTGGAAGAGAAGGCAAAGTTTTTATAATTGAAGATGCCACACAACTTTTGCCACTGGCATTTGGGGCAGATTATTTAAATAATTTCTGAACTCCATATGCATATTTTGCCTCGTGCTCAAGTAACCATTTTTTCTCCATAGATCACCTCCATAACCTATAAGGCTTCCATTGCTGCCAATAACTCTGTGACAAGGGACTATTATACAAAGTCTGTTTCTTCCGTTACATGTCCCTACGGCCCGTATTGCTTTTACATTTTCTATTCTTTTAGAAAGTTCCAGGTAACTGATAGTTGTGCCAAATGGTATATTAAGAAGATTGTCCACACTTTTTTTTAAAATCAGTGCCATCCTGTTTTACAGGAAGCGTAAAGTGTTTTCTTGTACCCGCAAAATATTCTTTTAATTCATCAATACATCTCTGTATAGGAAGAGAGCGGCCTGCTTTAAAATCAATTTCTTCTTCGCCAATTGTTACTTTCTTTAATGAATTGACAAATAAAACTTCTTCAATAGTATTATCACTGCCCCTGATAAAGATGTTTCCGATTGGCGAAGAATAAGATGCAGTATCTGTTTGCAAAAGCAATACAATTGAATGTGTTAAAATATCATTCAAATTTAGTAAGAGGAATTACAGCATGAGAATTTAAAGAAAATAATATTCACTAAAAAATTACTCCTCAATAAGGCTTGCTAAATATAAAAGGTCTTTTTGTTTATGGCGGTTTTTCTCATTGTCAAAACACTTACTTAATTCTTCAAGAAGATGTTGAATTATGCGTTTGTTACTTAATTGTTTAAAATACGAAGGAGTTGGAGGAACGGAAATTCTTTTAAAATAATTCTCAACATCTTTATGTGAATATATCTGGCCATTAAGCGGATCAATATAAAAATTTATTTTCGATCCGATCTTTCCGGCAGGATTAGGAAAATTATAGTCAACTTCAAAATAACCGAGGATAAATTGTCTGGGGATGTTGATCGCTTTTACAGGAAGATCTAATAAATCACAAATAACAGCGTATATAATCCCGTTCACAATAGCATTGCCCTTTTTACTCTCCAAAACTTTATTAATAAAAAAATCATCAGGTATATCATAGGATACTTCAGCGCCTTTTAACCTGGAATAATTGTACAAAATTCCGGTTACTACATTTATTTGTTCTAAAGGAGTAAGATAGCTGTTTAGCTCCAGCCATATATTTCTCCGAATTTTCTCTATCTCCTGTAACGTAGTATTGGAGAGCATTTCAGGAAATTGATACCTTGCAACCAATAAAGCTCCCTGCAAAAGATCGCCTGATCCGTTTTTCCACTGCGTAAAATCAATTGTAAGATCTCTGAAATGTAATTTATGTATAAGTATTTCAATTCTGCCTTGCACTTCCTCATTGGGAGTATTTTCCCATAAATTTTCCAGATTAGGAATTATAGCCCGGCCCAGGGAGACAATTTTTTCACTTACTGTGGCAAAAACTTCCTGATCCGGATCATCAATGAGGTGAAAAAGGGCGGATATTTCTCTGTTTTCCTGCATAATAAAACCAGCATTAAATTATTACAATGGGTAATGTAAAATTAAGTAACACTATTTAATTGATTTTGTTAGCAATTAAAATACTTATCATTTTTGAAGACAATTTATTTCTTCTTTTTCCGGCTGGCTTTTTTGGGAGGATTAGCTTTAAGGTGTTCTATTATCTGGTTTACTTCTTCTATGGTGAGATCTGCTGCTTTTTCCTGCTGCTCCTTGTTGAGTTTATAATTACGTAGGCCCTGTTTTATATACAAACCGTATGGCCCCTTTAGTATTTGTATTTTTTCTTTTTCAAAAACCTTTACAGTTCTTTCATCTTTTGCTTTTCTCTTTTCATGTATCATAGGAGAAATTTCTTCAAGTTCCACTGTGTAAGGATCCATTTCTTTGTTAAGAGAATAAAACTTTTTGTTGTGTGAAGCGTAAGGGCCAAATTTTCCAATACTCACCTGTACATCCTCGCCCTCAAATTTTCCTAAGTTCCTGGGCAGTTTAAACAACTCCAAAGCCTGTTCTAAAGTAATAGTTTCAATACTCTGGGCAGGTTTTAATTTCGCAAACTTTGGCTTTTCCTCATCTTCCTGTGCACCCACCTGAACCATAGGGCCATACCTGCCCATTCTTGCTATAATTGGCTTTCCGCTTTTTGGATCAGCACCAAGTTCCCTTTCACCTTTTGCCCTGTCGGCATTTTCTAATGTATGTTCTACATCTTTATGAAAAGGCTTATAAAAATCACCCACCATTTTACTCCATTGTTGTTTACCTTCTGCTATTTTATCAAACTCTTCTTCAATATTTGCAGTAAAAGAATAATCCATTACCTCATCAAAATGTTGCTTTAAAAAATCTGTAACCACTAAGCCGAGATCAGTTGGGAATAATTTAGATTTTTCAGCGCCTGTATTTTCCTGAAGAGTTACTTTTTCAATCGTGTCATTTAAAAGTTTTATAGTTCGCACATCTCTTTTAATACCTTCCTTATCTCTTTTTTCAACATAATTTCTTTTTACAATT
>JBDSFG010000175.1:0-16567 GCA_039919615.1 Ginsengibacter sp. | reverse complement strand
AGCGACAATTTGGAATGCACCCTTTGATAGAATTGCCACTTGATTAGCTCTTTGTAACTTTGTGATCTTATAAATATTATGAAGCAGTTTAATGTACCTATATTATACAGAAGCCCCCTTATAACTACTATTAAAAATAAACGGAGACTTAATGATAAGCTGAAAAAAGATTTTACCCCTGCCCAACTCGATTTCGGATCTCTTCGAATTTATCTTGCACGGCATTTCGGGTTTTGTTATGGCGTTGAAAATGCAATTGATATTTCTTTCAGAACTATTGATGAAAACCCGGACAAAAGGATTTTTTTATTAAGTGAAATGATTCACAATCCGCAGGTAAATGAAGATCTTTTGAGCAGAGGCGTGCAGTTTTTAATGGATACGAACGGCAATACGCTAATCCCTTTTGAAGAACTAAATGCAGATGATGTTGTTATTATACCCGCCTTTGGTACAACCATTTGCATTGAAAACAGGTTGACTGAAAAAGGAATACAAACAAAAAAATATAATACTACCTGTCCGTTTGTAGAAAAAGTATGGAACCGTGCGGAAGCCATTGCAAAAAATAATTATTCAATAATTGTGCATGGCAAACCCGATCATGAAGAAACACGGGCCACTTTTAGCCATAGTGCAGCAAATACGCCAACAATTGTTGTAAAAGATATGGAGCAAACTATTGAGCTTGCTAAATACATGACCGGTGAAAAAAGTCTGGCTCAGTTTTATGAAGAATTTAAGGGGCAATATTCTAAAGATTTTAATGTGGAAAAAGATCTGCAAAGGATTGGTGTGGTTAATCAAACCACCATGTTGGCAAGCGAAACTCAGGCAATTGCCGAATTTTTAAAAGAAGTGATGGCAAAAAAATATGATCTTACCGAAACCAATATTGAGCAGCGGTTTGCTGACACAAGGGATACTCTTTGCTATGCCACTTATGAAAATCAAAGCGCCGTGTATGGTTTACTAAAGGTAGAGGCAGACCTGGCGATTGTTGTGGGTGGATATAACAGTTCAAATACATCTCACCTGGTGGAATTATGTGAGGAAAAACTACCCACTTATTTCATAAACTCGGCAGAAAAAATATTATCCCGCGAAAATATTCTGCACTATGATTTTCACACAAGGCAGGAACTGGAAACTACGGGTTTTTTGCCCGATAAAATGCCGGTTAAAATACTTATAACCAGCGGAGCCAGTTGCCCTGATGCTTTAGTGGAAGCCGTTATCACGAAGCTGGCTGCATTTTTCCCGGTAACTAAAAATACTGCAGAAATAATGAGGGAATTCGCATGAGAATTGACGCGGCGATTTCAAAGAATTTTCATAACCAGATTTAATGCAAAGTCTAACTGCTCTTGTTCTGTCAGGTAGGTATTGTCTAATTCAATGGCATCATCGGCTTTTCGTAACGGGCTTACCTTTCTGTGAGAATCAAGGTAGTCACGCATCTCAATATTGTGCTTTACTTCATCTAAAGTAATATTCGGATTTTTAGCGTACAATTCTTTATACCGTCTTTCAACTCTTACAGAGCTGTCCGCCTTCATAAAAATTTTTATTTCTGCATTCGGAAAAACGGTAGTGCCTATGTCTCTTCCATCCATCACAATGCCTTTTTTCTTACCAATTTTATGTTGCTGGATAACAGCAAAACTTCTTACTTCTTTTATGGTGGCCACATCGCTTACTTTTTCTGCAACAATCATGTCTCTTATCAGGTATTCCACATTTTCTCCATTAAGAAATATTTCTGATTGCTTCGTTTTATCACTAACAATAAATTCAAGCGTAATATTTTTTAAAGCGTTCATCACTTCTTCCTTAACTGACCAATCTACATGATTGCGCAAAAAATATAAGGTAATTGCCCGGTACATTGCACCGCTGTCAATATAGAGGTAATCCAATTTATCGGCCAGTTGCCTGGCTAAAGTGCTTTTACCGCACGAAGACCATCCATCAATTGTGATGATAATTTTTTTTGTCATTCTGCAAAAATGGTAACTTAAATGGTAACCACAAAAAAGGACGCCATTTAATAATAGCCTTTGCCTGCGTTTCTAAGTTATAATCCAATAAAGTAGCGGGGATTTTAGTTGGCTCTGAAAAAAATATCTTTTCGTTTTTTAATTTTTTTTCTCATATTGTAATTAATTCCACTACAATCTTAACCCCTTAATAACGCTAATATTTTAATTTGCTGGCCCTACATCCATATAACCTGGAGGTATACATAATGGCAATAAATTTTATAAATGAGCATTAAGCAAACTTACACCAGGCTCTGCATGCAACTACAATATTTTGCAGCAGCTACATTAATCTCAACAATAGTAATCGGATGCCAGGTACGCCTGGTTCCGCAATACAGTGCGGAACTGGAAAACCAAATCATTAACGGGGCCAAAATGACTGATAAGCTTTACCTTGAAATGATTGACGCACCCGCAGATAAAAAAAATTATTTACTGTACAGTGAAAAATACCTTGATGTTGAAACTGAAATCAATTCTATCTTATTTAAAAATGAAGCAAGGGAAAAAGCTGCTGATATAATTAAGTCAGTAAAAATATTAAGGGACAAATTTGTAAAATATAAACGGGATCATAAAACAAGAAACAGTTTATCTAACCCGGAACTTATTTTATATAATGAAGATCTAAAAGCCTTTTGGGCTCCTGTATTGGTTGAGGAAAAAGCGTTGAGTGCTGTTAAACAGTTTTGAATAAATAATTAATAAGATTTAAACCTTTGTAAATGACATTTAATATCAACGAAGTTTTAGCTGAAATGGCAGGCGCAGTTAAAAACGAAGTAAAAGATGATTGGCAGTCTGTAAAAATTACATTTGGCAATTTTTTACAAAGCAGGAAAGACAGGCTTAACTTACTTGCGGATTTTAGAATGCAAGGGGAAATAAGCGAAGACTTTTTTCAGCAAAGGCTTGCAGATGAAAAAGACATCATAGAGTCAGAGCTGCATGCTATTGCTGTTATAAATAAAGTAGCGGCGCAAAATGCCGCCAATGCTGCCATTGCGATTTTGCAAAAATCTGTGGAAGGGGCCGTGGGGCTTATTTAAAAACGCATCTTAAAAAGCCGCCTGCAAAAGGTTTTTTCAAAAAGTTCATCAATAAATTTAAGCACCAAGCGTTCCCAATATATTATTCATTGCTCTTACCGCATCAGCGCTTTTATTAAATGCTGCCTGTTCTTGTTCATTCAATTTAAAATCAATAATTTTTTCCCATCCTGCTTTTCCAAGTACAACAGGTACACCCAGGCAAATATCCTTTTGGCCATACTCCCCATCAAGACTAACACAGCAGGTCATCAGTCTCTTTTCATCTCTTACTATGCTTTCAACTAATGCAGCTCCTGCAGCACCGGGTGCATACCATGCAGAGGTACCTAACAAGCCGGTTAATGTAGCCCCACCCACCATAGTATCAGCAGCAACTTTTTGTAAGGTTGAAGCATCAATTAAATTAGAAACAGGCGTACTATTGTAAGTAGCTAATCTTGTTAAAGGTATCATTGTGGTATCGCCATGGCCTCCTATAACCAATCCCTGCAAATCATGTGCTGAGCAGCCTAACGCTACAGATAAATAATATTTAAAACGGCTGCTGTCTAATGTGCCACCCATTCCTATGATCCTGTTTTTAGATACACCACTTGATGTTAATGCCAGGTAGGTCATGGTATCCATAGGATTACTTATTACAACAATGATGGCATCTGGAGAATTTTGCAGAATATTCTGTGTAACATTTTTTACAATGCCGGCATTAATTCCAATCAGTTCTTCACGGGTCATGCCGGGTTTACGGGGAATACCTGAAGTAATAACTGCAACAGTACTGCCTGTAGTTTTTGAATAATCATTAGTAGTGCCAATAATTTTTGTATCAGAACCTAACAGTGCAGCCGCCTGCATCATATCTATTGCCTTTCCTTCAGCTACACCTTCTTTTATATCCAGCAAAACCAGTTCTTCACAAAGTTCTTTTCTGGCAATATTATCAGCACAGGTAGCACCTACAGCACCAGCACCTACAACAGTTATTTTCATTTGATTTTTTTTTTAGTAAATTAATTATGGGGGATAAAGATAATTGTTTAGGTATTGATACTTTGCTCTTAAAAACATTTTTTTGGCGGCCTTACTTTTCTTTATACCTATTTTAACTAACAGAAGAATAATTTTTATAGAATTATTGCGACCTTTTATATGTCCAATTTTTGGGAATGTTTAAATACTTTTTAGTTGTTTTTTGTTTAATGCTTGCATACTCTTTTGCAGGTATGGCGCAATTATGTCACCTAAATGCACGGTATGAGGAAAGAACCTCAAAAGTTATTTTTGACTGGAATATGATAAGGCACTCAACAAAAACAGCTTACGTTTTATTAAAAAGCACTGACACAAAAACATGGACCGAAATAGTAACTGATAAAGTACGGAGAAACTATACCCCGGAAGATGTATTTGATTATGACGAAAGAGTTAGCAGAGATCAAAAATTTTTTTACCGCTTAAAAATCATTGATGAAAATAATGAAACAGTAACCGTTTCAAACACTGTAACTATCAGCACCGAAGCAGAACAAAACACATGGGTGATTTATCCCAACCCTGTAAACAATATTTTACACCTTTCATGCCAGGGAAGTAATATAATAAACGGAGTAATAAATGTTACTGTACAGGATATTACAGGTAAAATTGTTATAAGGTTCAGGGCAGCCTCAATTAACAGGAAACTGGAAATACCGGTTTCACAATTGCTCAGGGGAATGTATATAGTTCAGATTTCTATTACAAATGAAATAGTTATGACTCAGAAATTCCTTAAACAGCCATAACTACAATGCTTCCTTGATTTTATTTATGCTTACTGTTCCCTCAAATGATCTTGTTAATTTCCTTTTTCTGTCATATACAAAAATGGCTGGTAAATTGTAGAACTTGAAAAATGTCGGGAAAAAAAATTTGGGATCGCTCCCCATTGTTATTACCGGATATTTTGAAATTTTATAGTCACGGTAAAAATCTACCATATCGGCGTGTGGAAGATAGGTAACCATAACTATTTGAACTTTTTTAAATTCCTTGATATGCGAAATAATAGAATCCGTTTCATGTTGGCAGTGATCACATCCCGGATCAAAAATCATAAACACGGTTGATTTTTTTTGTAGCTTTTCCCTTGTAAAAGCACTGCTATCCGGCGCTTTATAAATAGTGAAGGCAGGGATAGTGGGAAATCGTAAATAAACAGGAAGTTTCCTGCTATCAGGCTGAGACAAACAAGCAGACCCAATACAAATATTAATTAATAGAACTAAGGCACGTTTCACTTAAAGAGTTTTTGTAAAGATAATTTTTTTTAACTCCCGCTTAAGATGATGTCATTTTTTTGAAGGATTATGATTGATTATTGTATTAATTTTGTATCTTGCCAAACCTTTAACAACCACTTCCAGGATTCTTTTGAGAAATCCGATATCATAGAAAGCTTCCAATAATTTTATTCTTCCCCAATTAAAAAAGTCATTCCTTAATAGTTACGTTAACTATTATAAGTTTCCTTTTCCGTGCCCTGCAACTTGCACTGGATCTCTTACTATACCAAACCGTCTACCCTAACCAGACGGTTTTTTCATTTGTGATCTTTAATGTTTTGCCAAAAACAAAAATTAGGAAATGGTTAAGTGAAATAAATGGTTTTTAACGGTTATTATTGGTGCAAATTTTAATAGCTTTTTATATTAGTGAGCTTTACCTCCAAGTAATTATGCCCGAAAGATTTATAAAACCAATATTGATTATAATAGCAATTGCTATGCTTGCGTGGATATTATTCTGGCTAGTATTTATGGCGTCGCAAAAAAAGAAAGGTATAAAAATTTCTTTTCAGGCAGAGGTAACTTTTTTTCTGTTCTATGTTTACGTAATTGCAGTAATGTCGCTTACCATTTTCCCGTTACCATTTGACAGGCTTAAAGTACCAAATGACAATGGTATAAATATTACCCCGGTGGTAAAGACGGTAAAAGGATTGATGGAGATACTGTCTACGCCGGAAAGTCTTTCTACAGAGCATATTTTTCAGAACATTGCCGGGAATATCGTAATGTTTATTCCGTTAGGGATTTTTTTACCATTACTATCCGCCAGGTATCGTTCTGGTATCAGGGTATTTATTTTATCCGCTGTTTGTTCAATATCAATTGAGTTTACACAACTTATTTTAAGGCAGTTTGAAATCAACCGCACTGTTGATATTGATGATGTTATTTTAAATACATTGGGTGCACTTTTGGGGTTTTTGATAATAAAGAAGTTGTATTTTACCAGGATATAGGTGTATTGAAATCATTGGCTATTGTAATAAAGACAATGCGATCAAGGGGTTTGACCCAGGTTGCGCAACTGAACGCGTAATCTGCAATAAGTGGAGGGTATGCAGTAAAGGTGATAAGTGATACTAAAGTTCTTTATAAACAGTTTGTAAAACTATAAACAGGTAAACAAACTAAAGTAAATAGCTGATGTATAAACAATAAATTATGAAACCGTGTTTAATCTTCCTGATGTGTTTTTTGCTTCTTTCTTTTGGTTGCTCAAAATATAAGAATGATAAATGCAAAGATGGGATTAAGGTCACACTCATAAGAGCCAGGCTTGATGGATGTGGATGGCTTTTGCGGCTTGCTAATGGAGAGTATCTTGAACCAATCAACATAATGGATTTTAATATCACGCTTATACAAGGAAGATCTGTTCGGGTGAGTTACCTTGAAAGAATGGATATATTAAGCATCTGCATGGTAGGAAAAACGGTTGAAATAAAATGCATTGAGTAAATTATAATTTTTAAAAAGCATCTTATTTCTTTTATTCATTCTCAGTTTAATAAGTTGTTTTACGTTTTCGTATCTGCACTTCACAATATCGCCAGACAGAGAATATAAATTTGCCGGGGAAGGATTTATTTTTATATTTCATAAAAAAATCATCAGATAAAAACCGGTACTTATGCCTTATATTATATTGGGATGGTACTTTTTATAATTGCCTTTTCTCATTCATCGGTGCACTTTAATACCAAATAATTTATATTAATTAAGCAGATTTTTATTTTATATAAGTATATTTAAAAAATAAAAAACACAAGGCTTTAGTTTTGAATATCTTTGTAATAGAAGAAAATTGATACATTGCAAGCCGGAGAGAATAATAAAAAGCTATAAGACCAAACATCCGACTTTTTGCTATGATAGGCTAATTTGGCACCTCTACAATTATTTCATTAGGCTTTCTATCCGGTAATTAATGTTTTTGCAATAAGATTCATTAGAAATTGAGAAATATTTTTCATCAAAAAAATTATGCCCCTTATCAAAATACGTGAAATAAAAAAGACCATACTCGGTCTTATCTGTTGTTTTGCATACATCTGCGCTTTACAGGCACAAACTTTATATAGCACCACCTTTAACGGAGGAAATGATGGAGGAGGCACTATCAGCAAATTTACTCCTGCTGCTAATAATTTAATAGTCGCCAGGTCTTTTGAAGCCATTGCCCAAAATCCATCTAATACAAAATTTATACAGATTTCTGATGGAAAACTGTATGGCACCGCACAGTACGGAGGAAGCAGCGGATATGGCGTCATATTTTCCTATGATCCTTCCTCTTTTACTTACACAACGCTGAAGGATTTTGATAATACAAACGGCGCTTATCCTAATGGCAGCCTAATGCAGGCAAGTGACGGAAAGCTCTATGGCCTTACGCAGCTTGGAGGAAGCCGCGGTTATGGGGTTATATTTTCCTACGACCCTGTTTCTTCCGTTTATACGAAGCTTAAGGATTTTGACAGTGCTAACGGCGCAAATCCTTGTGGCAGCCTTATACAAGCAGGCAA
Source organism: Ginsengibacter sp. (assembly GCA_039919615.1). Classification (GTDB taxonomy): domain Bacteria; phylum Bacteroidota; class Bacteroidia; order Chitinophagales; family Chitinophagaceae; genus Ginsengibacter. The sequence continues at coordinate 8,615 of JBDSFG010000175.1, read as the reverse complement.
TGGAAAGCTGTATGGCATAACAAGTAGAGGAGGAATCGGCGGATATGGCGTTATATTTTCCTATGATCCTGTCTCTTTCATTTATACCAAGCTGAAGAGTTTTGATAATATTAATGGCGCAAATCCTTGTGGCGGCCTGGTGCAGGCAGGCAATGGTAAGCTTTATGGCATTACAACCGGCGGAGGAAGTAGCGGATATGGCGCTATATTTTCCTATGATCCTGTTTCTTTCATTTATACAAAGTTGAAGGATTTTGACAATATCAATGGCGCCAATCCCTTAGGAGGACTTTTGCAGGCAAGCGATGGAAATCTATATGGTATGACGCAGTTTGGAGGAAGCGGCGGCGGTGGTGTTATTTTTTCCTTCAATCCATCTTCTTCAATTTATACAAAGCTCACAGATTTTAATGACAGCACAGGTGCCAATCCCTATGGCGGCCTGGTGGAAGCAAGCAATGGAAAGCTTTATGGTATGACTCGCCTTGGCGGGAGTGGCGCCAATGGAGTTCTTTTTTCCTTTGATATTTCAGGTTTGGTTTATTCAAAGCTCAGGGATTTTGATTATGCTAATGGTGTAAATCCGTACGGCAGCCTTATGCAGGCAAGCGATACCAGGCTCTATGGTATGATGCATGAAGGAGGAAGCAGTGGATATGGCGTTATATTTTCCTACGATCCTTCCTCTTCCAGCTATATAAAGCTTAGGGATTTTGCAACAAACGAAAGTGGCAGCAATGTGTCAGCAAACCTGATACAGGCAAGCGATGGAAAACTCTATGGCATATCCGTTAATGGAGGAAGCAGCGGCAATGGTGTTATTTTTTCTATTGATACTTCTTCTTACGCCTATACAAAGGTGAAAGATTTTGACAATAACAATGGCGCCAATCCTTTCGGCACCCTGATACAGACAGCGGATGGGAAACTCTACGGCACAACTGTTAATGGCGGAAACAGTGGCAATGGTGTTCTATATTCTTATGAGCCTTCCACTTCCACTTATACAAAGCTGAAAGATTTTGATTTTGTCAATGGAGCCAGTCCTTATGGCAGTTTGCTCCTGGCCCGTGATAAAAAGCTCTATGGCATTACTTATGGAGGTGGAAGCAAAAGCGCGGGTGTTATATTTTCCTTTGATCCTTCTTATTCCATTTATACAAAACTGAAGGATCTTGATTCTGCCAATGGTGGTTATGCTACCGGCAGCCTCATTCAGGCAAGCAATGGAAAGCTATATGGCATGACACACCTTGGCGGAAGCAGCGGCAATGGTGTTATTTTTTCCTATGATCCGGCCTCACTCACTTATACAAAGCTGAAGGATTTTGATATGGCCAGTGGCAGTTATCCTTATGGCAGCCTGATTGAGGTAAGTGATGGAAAGCTGTATGGCTTAACTTCCGGCGGGGGAAGCAGCGGCTACGGAGTTATATTTTCGTATGATCCTTCTTCTTCCACTTATACAAAGTTGAAAGATTTTGACGGTGCCGAAGGTTCCTATCCTTATGGCAGCCTGCTGCAGGCAAGCGATGGAAAGTTCTATGGCATGACGTATGCAGGAGGAAGCAGCGACCGTGGTGTTATATTCTCGTATGACCCTTCTTCATCTACCTATACAAGCCTGAAAGATTATGATCTTGCTAACGGTGCAAATCCTTACTTAGGTTCGGCGTTTATCCAGATAAATAAATGTATTGCTGGGGTAAAATATTATCGGGATGCCGATGGCGATGGCTATGGTGACCCGGCTAATTTTACTTTTGCATGCCCGCCGCCTCCCGGATACGTTACTAATAATAAAGACTGCAACGATAACCCTGCCAACGGCGGGGCTGCGGTGCACCCCCGTGCCATAGAAGTATGCAATGGCATAGATGATGACTGCGATGGGAAGATTGATTCGGAAACATTTGAGGCAGAAGAGGCCGCTTTAAACGGAGCAATAGCAGCTTCTAATAAGTTTGGTTATACCGGTTCCGGTTTTGCAGATTTTGTAAACGCATCGGAAGATTTTGTTGAATGGACAGTTAACGCTTCTCCGGCTGGCTCGTATTTACTCAAGTTCCGCTTTTCAAACGGGGGAGGTACGAATCGTCCTTTAAAACTGGAGGTCAATGGCGTAGTGGTAGATTCAAGTCTCGCCTTTTCACAAACCGGAAGTTGGACAATTTGGTCAGTTTCAGCGATAGCAGCAGACTTAATTGCCGGAGCTAATAAAATAAGGTTAACTGCCATAGGATCCAACGGGCCAAATGTAGATTATCTTGCCGTTAAATGCCAATCACTTGAGGCGGAAGAGGTGATCTTAAATGGAGCAGTAATTGCTTCTGATCAGCCGGGTTTTACAGGTACTGGCTTTGTTAAATATGTAAATCCAACCGCAGATTTTATTGAATGGACAGTTAGTGCTTCGCCTGCGGGTGCATATTCACTCAAGTTTCGTTATGCCAATGGCGGCCTTACAAATCGCCCTTTAAAATTGGAGGTGAATGGGATAGTGATAGATTCAAGCCTGGCTTTTTCATCAACCGGCGATTGGACAATTTGGTCTGTTTCATCAGCAACTGCCACCTTAATTTACGGAACCAATAAAGTAAGGTTAACCGCAACAGGTTTAGGCGGGCCGAATATAGATAATATTACAGTTGAGATCGTTAAATGCAAATCAGGGATACTTGAAGCGGAACAGGCTGTTTTAAATGGAGCAGTAGCAATTTCTGATAAGCCTGGTTATACGGGTACTGGTTTTGCTGATTATATAAATGGAAGTGAAGATTTTATTGAGTGGGCAATTACTGATTCCGCTGGTGGCCCTTTTTTACTTCAGTTTAGATATGCGAATGGGATTACTTCAGATCGTCCTTTAAAATTAGAAGTAAACGGGGTAGTAATAAATGCAAGCCTCGCTTTTTTACCAACAGGCGGTTGGGCAATTTGGTCTGTTTCTTCAGCAACTGTAAACTTAATTTCCGGAACCAATAAGATAAGGTTAACTGCTATAGGCTTCAGTGGGCCAAATGTTGATAATCTTGCTTATACCTGTAACAATTCTATTCAATCACCTCCAACGGCGTCATCTGGTCGTTAAGAGTATAGTCAGCGTCCGGCCATAGTTAACAATTTTGCAGATCTGCAGATATGTAATGTAAGGACAATAAACCTTTTCCTATCAATCAAATTCAATTATAAAAGCATCTCAAAAATATTTCCATAGCTTCCTTTTCAAGGCATGCTTTGTATTCTGCCTGTACAGCTCTTACTGATGGGCAATAAAAACCGGCGTTCTGTATTCTTTAATTATATCAATTATAAAGCTCCTGCTAAATAATTCTGATAACCCTGAACGTCCGAACGAACCGCTTACCAGTATTGAATCCTTGTGATCTCCAAACCAGGTAGTAAAGTCTTGCTTATGCCGCGAAGTTAGTTTAGTAATAGTGAGATCTACAAAATGGCGTGCTGCTAGTTCTTCAATAAGTACCTCATCAGGTATATCATGCTTCTCATCTCCGGCATAAACTATAATTGTTTTTACATCAGATAATTCAGGAAAAAGATAGATGAATTGCTTAATGGCAAAAACTGAAGATGCTGTTCCATCATAAGCTAATATAACCTCAGTCGGGAAATTAAATTTTTCCGGAACTATTACAACAGCGCACTCGGTACTACGCACCGCATCTTTCAGGTATTCATCAGAGCCATAAGAACTGCCGTTTTTATAAAAGGTTTCGCTGCCAATAATCATCAGATCTGCAAAACGTGTTTCTTTGATTAGCTGCGGTATTGACGATTCAAATAGATCCTTATGAATGCGATACTCTATGGCATTTTTTTGGCATAATTGCGCAAACTGTTCAACATTACTGTCAACATGGTCAGAATCTTCAATCAATGGCAAATACGCAGGAGCCGAAAATGCAGAGGGAAAGAAAAAGAACCGGGCATAATCTACCTGCGGTAAAAAAACTCCCGTGAGTAAAATTGGTTTTATATCGTGCAGGGTTTGAACAAATGAAAATGCTCCTTTAGAGAAATGATCGCCGTCAAATGGAATAATTACTTTTTTCATAATTATGTGTTTTATTTAAACGTAAAATTATTATTTAATCAAAATGAAAATGAATACTTATCTGTAATGGTTTCTCTTTATTTTCATAGCCTTGCATTGTAAAGTAAACACTTTCTTTGGGCAGAGCATGGTTAAAAAAAGATCATACAATTTTTTTAAATTCTTTGGTAACAGGTCTGCAATATTTGGTGCTGCGTTTTTAATGGCTAACTCATCTATTGGTCCGGGCTTCTTAACACAAACAACCGTATTTACACAGCAACTAATGACAAGCTTTGGTTTTGTCATTCTTATTTCTGTGATGCTCGATATAGGCGCACAATTGAATACCTGGCGCATACTCACTATAAGTGAATTAAGAGCGCAGGATCTTGGTAATAAATTATTACCAGGGTTAGGCTATTTTTTAATGGTACTTGTTGTTACCGGGGGCTTTGCATTTAATATAGGTAACATTGCGGGCTGCGGATTGGGCTTAAATGTATTAACCGGCTTTTCATTTCAACAGGGCGCTATTATAAGCTGTGTGATTGCGCTTGTTTTATTTTGGGTGAGAGAAATTGGCAAAATGCTGGATACACTTACTCCTCTACTAGGAATTATAAAGATCACCCTAACGCTCATTATTGCATTTGCTGCACATCCCCCGTTGGCACAGGCAGTTCATCACACATTCATTCCTGAAAAAATAAGTACAGCTGCAATCGTTACCATTGTTGGCGGAACAGTTGGCGGGTACATTACATTTTCCGGCGCACATCGTTTGCTTGATGCAGGCATCACCGGAAGAGCAAGTATACCACAGGTAAACCGCAGCGCTATTAGCGGAATTCTTATTTCAGCGGTGATGCGGTTCGTTCTTTTTGTTGCAGTGGTTGGGGTATTATTAAATGGCGCAACCCTGGATAATGATAACCCGGCTGGCAGCATTTTTCAATCAGGAGCAGGACAGGCAGGATATAAAATTTTTGGTGTAGTGTTGTGGAGTGCAGCCATATCTTCAGTGATCGGCGCCTCATACACGTCTGTTTCTTTTTTTAAAACACTACATCCGGTATTTGCTAAATATGAACGCTTATGTATTTCTGTTTTTATTGTTGCCACTACACTCGTTTTTGTATTTGTTGGCAGGCCACGGCAACTATTAATTTTAGCAGGCGCTGTTAATGGCCTGATCCTGCCGGTTGCCCTGGGTATTATTTTAATTGCTGCCACGCAAAAAAGATTAATGAAGGGTTATCAGCATCCGCTTTGGATGCAGCTTTCAGGCTGGGTCGTTGTAGTCGCAATGAGTTGGATGGGATATCTTGCAATATTAGAGATGTGGGGGAAACTGTAATAAGTGTAATGCATGCACTGGAGTGAACATGCATTACGAACCCCGCTTCAGGCAGGAGTAAGAAGCGTTCTTAGCGCTTTTGCAAATTCAACTGCATTTTTTCCATCGCCATGAATACAAATTGTTTCGGCTGTTATTGATATTTCATTCCCTGTAACTGTTTTTACTTTTCCCTTATTTACCATCATCAGAACCTGATGTATTCCTTCATCCGTACTTTCTATTAATGCATTTGAATGTGTTCTTGGTGTAAGGCTTCCATCATCCTGGTAAGTTCGGTCAGCAAAAACTTCATTCATGAATTTCAGTCCATAAGATTTTGCTTCTTTTCCCATTTCACTATTACTTAAACCATATAAAATCAAAGAAGAATCAAATTCCATAATAGAACTACAGATAAATGAGCTTACCACTCCATCCCATGCAGCCCGGTTATACAAAGCTCCGTGAGGCTTAACGTGATGAAGTTTTGTTCCTGCGTTAGTGCATACTTTTTGTAGTTGTTGTATTTGATCAATAATCAATTCAGGCAAGTCTTCAGGCTTAAGCTTAAAACCGATAAAATCTATTCTGCCAAAGTTTTCCTTATCAGGGTAAGACGGATGTGCACCAATTGCTACATTATATTTTACACAAAGCTCCACCGTCTTTTTCATCGTGCCTGTATCCCCTGCATGATATCCGCAGGCAATGTTTGCAGAAGTGATGTAAGGCATTAGTAATTCATCGTTGCCAATGCCTTCACCCATATCACAATTAAGATCACAAAGTAACATTCAATAGTTTTTCAAGTTTAAATTTAGAAGCTGTTTGCAATTGCAATAAGTGCATGTGTTGTTCAATTAGTTCCTGCTCCGCAACAACATGTTCAACTGCAGAAAATTTTATTTCATCTCCGGGATTACGTTGTGCAAGTGAGGGCAGATCGGCGCTAATGACATGCCCAATTCTGGGATAACCGCCCGTGGTTTGATGATCAGCCATTAAAACAATCAATTGCCCATCCGGCAATAATTGGATAGTTCCAAAAGTTACGCCTGAAGATATGAGCTGTACTTCTTCATTTACTTTTAAGGAATTTCCTTTCAAACGATAACCCATCCTGTTCGAATTATTCAAAATCATGTAACTCTTTTCTTCAAATATATTTATAGAATCACCAGTGAGCCAATCCCATTCATTCCCTTTTATAAAACGTATTTCTTTGGTTGATTTTATAGATGGGATTGCTTTCCATGGCAACACGGAAAAATCTTTTTCATGTTGCAAATATTTGTACTCAAAAGTATTTTTAAAATTCAGGATGTCTCCTTTTTTTAATGCCCTTCCATTAAAACCTCCGGCAGCCGCAATAAGATTAGTGCTGTAGCTGTTCAGCCATTTGTCAATATCAGGATCATGCAGGCAAGCCAGGTAACAACGTGCACCCGATAAGTTTTTTTCAAATTGTAAAACACTCTTTTCATTTATTGCAGTGAGCTGATTAATCCGAATTTTTTTTTGATTGATCGTTGGTGAAAAATCTGCTCCTGTAATGCAGATAATAGATTCTTTATTAAATAAAATTACCGGTGAAGGAAAGTGAATTTCGATAACAGGCGAATTAATATCCTTCCCTAATAATGCATTAGCCAACCGTGCGGAATAGCGATCCATTGCACCTCCGGGATTGATGCCGAGGTGCTGATACCCATACCGGCCCTGATCCTGGAGAGTATCTGATAATCCTGATTTAATAATTTGTAAACTCACTTTCCGTTATTGAGTAAAATTCTATTTCATCACCGGGCTGTAATAAAACCGGCTCATCTTTTTCTTTATTAAAAAGTATCACAGGTGTTTTGCCAATTATCTGCCATCCGCCTGGTGAATCCAAGGGGTAAATACCCGTTTGCATTCCCGCTATCCCTACGGACCCGGCTTCCACTCTCAGCCGTGGCTCTGCCTTGCGTGGCATCGAAATTTTTTCATCGGTTTCTCCCATGTAGGCAAAGCCCGGTAAAAATCCTATCATATAAACCCTGTATTTTTTTTCTGTATGCAAGCGTATAATTTCTGCTACAGCTATTTTCTTCTTCTCTGCAATTTCAATTATATCAGGCGCATATTTTTCTGAATAACAAACAGGAATTTTTATAAAGCGTGATCTAGGTAACGCTGTTTCAGCATAGTCTTTTATCATTTGTTTTAGTTGTTCGCTCACTATTTCAAAAGCGGTTTTATTAATTAACGTTTTTCTCGTAATAGCAAACACATCAAAATGAACAACCAGTGAGCTATAAGCCGGCACAATGTCCCTGATACACGGAAGTGAAAGCGCTTTAAGTTTATGAAATATTCCTGACACTTTTTTATTAATGCCTTCGTCAATTACATTGGCAAAATCTATTATCAATGCTGAATCACCCAATGGAGAGATCGTAAATTCATTAGCGTACATTAAAAATATTTTATTTCTTAACCTTAATTTGATTCAAATGGGGTATGCTGCCTTTAAGAATGTAAAACAGTAGTTGCTTATTTTATGGACGTGTCAGCCGATTGATTAACCAGGCACAATAACTGAAGAAGTCTAAAATAATTTTCTCAAATTATTGCTCATTATCATTTCGCCCTTAGGGCCGGAAGCCAGGGCCTCCTTAGGTTTTGGGTCATTTAGCTCTGCTTCTATCCCCGACAATTTAAAACGACTCAGCCACGGTAACAAAACTGAGATAATTAATAAGCCAGATAAAATTGGCACCAACACACTAAGCATGCCAGAAGTTATTTTTGTGCCATTAAAGTATAAGATCCAAATAGCAACTAATTGCGCAAGAAAAATTGAAGTAAGAAAAATACTTGAAGACCGGCTGCTTCTGATCAGCGTTTTTTCTTTTTGGATAAGACCTTTGATCCTCTTTGCATTCAGTTCAGCTTCAAGGAATTTTTTATCTTGTTTCAGGCACTGGTTGAAATTAATTAGTGAATTTTTGTAGTCTTCAAGTTTAAACCTGATTATTCCATTATAGAAGTAGCAGGAGGCATTATCCGGCTTAATACTTATTGCGTTTTGCACTTCTTTTAGTGCGTCTTCATAAAAGGAAGCATTATTTGTTTGATCACCCAAAAGGGTTAATAATTGGGAAAGAGCGAGGTGCAGGTCAGAGCGCTTTTTTAGGTCGAATAATTTAATAGCGTTTCTAAGCACTTTTTCGGCCT
>JBDSFG010000161.1:0-18468 GCA_039919615.1 Ginsengibacter sp. | reverse complement strand
AAAAAATTTTTCAATTAAAAAAATTTTATCAACATGCGTTCAACACTTAACACCGAATTATTAGCACGGATGCTAAAAAATAAACGGGGTGGCAGGGGTTTAAGGGCCGTAGCTGAAGAAATTGGTGGCGTAAGTTTTACAACACTATCAAGGATTGAACAAGGCAAAGTTCCTGATGTGGATACATTTATCAGAATTTGTAAGTGGTTGGGTGTAACTACTGATGCTTTTATTATTGGCGATTCAAAAACAGCTTCAAAAACAAAAACGATTTCTACAAAGGAGCAGGTAGTTGCCCATCTAAGAGCAGAGAGAGCATTAAGCAAGGATACAGTTAATATGCTTATTAAAATTATAGACATGGCTTATAATTCTAAGTGAAACAGTGGCAGCAAAAAATATACTTAAACGGGGCTTTAAAGCCAACTCTGAACGTTTGGCTAAACAGTATAGAGAGAAGCTAAAAATTCATCCCTGTGCGCCATTGTGTGCATTTAAACTTGCTGAGTATTTAGCAATTCCTGTTTTCAGTGCAACAACATTTCTTACTCTTCCGGATGAAATAAAACTTCTTTCAGGTGCGAATGGCAAAGATTGTGAATGGAGTGCTTTAACGATGATTACAAAAGCAGGAAACAGAATAATCATTTATAATAATTTTCATTCCGTTGCCCGTCAACAAAGCGATATTATGCATGAATTAGCACACATTATTTGCAATCATAAAAGAGGTCAGATAGATTACGATTTTGAAATTCCTATCGGGATGAGAGAATTTGATGAAGAGCAGGAAGAGGAAGCAAAATGTTTAGGTTCTACACTTCAATTAGCAACACCATGTTTACTTTGGGCAAGTAAGAGAAGTATGACAACTGAAGCTATTGCAGCATATTTTAATGCAAGTAACGACATGGTTACCTATAGAATGAATATGACTGGGATTGCTAAGCGTGCTTAATAAGTGACACTAAAGAAAATTAAGAGCTGCCATTCTTTTGCAGTAATTTACTTCAACAGAGTACACGCCAAACTCTTCTACATTTTATCCTTCATGTTGTAAAAACCTTGCCAGTTACACTACTATAATTAGCCACTTGTTGAAAAAAAAGCCTGTTCATTTTAGTTATAATCATATAGCTAAAAGCAGAAGAAATATATATCTCATTTAAAATTCCTCGCCTCCGGAAAAATCTTTTCCTGTGCAACTTCCCTTTCCTGCGATCTTTTATGTTGTGGTGGCGGTATAGATTTTTCATCAGGATATGCTAATGTCAATAATGGTAAGTTTTCATTTTGAGATGGCGTAAGATGCCTCAACAATTTTGAAAAATCGTAACAACGTTTTACGATAACATGAATCACTTCTCCCTCTATCTGTAATTTGCCTTCCACCATTATTAGCCGTGATTGTAAAATCTCTTTTCTAAACTTTTCAAACAGGCTTTCAAAAATAACCACGTTGGCAAATCCTGTTTCATCTTCAATGGTCATTAAAGCAGATGCCGCCTGCAGTGCCCGGCCGTTGTTTAAATCCTTGTAAAGGAAGAATAGCTCTTCGCAATTGGGCAACAATATTTGCTTTTGATGGTGACATTAAAATGCGTAAAGGGCATAAATAGGCGGCAGTATTACTAAATTTTTTAGTAAATTGGAATCTAAAAAGATAAGGATCGTGTAAAGTATTGGCTTACAGGCCATTTAACAGAAAAAAATTTTCGGTGTAAGTTTTGCAGAATTATGAATTGACATCCAAAAATATGTAATAGTGCGAATGGAGAAGCTGGATGAAATTTGAATTAGCCATTTAAAAGTTGCTTTATGATCAGAGCAAATTATACTGATAAGGAACGTATAATAGATATTCTCGCCAATTCTTTTCAGGATAACAAAAGTGTAAATTATATCATTAAACAGGACAATAAAAGAATAGATCGAATTAGGCACTTAATGGATTATTCTTTTGAAATCTGTTATATGTTCGGAGATGTTCTATTGTCAGATGATAAAGCAGCTTGTGCGTTAATTGTTTTACCGGATAAAAAGAAAACAAACCTTAAATCAGTTTTGTTAGACATTAGGCTAATTTTTTCTTGCATGGGATTATCTAATGTAAAAAAAGCAATGGCCAGGGAATCCAAAATTAAAAAGTTTCATCCAAAAGTGCTTATGTATTATCTCTGGTTTATTGGTGTTGATCCTAAAGAACAAAATAAAGGTATAGGAAGTATGCTTCTGAATGATGTGCTAAAACAGGCGTCATTAAAGAATCGATTTGTTTATTTAGAAACTTCGACATTGAAGAATATTCCCTGGTATGAAAAATTCGGATTTAAAATTTATACTGAACTTGACCTGGGCTACCGATTATATTTTTTGAAGAATGAGTGAGTAAAACTATATCAATATGCTATTACCCGGAACACAGATGCATATTGTCACATTTATTTTTGTGTGCATAGAAATAGTTATTTTTTTCTATTTGGTAATTTACAAATTAGCAAGACCTGATATTAAGACAACTCCTCTAAACATTTTCTTAATCGCTTTATTAATTATCTATAATGTTACGGGTGGTTTGCTCCCTGATCCTAATCTACCAGGTTCCAAATTTCTTCAGGAAGTGATTGCTTATTTTACTGGCTTCATTACACCCTGCTATTTTCCATATTATGTATACAAGGCTTTTGGTTTAGAGAAAATGAAATTTCATGCTTATAAAGGAGTGTATTTATTTCTCATTTTACCATACTTCATTTTCGTAATTGTATATGCTATAACAAATAACCTGGACACAGCAAAAAATTTGCTTATTCTGCCGGTATTATATGCTTTGTGGGTTATTACCTCAATGATAAAAGCTTTTAAATATAAGTATCAAAATGATTTTAGCAGCAATCAATCAAAGGAAGAAATTACGGTACTGTTTTTAAGTTTGACCCCTTGGGTTGGTTTACCAATTATTGATTACTTTAATCTAGGTCAGGCAATAGAAGCATCAACAACAAATGGTGGGTTTCTGCTTTTATTGGGACTACAGGTAAAGAGCCATATTAGAGATATGAGAACAGAACATGAAAAGCTTGTAGATTCTGAATCGAGATTAATGAATTGGAATACGACCTTACAACAAGAGGTAGACAAAAGAACTGAAGAGTTGGAAAAAATTAACGAACAAAAAAGTAACACTTTTGCCAACCTTGCTCATGAGACAAAAACGCCTCTTACTCTAATTAATAACTATCTGGAAGAATACATCAATACGAAAGGAAATTCTGAACAGCTTTCTGTTGTAAAGAAAAACATTGAGAAGTTGTCTACTGATATCGTCAACTTTTTTGATTTAGAAAGATATAATAAAGGGATTGCTATTTATAATCACGAGCAGGTATCTGATTTTAGTGAAATCCTGAATGACAATCTGGTGTTGTTTAAAGAATATTCCAAAAAAAGAGATATTGAATTGCATGAAACTATCGAAAACAATGTTTTTATTAAAGCTGATCCGGTCTCAATTAATCGACTTGTAAATAATCTAATTGAAAATGCAATAAAATTTTCTGAAGATAATTGTATTATAGAAATTCTATTGCGAAGCCAGGATGAAGAAATAATCTTTTCCGTTAAGGACTGTGGAATAGGGATTCCCTCAGAAATGCATAAAAAAGTATTTGAGCCTTATTATCAAATCACTAATGATAAAAAAAGTATTCAAGGTATGGGTTTGGGGTTACCAATTGTAAAAAAAATTGTTCAGGATTTAAACAGTGAAATACAAATTGATAGTGATCCAAAAAAACACCCAGGCACTAAAATAACACTGATATTAACAAAGCATATCAAATTAGAAAATGAAATTGCTGCTCCTCATGCTCCTAACAGTAACGTATTTAAAAATTTCGAGGAGGTCAGAGCAACAGAAACTATTTTTCATTCGAATCGGTCAACTATTTTTATAGTAGAAGATAATATCAGTATGGTTAATTATCTTTCTAAAAAGCTTCAGGAAAAATATAACGTTTATGGTGCCTTAAATGGTAATGAAGCCTTAAAGAAAATCAAAACTCTACCTACTTTACCTGATCTCATTATTTCTGATGTTATGATGGATAAAGTAGATGGTTTCACTTTTGCCAGGATTCTTTCACAGGATCCCGCTTTCAATCATATCCCTTTCATATTTGTTTCTGCCAAATCAACAAAAGATGATAAACTCCAGGGCTTAAAACTGGGTGCTATTGATTTTATTCAAAAGCCTTTTGCTATTTCTGAGCTAACGCAAAAAATTGATTCAATATTAATAAATGCTGGTAAGCAAAAGCAAGCAGTAATAAGCTCAGCACTAACGCTATTAGGCAAAGAAAATCAGCCTGTTAAAAATATTGAAAACACTTTTGATCAAAATTGTAAACTTTATAGTCTGACCGCAAGAGAAAAAGACATTGCTAAACTGATTTGCAAGGGCTATAAATACAAAGACATAGGTGAAACCTTATTTATAGCCGAAAGAACAGTTACCAAACATGCGCAGAATATTTTTGAAAAAATAGGTGTTTCCAATAAGATCGAACTAATTAATAAACTTGAATACTAATTAATAAATCCCTCGGTGATTATCTGGCATTTTAGGCATTGTTCTTCCTTTAATTTTTTTATTTCACTTTTTTTCCAAGAAATACTCAAATATGCGTATGAATATAGTATCAATTGCGTATGAACCTTACCCAGAATAGGCTTAGGCTTTGCATTATATAGCACGCCTAAAAGTACTGAGATGAAAAATATAGAAGAAAAACAAAGCTCTGTTTATTTTTTAAATGGAAAGGGAACGGATGTCTGGGTTAAAAGTTCTGTACCTACCATTCTGAATTTGTGGAGCACCATTGTCCTTGGGAAAGTGAACCCATTAAATAAGCAACTTTTTTTATTTGCTGATGACTACATCCAATTTCTTATTGATGAATCTGAGGCTGAGAAGGAGAGAGTTCAAACACTTCTAATTGAAGGCCTGATTGATAAACCAAAAATTAAAGATAAACAAGGATACATTCAGATAAACCAGGCTTTGATCATTCGACTGTTGGATAAGATATATTCTTACCTGCAAAATCAGACATTGAGCGAAAAGACCCTTAGTCTTTATAATACAATTAGCCAACATCTGCAACATACTTTGGATTTTATTGAAGACTTTTTCAGTAATTATTTTAACCGTAATGAAAAAGTGCCGGACTCATATCTTAACATCTGTAAAGAGGACATACAACAACAATTAAAAAAGATCAATTTAATACTTGCCAGGAATAATACAATTGATAAGAATTTAGCTAATATCATTATCCGGTGTGTCCAGAAATTTGCAAATAATATTACCAGAACAGAAACTTACAAGACCATATCTGATAAACAAGATTTTTTGAATGAATTACTCGTGGAAAAAGCCCTGGAATCGAATGAGGCTATAAGAGAAACGCTTTACTATCTGAATTTTAATGAAGAATGCTTTATTAGTTATGAGTATAATCGGCTAAAGCAATTAACAGATAGCCAATCTACAAAAAAAGAAAAGATTGCTCTGTTGCGATTCGAACAAAAGCTTATCAATCAACAATCAACTAAGTTGAAGCAGTGGTATTCGACAAATATGCCATCTTTAAAAGAACAGCTGAATGTTTGGATTGATGAGGAGGTTAAGTTCTTGCAAATAGATTATACAGACCTGATTTCAGATTCCCACGAAAGATCAATCGAAAAAAAAGAAGTATATGTTCATGTTCCATTCAAAGGTTCAGAAATTTATTTGCTGCACAAAGCTTTTATGGATGCCGGCGGCGCTACTGGCGAAACTTACAAGAGTCTATTTGAGAAAACAGGTTCCCACCTGACAAATAAAAATCAAAAGGGATTCAGCACAGAGAGCTTACAAAAATGCAGTGACAAGGTTGATTACGAGGCTAAAGAAAACGTAAAGCGCTTTTTGCAAAAAATGATTCGCAATATTGATAGTTATTAAAATCCAAAATTCACTTTCGGTTCACATTGCTTCACCCGAAAAGCTTTTGAAGCGATGTAATTTGCTTCTGGATTCAAATTAGAAGATTAAATTTTAATAAAAAATAGAAGTCATGTTTAATTCAATTACCTGGGCACAGTATTTTTCAGCTATCGCCTTTTTATTATTTTCTTATTATACAGTAATCGGATTTCGTTACTACAGGTGGGAAATTTTGAACTTAATCGGCATTAAGAAAGTTGGAGTTGATTCTTTAAATACATCGGCTTTATCAGACTTCAAAGATTTAAACGTGTCTGAGAATCATGAGGAATATTTACCGAAGGATGCTAAAGAAATTGATATTTCACCATTGGTTCAGTCATTTACAGATGAAGTGCATGCTTATCTTCAGGGAGCTTATCAAAACAAAATACACAAGAATGATCTGTTGAATTCGCTTCAAATAATTGCCTTAAAATACCCAGTCCTTAAAGAGGCAGATTGCAGAGATGAATTGGTGAATATTGTTTTAAAGGCGGCTGACACCAAATATCCTAATCTACTTCAGCCAAATGATGTAAACCTCATATGGAGCTAATTTAGAAAATATTGCTTCATTATATATCGGTGTAAGAGAAGTAAGTGCTGTAGAATATATAATGAAGCATTTTTATTATTATTCATCATCAAAAATAAAAGTGAGTTATGAAAAGTGTGAAAGAAAAAAAACGAATTAAAAGTCATCTGATTTCTTTAGGAGAAACGACTTTCTTATTGTTGATTTCATTGTATACATCAGCCCAAAACGGCAATGCCGGTATTAATGCAGCTAACACCCAGGTAAGAAGCTATTTTGCCTCCGGCACCAATCTTATGTATGCAGTGGGTGCAATAGTAGGATTAATTGGTGCTGTAAAAGTTTATCAGAAATGGAATAGCGGCGACCATGATACCGGTAAAGTAGCCGCAGCTTGGTTTGGGAGTTGTGTGTTCTTAGTAATAGTAGCAACTGTTATCAAATCATTTTTCGGCGTATAAAAATCAAAATATGCAGGAAGCACTTATCAGTAAACTTCATGAATATATCAGGCAAAATAATCCGGATGTATTACTGCAATTAGAAGAAGCAGGCACTGTAACAGGATACTTATCTAATAAGGTAAGTACAGTAAATGCTTCGCTAAATCAATTAGAAATAGTGCAGCCTGCATATATTATTGATGAAGCATGCCTCAATCTTTTAACGCAAGATTTGCGACCATCAAAATACAATTACATAACTACTATACTTGAAGAGGAATTTACAGATAGGTATCAGCATCTACAGGAAACCGGGATATTGAAATTTGAAGTTATAAACCTGATAACAAAATGTCAATCAACTTTTGCAGACTTGAATTTTTCTGAAGCAAACGAGGATAATCGATTCCTGCGATATGCTATTACCGGCATCATCAGCGAGTATTTTGAAAGTAACAAGTGAACAGGAAAAAGTGAGTGATGGGTTACAACAGTTTACAAAAACTACAAGATAATATTTCTGCTATCCGCATTGCTTTAAAATGGAAAGAAGGACAATCTCTTTCAGATGCGCAGGTGCAGGCATTAAAGCACTACACTGGTTTTGGCGGTTTGAAAGCTGTGTTATTTCCAAGTGGGCCTAAAGATGAATGGATAAAATTAAGTGCTTCTAAAGAAGATTTAAAGCTCTATCCGCAAATAATTGAGTTGCACAAATTATTACAACAACATTTTAATGCAACAGAATATAAACAGGTAATTGATTCAATTAAGAATAGCATTCTTACTGCTTTTTATACTCCTGAAATTGTGCCTCAAACTTTATTCAATGTATTAAAGGAACTAGGCGTTCATCCTAAAAATATCTACGAACCAAGCAGTGGCGCAGGCGTATTTGTAACAGAGGCAGTTAAAGTATTTCCTAAACTAGAAAGTATTACCGCGATAGAAAAAGATATTCTTTCGGGACGGGTATTGACTGCTCTTGGTAGTTCGATACCCGTTCCTGTTTCTGTCCAGGTCACCGGCTTTGAAAATACATCCAATCATTATAACGGAAAACATGATTTAATAGTAAGCAATATTCCTTTCGGCAATTTTCGGGTATTTGATGAGGCTTTCAGAGACGAATCAATATCAGGAAAAATTCATAATTATTTTTTTGCTAAAGGATTAGATAAAATAAAAGATGGCGGACTATTAGCGTACATAACTACTGATGCTTTTTTAAATAGTCCTTCTAATAAACCAGCAAGAGAATATTTATTTGATCATGGCAATTTTGTTAGCCTTAATGTAATGCCTGATAACCTGATGAAAGAGACAGGTAATACAGAGGCATCAAGCCACTTATTGATCATTCAAAAGAATATCAATAAACCATTTCTTTCAGTTGAGGAAAAATTATTAGTGAATACCATTGAGCATGAAAACGATTTTGGCAAGTACAATACTAATGAATACATATCTCAGCATCCTGAATTAATTCTTGGTGATGAAATAAAACCTGGACAAAATCAATATGGCAAAGCCAATCAAAGTGTTTGGCAGAATGGCGATATAAACGACATCAAACAAAAATTGGCTCAAAACATTAATGATGGTATCAACAAGCACTTCAATAAAGAAAAGTTTTCTTTAGAAGTACCAAACGAAAATATTGCAAAAGGCAAACCACTTACCTATCTGCCAATGCCGGCAAATAAGGTGGATAATAGTTCTGTACAATTAGGTTTATTTGATGTTGCCCCGGCGGTCAATATTAACCGGGCAATGGCTTATATCAATGATTTAGATGCAACCACCGTTGATAAGCGAAGTGCAAGGATTGTAAACATTTTTAAAACTACTGACAGACCCCAACACGAGGCAGTAGTATTGATAGCTGCAAAAGCTTTAGCTTTTAAACAGTATGCGTATAAATTATATTCCAATGTAGATGAAGTTCAATTTCCTGCAAATTGGATGAGTGCTGCTGCAATTCATCACGAACTCAGTGGCTTATCAAGCCAGCTACATCTATACAATCATAAATTCTACAATGAGGGTGAACCAACATTTCATTTAGCATTTAACAACAAAGAAGAGAAGTTAGAAGAGTTGAAGAATGTAAATCCTTATTACAAGGATGGAACATTGATTGTTCACAATGGCAGGGTGGGTTTTGTTTCCTATGTTACTTCCGAAGAAATGCATCCTGTTTTCATACCAGCCCGGGAGGATAAAAAGGATGTTGCCTTTTATCAGCAATACACTGCAATAAGAGATACCTATTTGGCACTAGTGGATAAGGAAGAAACTCAAAAAATTGAATACCCCGGACTACGAAATCAATTGAATGAATCATATGATGCGCTGGTTTCTGGCTTTGGTATTTTAAACTCTGCCGTCAATCGTCAAAGGATATTGAAGGATGAAGATTTTGGTTTTATAATGCTGGCATCTCTTGAAAGAAAAGAAGGTGATCAATATTTTAAAGCAGACATACTAACTCAATCTTTAATTCAAAAACAGGAAGTATTTCATACTGAAAATCCTGTTGAGGCTTTGGCAAAAAGTCTGAATGATAAAGGCTCCGTAGATATTGATTTTATTGCAGCAGCAATTGGCCAAACAAAAGAGGAAGCTATCCGTACTTTAGGTAATCATATTTATTTAAACCCTGCAAACCATACCTGGGAAACAAGCGATAAGTTTTTAAGTGGCAATGTTGTCATAAAACTTAGCATTGCAAAAGAAGAAGCAGGCAATGCGCCTGGTAATGTACAATTGCAGAGAAGCCTGGAAGCGCTGGAGAAAATTCAACCTGAAAAAATATCTTTTGAATTATTGGATTTCAATTTAGGGGAAAGGTGGATACCACAGGATTATTACAATCGTTTTGCAACCCATCTTTTCGAAGTGGATACAGCTGTTAATTATTTTCCTTCAGTGGATACTTTTAAGGTTAAGCCAGATGGGAGCAATGCAAAGATTAACCAGGAATATGCAGTTACTACAAAAAGTGGAAAGACAAGTTATGGAAATACTTTACTTGAACATGCATTAGAAAATACTTCACCCTTTTATACCTATGAAGTTGATTTAGGTGACAAGACAATCCGTGTTCCTGATAATGATGCTATACAATTGGCTCATCAAAAGATTGAATCAATCAGAAATAATTTTACGCAATGGTTAAAGGAGTTACCAGACACTAATAAAAAAAATCTGGAAGAACTCTATAATAATACATTCAACTGTTATGTGCTTCGTGAGTACGATGGCAGTCATTTACAGTTTCCCGGGTTAGATAAAAAAAGATTAGGTATTGAAGATTTATACAGCTCTCAAAAGAATGCTGCATGGCGTATTATACAAAACAGGGGTGCATTGATTGACCATGAAGTGGGATTAGGCAAAACCCTAACCATGATTGTGTCGGCACATGAAATGAAAAGGCTTGGTATTGCAAACAAGCCGATGATACTTGCACTAAAAGCAAATGTAGATCAGATAAGAGATACCTATCGCAAAGCTTATCCAAATGCAAAAGTGTTGGCTCCCGGACAAAATGATTTTACGCCGGCGAAGAGGATTCGGTTATCGCATGAAATCAAAAACAATAATTGGGATTGCATCATTTTAACTCATGACCAGTTTGGTAAAATTCCACAGAGCCCGGAAATACAAAGAGAAATATTTCAAACTGAGCTTGATAATGTAGAGAAAGATCTGCATACATTGAAAGATATGGGTGGAGAAATTTCAAGACGAATGCTGAAAGGTTTGGAAATACGAAAGAATAATTTGCAGATAAAGCTTAGTTCTATACTTCATGATATTGAACAAAAGAAGGATGCAGGTATCAATTTTAAAGACCTTGGAATAGATCATCTGTTTGTAGATGAATCACATAAATTTAAGAACCTCACTTTTACTACAAGACATGATAGAGTTGCCGGATTGGGCAATATAGACGGCAGTCAAAAAGCGCTGAACATGTTGTTTGCTGTAAGAACCCTTCAGGAAAAATTCAACAGTGATTTATGTGTAACCTTTTTATCCGGCACACCTATTTCTAATAGTCTTACAGAAATGTATTTGCTCTTTAAATATCTGCGCCCCAATGAAATGAAAATGCAGCAAATTGAAAATTTTGATGCGTGGGCAGCAGTGTTTGCAAGAAAGACAGTTGACTTTGAATTTTCTGTTACTAATGAAATTATTGCCAAAGAACGTTTTCGCCATTTCATTAAAGTACCTGAATTGGCTTTGTTTTACAATGAAATTACTGATTACAAAACAGCCAAACATATCAACTTAGATAAACCTGAATTAGATGAGCAGTTAATAAACATTCCTCCGACACCGGATCAACAGGAGTTTATAAAAAAGCTGATGACATTTGCAAAAACAGGAAATGCTGAATTAATTGGCAGATTGCCGTTAACAAAAGAAGAAGATAAAGGTCGAATGTTGATCGCTACAAACTATGCTAAAAAGATGGCGGCAGATATGCGGCTCATCAATCCATTTATTTACGAAGATCATCCCAATCATAAAGTAAATATTTGCGCCAGGAAAGTTGCCGAGTTATATAAATTAAGTGAAGGGCAAAAAGGAACTCAAATTGTTTTCAGCGATATTGGCACACCGAAGCCTGATGCCTTTAATATTTATGATGCTTTAAAGAATAAGTTGGTAACCGACTTTTCCATTCCTGCAGATCACATCACTTTTATACATGACTGGACGGACAGGCAAAAGCCTGAGCTTTTCCGGAAAATGAATAATGGTGAAATAAGAATATTATTGGGCAGTACTGAAAAAGCAGGTACTGGTTTAAACGTTCAGAGAAATGTTATTGGTATGCATCATTTAGATATTCCCTGGAAGCCATCAGAGTTAGAACAAAGAAATGGTCGTGGAGCAAGACAGGGAAATGTTTTAGCTAAAGAAGAATATAGCAATAAAGTAATGAACTATATCTATGCTGTTGAGCAATCGTTGGACAATTACAAATTTAACCTGTTGAAGAATAAACAAACATTTATCAGCCAGATGAAAAACTGCGAGCTGAATGTAAGAACTATAGATGAAGGTGCAATTGATGAAAATAGCGGAATGAACTTTTCAGAATATATCGCCATTCTTTCCGGTGATACATCATTGTTGGAAAAATCAAAGATGGAAAAAAAGATTGCTGTGTTGGAAAGTCTAAGAAATGCCCATCATAAAGAAATAGTCAGATCCAGGTTTCAGTTAGAAAATTTACAAAGAGATAGAGAAACTACTTTACATACTTTAAGTAAATTAACGAAGGATGAAAGCAGTTATAAAAGCCATCTACAATTTGATAAGGATGGGACAAAAAGTAATCCAATACAATTAGAAAAATTCAATTCTGCAGATGCTGATGCAATTGGCGCTTACCTTATTAAACTATCAGCAACCCGGAAACCTGATACTCTTGAAGACGATGCAATGAAAATTGGTACTCTCTATGGCTTTGACTTATACATCCGCAGCCAAAAGGAAGCTTACGAGGACAAGGGAATGTTTGAATATCATTATCAGAATATATACTATGCCAAAAGCAAAGAAACCGATATAAAATATTCATGGAACCAGGGCCATATAAATATTGATAATCCCAAAATTGCTGCTAGGTATTTCCTGAATGCCATTGACCGGGTAGAAGCATTAAAAGAAAAGTATCAAAAAAATCTAAATGACTTAGACCAAAACATTCCAATGTTACAACAGTTAATTTCAAAGCCGTTTGAGAAAGATGAGGAACTGGCTCGATTGAAAAAAAATATTGCAAAACTGGAGGGGGAGATTGCTATTAAGATTCAGACGAATCAGATGAAACAGAATAATACGGCAGATGAAAAGGTTGTTGAAGTAAAAGAAGTGCCTGTCATTAAACTAGATCGGGAATTAAACACAAAAACAATTCTATTACCAAAGAAAGAAATATCTCAGCGACGGGAAAAAGGTTTAAGAATGTAAAATTTTTGCACCGTCCCAAAAATTTCATTACCACCAAATAAACATACTATTATTAATATCTAAGATGCGATTACCGCATATAAGGTTATCTATATGAATATTACTTTGCAATGCTCATTCATCCCAAGTAAATCGGATAATGTAATTATCATTATAGACTTTTAATTTTTTGTTTGATAATAGAGTTTCTTCATTTCTGAATTTGAATAAACTTTTTACATGTCTAAAGCACGGTTCGATGCTCAATGGGTTTTCAACTATCAATAAATCGTATTTGTCGGGAAACTCCAATGCAGTTTTGATTTCTTCTTTTGTCATACGAATACCATCTTCAATATTCCCTATTCCCTTGATTTCGATAAAACGGACTTTGCCGTTTTCTTCTTTGAGTTCTAAGTCATAACCTTTCCCTGCTTCGCTTGTCATAAATTTTTCGGGATAAGCTCTGTAGGCGTTTTCCGAAATCCAATTAATATTTTCTTCTCCGTACTTGTTGCAAAGTTTGTGATAGCAAATTAACTCTGCGATGAAACCAATTTGTTCTTCATTCTTTGTATTGAACCTAACATTTCGGCTTTTACCTTTGTTTCTATTCTTACCTCCTTTACCTTTTCTTTCTTCAATAGGGAGTGTTTTGCTAATTCTTAATTTCAATTTTGAAATATCAAGTCCTTCCAATACTTGTAGAGCCAAAGATTGAAAGTCGTCATATTCAATTGTTGTTCCACCTACCCTTACTTGATTTGAAGTGCTGTTTGAAACCGATGCATTGAAAACTGCAATCTCCCTTTTGATTTCCTCTATTTCATTAAAAATTAAAAGCGCTTGAATCTTTCTGCTTTCTTTTAGGGCAGATGGAATTACTATACTTTCTGCTGCAAAAGATTCGATTGTTTCGTTTATTAACTTCTGAAATGAGAAATTTTTTGCATGGTTTTGGAGTTTAATTGAAAATTCCTCTTGCACATATTTCTTTAAATGCTGTTTAATGTCAGATAGGAATCCATTTTCAGAAAAGTAGGCAATAGAATTGTAATTATCCAAAGAATCAAAATATTTTTCTTTGGCTAAAATTGATTCCTCTTTAAGTTTATTGTAAAGATGAAAAGCAAACTCATTACGAAATTCTATTTTCAAATCTTCTAGTGAGTTTTTAAACAGGTCAGTAAAATTCAGTCCGGAAAAGTGCCTTGCAAATTTTACATAATCAACTTTGAAGTCAAGAAATAACTGGTAAATAAATTCTTGGTTAGATAAGTCTGATAATTGTGTGAATGTTTCAACAGAAGAAACTCTGTCTAACTTATCCTTATTCAATTTTAGTTTCTTCTGCAAAAATGTAGACAACTCTTTTTCATTTCTAATTTCTGTATTTATGTTTTTTGCGGAAGCAATTGAAAAAGCTCCCCAAAAAGACAAACGGATATTATCAATTATTTCAAGTTGATTCTTTGCTTGAATTATTAAATCGTTTGAGTCTTGTCGAAGATAACTTAACAGTTTTGGTTCTCTGTCAACTTCTCTTTTTGAATAAAGGCCGTCAATGAAATCTCTGTATTCTTCGGTATTAATAAGTGTTGTAAATATTTCCGAAATCGAATCGCAAAACGCAATGTTTTGCTTTAAATCGTCTATTGTTGTGTCAGCTTCAGGAATAAGAATGTGAAAGCTTGATTTGTTTTTTGTTACAACAAATTCGTATTGCTCCAATTCAAATTTCTGAGGAATCTGGTCATGAATAAATTCAGCTTTAATATCGTTGGTTAATACAATCTTCAACCGCTTCAATCTGTTTTTTATTTCGTGTCTTGTGTCTTGATGCATTCTCAAAGCATAAATCAATGCTTTGAAGCGATAAATCTCCTCAGTGAATTGATGGTTCAAAGAATGAATCGTGGGTTCTCCAATTATTTTGAAAGAAATATTTTCTAAAGATTTTACCCCAAATAATCTTTCAACTTTTTTGTTTCCTCTTTTTGTATCAATGCAAACTAAAGGAAAACGTTTAAGAATGTTATTGCCGAAAGTTTTTGTTTCGATATAATATGCTTCGCTAACTGAGAAATATCCTGTCTCATTTCCTTTTACACAAAGTACTTTTCCATTCTTTAAAAATTTTTGATAAGTTGAATGCGAAGTGTCAAGTTTGTTTTCATTGAAGTTGCTTATCACTTCCCGATAAATGTTTTTTGCAATTCTTCCTTCCTTGTCAGAAGTTGTCAATGATAAAAGCATGTGATACAAGACATCAATTGAGAAAGAACTTATTTCTCGGTGAACGCCTATTAAGGTTAAATAACTCTCAATAACATCTTCTGATAATTGCAATTTCTCCGAAATTACTGCAAGGGCAATTTTCGGTTTTTCAACAAATGGACTGAACTCATTTGTAATTGTCTTAGATAAGCAACATTTTTCTGGTGCAGATTTTAATGTTTCAGATTCTACGGGAAGAAAATTTGCAGTTGAGAATTTCCATTTCGTGTATGAACGCATATCTTGTTTATATAACGTTCGGTCTGTATTCTTGTAGCAGTGTAAACGACTTTGAGAGAGAATTTCACGGTCATTTTCTAAAGTTTCCTTTAGTTGCTTGTCTTGCTTAATCCAATCAAAAATGTTTTCAATTTTAGTGGATGAAAGTATTTTATCTATATCGTCAAACTCGCCAACACTTATTGTAAAATTCCAAGGGAGCCAATACTCAAATTCAGTATAAGTTTTAAATGTCCAATTCCATTTTGAAGTCGGATATTTAATGTTTCTGAGGAAAAATTCAATATAGGGGTCTTGCTTATTTGTTTTTATTTCTTTCAAGTTATATCTCGGCAAATCTGCAACCCTAAGCCAACTAAAATATTCTTTTACAAGTGCTATATCAACCTTTTCAAGTCCGAATAATTTTTTTTCTGCAAGCAGTTTTGATTTATCGAAACTGTAAAGTTGTTCGGTAATATTATTTCCATAATTTTTACCAAAATAAACCAGACTTGCTGATTTTATCTTCATCTTTTCAGTGATAACTGGTATAATTACTCCAGCAGAAATTGATTCGGGCTTTAATCCCTTGTATTCATTTTTGTATAACAGAAAGAGATAAGAATGCAACTCTTTTACATGTGTTGCGTTTAATTTTCCTTTATCGTTGTAATGTTGAATGAGAGTTTCCGATATTTCAGAGAAGGAATATTTTTTTACCTTGAATGGCACTAATTTGCCTAAAAGAATTTCAATGCTTTCTGTTTTAAATTCCTTCAAGAGGGCATTGATTAATTCGGGTTCAACAAACTGAATGCTTAATGACTTCGGTAGTGCAAATTCTCTTTCGCCTTGTGGTTGAATGAATATTTTTGATGTCCATTCAATTGGGTTGCCTTCATTGTCAATAAGAAAAATTGGCTGCTCAAGCAGGTTGAAATTTAATGCGGTTAAGTTTTCTTTGTATGTCGGGTAGTTTAAGGCATGATAAACAAGTTTTGCCAAGTTTTCATTATTGTCCTTTCGCTTTGAAATTATTTGTAGATAGTTCTTTATCTCATAATGAAATATTGAAAATGATTCTAAGAACTTGATAAATTCTTTGTCATCAGAATCTTTCAATAAATCATCTACATCTTCTCCTTGGAGAATTTTTGCAACTGGTTCGGAATAAAAAACTGGTTCGGCAGAAAATGAAATGTATTTACCGTTTACATTCGGAAACACATTGCTCTCTTTAATTTTGACAAACAACTTTTCTTTAAAATTAAAATTAGTTAGAACCGTATCTATTCTTTCAAAATCAATATTGAGTAACTTTAATGGGAAATAATTTGCTTCTTTTTTATGAGATGCAATTTTAAGAGCTGTGTCAATTAAAAGTTCAGCAAGTTTTTCAGTAAGGAATTCATTATGTCCTGTTGTATCATTTTCTAATTGATTTCTATTTTGAGTCAATTCAAACGTTCCGTGAAGTAATGCGGGGAAAGGAAATCTCACTTGCGTTTTAAAGTTACTGAAAAGAACATTTTCACTGTCGTTAAGTTCATCGTTCCATGCAATTGCAAGTTCATAATTTTTAGAATTATGTTCTCCATTGATTTTGTTTAGATGCCACGTTTTAGATTCGTTGCTTTCGGTAAGAAGGTCATTACATTGAACGGTGACGGTATTTCCTGAAATTGTTTTTTTGAAAACAATTTTTCTTTCTGGACTTTCAATTTCAATATCCTCAATGTGATTCAAAAAAATTAGTGTCTCTTTATTGATTACAGAATAAATTTGTGCTTGAACATCATTTAAAATATCCTCTTTGAGTTTTAGAGTGATAAATGTGTCAAAATCAACTGCTGAATTTTTCACTCCGTTTAATAGTTGAGGAACTCTTAAAGTAGCAATAGGCAATTCTGACTTACTTGTTTTTTTTATAAACTCTGCAATTGAGGGAGTTTCTTTAATGAGGTCTTTTAAAAAAGTCTGAGCAATTGTTTCAGAGAAACCAAGTCTTGTTCCACCACTGTTTATCTCTACCTCGTCCGCCCAACTTAAAATAGAACGAAAGCCTAAACCTTTCTGCCCAATTTTTTTTTGCAGCATTATCTTTGGGCTAAAATTACTTGTGGTAATTGAACTGAATCCACCTTCACTAAAGGATTCACCGTTATTAGCGATGATTAGTTGATTGCCTTGAAGTTTTATAAAAACTTTTTTTTCGTTTGCAGTTTCAGAAGCATCGTCTGCGTTTTGCAGCATTTCTAATAACTGTCTTCCGTTGTATGTCTGTATGTTCTGCTGCTCAATATTGTAATGCTCAATTATTAGTTTATGGTCTTCTTGGTAGTGCCTTCTCCGCAATGACAATTCATCCTGTATAAATTTATTTAAATTGTTCATTTGCTTAAAGTTCACAAAAAGGTTGCTACGAAGCTAATAAAGCCATTGCAATTTGCGCTGTCTTTGTCTCGAATATTGCTCTTTTGGGAATTACTTTCTATTCACCTTTAGTTCACTCGATTTCACCCAAAAAAGCTTTCTTACGTATTAATTTGCACAACTAATTAATGGAGAAATTTCAACGATTATAATTATGGTCAATAGCGTATATCAAATCAACAAAGGCATTAACAAGCCCATTGAGTTTAAGGGGCTAAAGGCGCAGTACATATGGTACTTGGGGGGAGGGCTTGTTGCCTTGTTGATATTGTTCGCAATAGTTTATATCTGCGGAGTAAATATTTTCATTTGCCTGGCATTAATTGTTTCGTTGGGTACTGCTTTATTTATGTATGTGTATAGACTTAGCCGTACTTATGGTGAATATGGATTAATGAAAAAGGTGGCAAAAAAGGCAGTGCCCAAAGTGATAAAGAGTTATTCGATTGTTCGTTTGAAAAAGCAATTACTAAATGAAAGATCTGTTTGATATATTACCACTTTACGGAGTAGAGCACAATGCCATCTTATCCAAAATGGGTGATGTT
>JBDSFG010000250.1:0-6115 GCA_039919615.1 Ginsengibacter sp. | reverse complement strand
ATTTGCATCTATCAGCAACCCATAAATAAATGCATTATAAGGATTGATATTTTTTGCTTTTTCTGCGATAGCTAATCCGTCTGCAAAATGGTGTTGTGATAAATAGATAAGCGCTTTATAAGTAAGCGCCTCAAAATTGTTTGCATCTTTATTTAAAGTATTATTTACCTGTTGCATGGCAGCCATATCGTAATACAAATGATTTCCAGTTATTCTTGCCTCCTGTATATACAACCCTCCTAAGGCAAGCATTGATTTAATATCTTCCGGATTTTCCTGGATACTCATCTTTAGGTTTGCCGCGATAGCACGGGTTTTAATATATTCCGCAGTTTCTGCAAGCGCTCCTTTACGTTCTTTTAACTGATAAGATGCAGGTTCTAGCTCGCTGTTTTTAAATTTTAATAAGATAAAAACTATTGCTACTGCAAATAAACCTATGGCAAGTTTGTAAACGTTTTTTTTATTCATGGAGAATAAATTTTACAGAGTGATAAAATAAATTAAGTAAGCCCATTGCTTAAAAGCTATGGGCTTACTCAATTTTTAGTTTGCTTTAATTAAAGGAAGAGTTTGTTTTACTTCCCCATTTTTACTAATAGATATAAAATAAGATCCTTTAGCAAGGGATGAAGTATTCCACTCAATAGTGTAACTACCTGCATCTTGTTTTTTGTTAGCTAATACTTTAACAGGTTTACCCAAAACATCCACAACTGTTATATTAATCAGCGAAGCGCTTTGTACTCTGTAATTTAACCTGCTGGTATTAATCACCGGATTTGGCGAAGCAGTTGCGAAAACCTCAGGAGCAGCGATGCCCAGAGTGCTTGTTACAGGAAACTTTCCTATTGCCTGGCGTTGTTCTTTTGGCTGATCGGTACCACAATCACATACATGTGTTCCTGAAAAAGGCGCCTGAACAAATGGGAACCAAGTCCTGAATTTAACATCATTCTTTTCAACACCAGTGCTGTAGCCAAGTACACTTAGAAGATCTGGTGTTACGGGGCTTGCGTCAACTTTGGGGTTATAATCATCATACCATAATCCTATAGCCGCCAAAACTACTCCACCCACTGCCTGCAATTCAATTCTTGTAACATCATCTTCTAACCTTCTTCCATTAGGAAATCCATCCATATTTGGAATAAATTGAATATTTGAATTCGTATTATACCTCGGATCTGTTAATCCAAGCACAGCAGCCTGTATTAATCCTTCGGAACTAAAATCCTTGCTATCTCGCGGGGTAACAGGAACAGCCATATTAATTCTTAACATATCACCACCATTCGGCAAAAAATTATTTACAAACGGCTTTCCTGCAGCTAATGGATTACCATTTTTACCAGTCGCCAACTGGTAAGGAGCCAAATTCGGTACACCTGTATGAAATATTGGCCAAAGATCAACTGAACGGGGACGGTTATGACCTGGTAATAATAATTTCCCAAAAATTTTATCGTCTAAAGCAGTACCGGTAGCCTTAGGACTGCCTTTAAGTCCATAAAGACCATCCTGTCCATTTTTAAAACCATTTTGTACACCTAGTGCATTGAAGGCAGGCACTGCAGTACCAAAAGGTTGTCCTTTAGTGTATAAAGCCAGTTCAGGATTATAAAAGAAATTACCAAATTCGCTTAATTTAGAAAGATCCTGGTAAGGAGTCAAACGATTCCAATAATCTTTATATCCAACAGGTATAATAACCTCATTAGTTAACGGCATACCTAATCTTGATACCTGAACCCAGTCACCTGAATGTGTTTCAAAAGAAGCAGGATCATTAGAAGTAGCATCGTTTAGAGTTCTGATTTTCTGCCTGCTTGCACTTGCCCATATGCCTACCACAAAGTTAGGATCAAGTATGTTCTTTGCCTGATCAGGTCGCTTATGATCTTTCTGTATAATTTCAATGGGAATTTCAATTGCAATAGAAGAAACATTAATGCACTTTAATCCATCAATAGGTTTTCCTGATTGTCTGGGTAGATCACCTAAATCAAAAGCTCCGCCAAGATCCACAAAAAATGGATCTTCTATAGGACCGGCAAAAACCCTTTCCCCGGTTATGGCATAATTTGTTCTCTGGTAAATTAATGAATCGTAAGCCTTTGCTCCCACACCAACAGGCGATTCAATCGAGCGTGGACCTATGTTTGGAGGAGGCACTGTACCTGTAAGGATTTTGACAAATGGATTACCTCCAATGCTTCTTCTCACCTCATAAGTAGTTTTTAAATTCTCCTGGCCTAACCTTAGGTTGAAAAAAGTAGTTGGATCCTGGTTTTCTTTTTTAAAAGTAAAGCGATAAACTACGTCATCGCCGGGTGTAGCTGCATTGTTATCAATATGAATTTCATACCGAATGTTTTCTCCAAACTGATAGAAATTTGGACCTCCCTGAGGTAGTTGAAAGGGAATGTAGTTAGCAATAATTATCAATTTGCGTGGAGCAAGTGGGCTTCTAAAAGCGTACAAATCTGTGTTATCTGCTAAGGGGTCATTAGCAATCATTGGCGCTTCCCGGTGACTGGAAGACATTAAAACGGCTGAGAAAATGGAAATGAAGACGCCCGAGATAATCCATTTTAATCGCAACCGGGTAAGTTTTTTTTGTTTCATTGTAAAGTTTTTTTGATGATAAATAATTTGTTTAATAACAATCCGGGTTTTAGGTTTAGCCAGTGATATTGGAATTTTGTTCTCCTTAAATGAGATAGATAAGTTGAACAACATTTTTTGCATGTTGGATTAGTTACGATAAAATTTGTTAACGGGTTTTAACGGTTAGATTATTCTTGCAGATCAACAAAATACAGTGACTGTGGCTTAAGGTTTACATTAGTTTATTTACAAGGCGGCTTCTCTGCCACAAATGATGCCTCTAAATTTTTTTAGGGAGGTATTACTGCTTACAATGCCGGCCAAACGTGCAGGGATTTGAATTGAGTCGATTGCGTACTAGAAAATTATTGTATCATCATGCAGGGTATGCAGGTGGGTTGCAAAATGCCTTTACAGGTTAATAATTTATATCCAGACGGTTTTGGTATTTCTGTCACATCTCGCCCGTGAGTATGCTTAAAAAAATGTAAATGATCTCTTTGGATTTTTGATAATTGCAGATAAAAAATTTGTCTTTGCAGAAAATAGCCACAAAAACCGGAGAAGGAATTGGGGCTAAAATAGAATACACCAACCAGGCTATAACAGAATTCAAAAATCTTTTAAATAAATAAAAAGCCGCAACTAATTTGCGGCTTTAAAAAAATATCAGTTTTATTTATCTTTGACTCTGGCTCTTAAGTTGTTTTCTTTTCTCTTTGTCACTAAGTTTTGTCCATGCTTCTGCTTCCCTTTTCTGAGCCTCTATTTTGCTTAACTCCACCTCTTTTGTTAGAGAGTCTCTTCTTTGCTTATCCTGTTGCTTAATAAGGGCCTCCTGTTGTCTTCTTAAATCGTCAAGAGAATCTGTTTTCGCAACTGCAAGAGTATTAACCTGAACTAATTTTTGACCTACAGCATTATTAAGCACTGTAGCAAATTTAGCCCTCGTCATTGCGGTTGAATAAGGGTTTGTGCCTGGCGAAACATAGCCCAAAGTTTGCTTTAAGATATCATAAACTTCACCTTCTGTCATAGGAGCCCCTGCATTTAATAATTTAGATTTACTAAAGGGAGCAGCGATTCCCCAACGCTCAATCAGCGATTGTGCGGCAGGATAATACACGCTTGATTCCTGCAGATCTGTTATTTCACTAACACTTGTAACATAAGACTGACTTTTATCATAGGTGTTAATTACAGAGTTATCTACTCCTCCGGCATCGGTAGCCTTTTTTACTGCATCCAAAGCCGAATTAAAAGTTACAATAAAATCACCACGCCTTAGTGGGTCTTTTGGCCTGAAAGTGTTATCAGCATAAACAAGTGTAACACCATTTGTTTCAACAAGAGTTTTTATACTTTGATACCCGGGAGTACTATCATTAACATCAGTGACTTCACTTAAAGATGCGGGAGTGCCGAACTCTTTAGGTGTAAATTTAACTTTAGTTGTTTTTACTGTTGAGCGTTTTATAGTCTTTTTCTTTTGCGCCTGCATATCTCCGTAAGTGACACCAAAAAGGGCCAGCAACATAATAATTTTTACATACTTTTTCATACTTTTAAAATTTTTTAGTCAAAAAAATAATTGATTTTAATAAGAATTACAAGGGAGTAAATTTTTGTAATTATACCCCTGGCACAGATATTAATAAATTCTTTTTAAAAATCTTTTTTAGGTTAACATGGGAGTATAACCAAATTCAATGCCTAAAATTTTATATCCGGTTTTGGAAGATTTTCCGACTAGGGGTAATAACTAATTGAGCGTTTTTTTTTATTTTCTGTTTTTAGAATACAATGGATATTCTGTTACTTTGTAGCAGCAAATTTCAATGATAAGCAATAATACCAAATTAAAAGAATCTGAAGATATTGATGTTCTAACAACGAACGACAGTACATGTCAGTTGATAGTATGGAATGATGAAATAAATAGTTTTGACTGGGTGATAGCAACATTGATATTAGTTTGTAACCATACCAACGAACAGGCTGAGCAATCTGCTATGATAATACACACTAAAGGAAAATATGCCGTAAAAGAAGGCAGTTACGAATACCTGAAACCAATGTGCGATGCTATAACAGAAAGAGGTATAGGAGCAACCATTGAAGTATTATCTGAATTTTAATAAGCCTTTTGTGCCACCGTAAAATAATGTGGTAATCACAAATCTGCATGTACATTCTTAGTAAAGAATTGTTTTTTCCTTCTGCAAAATTTGCTGATGCCGATGGCTTACTTGCCGTGGGTGGTGACCTCTCAACTGAAAGATTGTTATTGGCTTATAGCAGCGGAATATTTCCATGGTATAATGAAGATGAACCTATTTGCTGGTATTCGCCTTCTCCCCGTTTTATTTTATTTCCCGATGAAGTTAATATTAGTAAGAGTATGAAAACAGTGATCAACACAGGGATATTTTCTTTTACCATTAACAGGGCCTTTTCTGATGTAATGAGAAATTGCAAAATGGTGGAAAGAAAAAACCAGGAAGGCACATGGATTTCGGATGGAATTTTGGATGCGTATGATAAATTACATAGCCTGGGGTTTGCTCACAGTGCAGAAGCATGGCGTAACGGAGAACTTGTTGGTGGTTTATATGGCATCCGTATGGGTAAAGTTTTTTTTGGAGAAAGTATGTTTAGTAAAATAAGCAACGCCGGCAAATTTGCCTTTATAAAATATGTTCAGTATCTGCAAAAGCAACAGGTGCAAGTAATAGACTGCCAGGTATATTCCAGCCACTTAGAAAGCATGGGAGCAAGAATGATTGACAGAGAATCTTTTTTGCATTTATTGACTAAACTTATCAACTGAAACCGATCTTTTTTTATTCGGAAATTTTGCTGCGTATTCATATACTAATCCACGTATGTAATCATTTTCGCTATAGGGAGTAAGATAATTTTTTAGTTCCTCAATTGTGTTTACTGAGCAATCACCCGGCAAGTATCCCATTCCATAGAATCTTCCTTTCTCCATTAAAATACAACTTTGCTCCGGGTAGTTAATACCATTATCCACTAGAGCAAATGTTGGCAATTCCCTGTTCAAATAATCCAGGCATTGCTGAACTCTTTTATTGTACAGCGCCGGCAACTCTTTATGTTCGCAGGCGCCAAGGCATTTATCTTGAACTATAGCCGAGCAGGTAACCGAAGATGACTGCAGATAGCACAACCGGGGACACAATTGAAATTGCTCACATAATTTTCTTAATAAATTATGCCCTTCAACCAGTAAATTAAAAGTATACAAAGGAGGTAAATTTTTACTTTTTTTTTCTATGGCCAGCCTGGTAAATCCGTTTCTGTCTTCAAATGAATATAAAGCATAGGTTTGCTCAAACCTTTTCTGGCTGCGGTTTTGCTGCGGCCATAATTTTTTTATTTCAACACTTTCAAGAATAAATGCCATTAATTCTGTTGCCGTAGCCTTGTAACTTATATTATAAATCTTCTTTAAAAATTCCTGTTTCTGCCTCGTGGTTTT
>JBDSFG010000201.1:0-8019 GCA_039919615.1 Ginsengibacter sp. | reverse complement strand
TAACGGGGATCACTCAAGAAATACAACTCCATGGGGATTTGTTATGATGGGTGAGCTATTTCAAAACAATCATCATAAATATAAGCAGAGTGCCAACTTTGCACAAAAATGGTTTGAGTTTGATACTACCTATCTTGTAATGAAAGGACTTAATTATATAGGCATAATTAAGTTAAAACCTTTTATTAAAGAAATTCCCGTCAGCATACACATGCCCTCATCTTCCCGCCTGAAACCTGATTTATTACTGAATAGAAATTCTAACACCAACCTGGGGAATTAGCATGTCAGTTGTGGATGTTTTTTCACTAAAAAAAACTTCACCGCTATTATCAATTCTCGGGTCAGTTAAGTAGGTGGCGCTGCTGCCAATGAGGTAAGCGCATTTTATTTCAAGTCCAACATCGTCTCTTTTGTTTAACGGAATATCCAACCCTGCTGCTGTGCCATAAGTAAAAGCCCACTTAGCTTTTGATGAGTTTGAGTAAGACGAATTGTAATCACTGAAATAAGTAAGCCGCTCTATAGTTACTGTAGAAAAAAATACATTCCATCCGGCAATTGCATCTATAAGTGGTTTTATTTTTCCATGCTTTTCCGGTTGTAATCTTGCCAGAAACATCAAAGAAAAAATATTATTAGAAGCAGATACTTTGAAGTCGTCATAAAATCCATTTATAAATCCTGAAAAATATTGGCTGGTGCTTCCCTTAACCTGAAAGCCGGATTCTATACCAATCTTAACTGGTATGTTTTTACCCGGCCTGAAAAAAAAATTGCCTCGTCCCCCGATACCTGCGTCACGATTAGCCTTTTTATATTCACCCTCCGGTAAGCTCATTTGCAGATCAATTGATGCACTGAATTTTTGAGCAAAGGATGGGAGAGAAAAAAATAAACTAACTAGAACGGGCATGTAAATTTTCATGGCTATTATTTTGTGGTAATTATTAATCAGCTCATCAAAGCTGTTTTTGCTTTTATCAAATATAATATTGACGCTTTCTGCCTGCCTTGTATTTTTAGCACATTCCTGCTCATAAGTAGGGTTAGCATTGACACCTCCGCTATACCCGCCTGTTGCGTTTACAAGTGGTTCCGGTAGCTGAAAAATTGCTTCAGTACACCAAAAACAACCCGTGCCAGGAGTTGGTGTTTGTAATTGCTGTGTATCTGCTGTTGTTTCTGGCATAAATTGGTTTATTTGATTTTTCAGGTAGAGTACATAAAAAATTTAGAAATGGCAACTAATAAGGCTTTACAAAAAGCAATGGCAGCAAATTTTTTATATTCATTTACGCAAAGATAAACGCTGCGGGTTCGCGTTTTAAACTTACAAAATGTTTTTAACAGATATAAATGGTAAGGTAATTTTTATAAAGCTATAAAGGGATATTATAATTACGTAGAGAAACCTATAGAGTTACTATGCAACTTTGCAGTGAGGTGAGTATTAACAGTAGATAATTTACAGGTTACCTAAAATTGCTCCAATTTGCTAAAGAAAAAATCACCTTCAATAATTGCATTATCATCGCTGTCACTCCCATGAACAGCATTCTCTCCTACAGAAGATGCATATAGCTTACGAATAGTGCCTTCTTCAGCATTAGCAGGATTTGTGGCTCCGATCAATTTTCTAAAATCTTCTACGGCATTTTCTTTTTCCAAAATCAATGCGGTTATTGGTCCCCGGCTCATAAACCCTACCAATTCAACATAAAATGGACGCTCCTTATGCACTTCGTAAAAAGCTCCTGCTTTTTCTTTGGAAAGATGTGTCATTTTCATAGCAGTTATTTTAAAACCGGCTTTATTTATCATTTGTAATATTGCGCCTGTGTATCCTTTTTCAGTTGCATCAGGCTTAATCATTGAAAATGTTCTATTAGTCATCACTTGTTTTTTTGAGGTGCAAAGCTAAGTTTAATCTCATAATATATAAACCTCATCAGTCAGCATAAAAATTTTGCAGGTAAGTTAAATAAGGAGTCTTCATCAACCCTTTACTACCATCATTTTTTCCGGATCCCATGAGATTATTTTCTTTTCAAAATAACTGTCATTACAGGCCAGGCTTGGGGCGGCGGCCCTGAAACCAAAGGCCGCATCTTCCACAACGGGTTTACCTGTTCTCACTGAATCAAAAAAATTAGTGTGATGATCAAGGTGGTCGCTGTATCCCTGCGGCACCTTAAAAACGATATCTTCTTTTATTGGTCTTTTCTTGTCTTCATCTGTGTACTTCTGGTTATATGCCGTCATTAAGGAATCCTGCATAGCTTTGGGATAAGTAAACACAGCGTCATATCCGCCAATCCCCGGCGCTTTAGGCATTATGCTATGATGAACAGTGAGGCCACTGCCTCTAATTTCAATCGTTCCTTCTTCCCCCACCATTTTAATAATCTCCTGCCCCCCGGTGCCACTTACAAAATTTACCTGCAGCGTAAGCTGAAAGGCAGGATGTTCTGGTGTTTCAGGATATTGCAGAATTCCGGTCATTACATCCGGAACGTTACGGTCGTCTTTCCAATATGAGAGCTGTCCTGCCGAAAATATTTTATCAGGCCCCTTTGATCCTGTGATAAAATGAGTACCTGAAAGTAAGTGTACAAAAAGATCACCGGCAACGCCGGTACCAAACTCACGGTAATTGCGCCACCAAAAGAATTTTTTGGGATCAAACGGGATCTTATTCATTCCTTCAATATACCGTTCCCAATCAACAGTTCCGGGTGAGGCATCCAGCGGCATTGTGTATTCCCAGGCACCTATTGCACTCTGCCTGTCGTAAACGGCATTTACCATATTTAACTTTCCAATTTCACCAGCCTTGTATAATTCTTTTGCCTTTGCATATACAATACTGCTCACCCGCTGGCTACCTACCTGCATAATTTTATTAGCTGAACGTTGAGCTTCTATTACAGCCCGGCCCTCACTGATTTTATGAACCATTGGCTTTTCACAATACACAGCCTTTCCTTTTTTTAAAGCTTCCCTGGTTATTCTTGCATGCCAGTGATCAGTAACAGCAATAATAACAGCATCCACATCTTTTCTATCAAGTATCTCATGATAATTCTTAGTTGTAAAAATATCTTTACCATACAATTCTTTGGCATTCTCCAACCTGCCGGTATAAAGATCACTAACGGCCGCAAGTTCAACCCCGGGAACTTTCAATGCGGTAGCTGCATCCATGTGCCCTTGTATACCAAATCCAATTACTGCAATTCTAATTTTATCATTTGCAGATATTTTTTTTGAATATGTTATAATGCGTTCCTCCGCTTTTTCAGAGAATGCCAAACCATTAAGCGGGCTGGCTGCTGCCAATAGTCCGGCGCTTCCAATTTGCTGAAGAAATTTTCTACGGGAATTTTCTGTATTGTTTGACATGAATTCGTTTTAATTTTTTAAAAAAGTATTGATAAAATATAGAAATGGAAGTTACGGAATGATAATAAATTAAAATGACTTGCAATTAAAACGACGCCAGACTTGTTTAAACAATCAGGATACTAAAGCTGAATTAATATAGATTGGTTTGGATTTGTAACCGGACAAAAGGTATCTTTTTGACTCAAGATTCCTGCTGGTGCTTATTAAGAATTCTCTTCAATCTATTGCCGTGAATGTTGCCGCGTTAAAGCAGGAAGGTCTTTATGCAGCGGTTTTCATTGACAACATGGGCAGCAGTCTTTTTTAGTTGATAAAACGAGCTCATTGATCTAAATATTTATATTGCATAAATTATAATTTACCGAAGTAACAATCTTATCATGAAATTTAAATTCGATCGCTTCTTTTTAATTTTTCTACTGCTTAATATAAGTTGTTCTCCTGTAAAACGATTGGCCCCGGCTAATGATACTTTACAGGCTTCACTTTTATCTCCCGTGGGAAGATATGCATTAGCGAATGAGCAACTTGAACTAATTACTTCTGCCGCACACGCCGGTTTTAGTTTCACAGGAAAAGAATGCAGTGTTTTTGCCAATATTACTAATCCTACGGGGCACAATTATCTGCAATATGAACTGGATGGTGTATACCAGAAAAGAATAAAAATAGAAGGAAGCAACAGGGAGCCGTTTGTAATTACCTCACCCGCCAGCGGCACACATACTGTATGGATTTATAAAGCAACTGAGGCGCAAACGGGCCCGGTATTTATAGAAAAAATAACCGGAGAAAATTTGCGGCCTCTAAAGAAACCTGATGCGCCTTTAATAGAGTTTATTGGCAACAGTATTACCTGTGGCGCTGCTTCAGATGCCTCTGAAACTGGGTGTAATACCGGGGACTACCACGACCATCACAATGCTTATTACGCTTATGGCCCACGTGTAGCAAGAATTTTAAAGGTAAACTATGTTGTAAGCGGTGTGAGTGGAATCGGGGTTTACCGTAACTGGAATAGCAATGGACCTGCCATGCCACAGGTGTATGAAAAAACAGATTTGCAGGATGCCAGTCAGCGCCTTTGGAATTTCAACCTGTTTAAGCCAGTAATTGTAAGTATTGCCTTGGGAACTAACGACTTTAGCCACGGTGATGGTAAAAAAGAAAGGTCGGCTTTTGACTCTGCAACTTTTGTAAGCGCTTACGTAAAATTTGTACAACTCGTTAAATCAAAATATCCTGCTGCACAGATAGCGCTGTTGAGCAGCCCAATGGTTAATGGGAGTGGCAGAATTACACTGCAAAATTGCCTGACTGCTGTAAAACAAAATATTGATGCTTTACATTCTTCTGATAAAGCGGTGTCCTTATTTTTTTTCGAACCTATGCAGGCAAGAGGTTGCTCTGGTCATCCCAGTGTTGAAGATCATGCAATACTTGCTGAGGAGTTAAAGCCGTTTTTTAAAAGATTGCTGCAATAATTGTGTTGCTGAATGGGCTTATGAAGGACAATGAATTTGATACATGAAATATAAATAGAGAAAGTCTTACCCAACAAGGCTTTGATTTTTAGGAAGAAAGTAAGAAGATAAAGCGACCGAAGCGTCATCTAACAACTTATGGCTCATAATTAGTAATTGTGAAATCGTCGAGCCTCACATCAATTTTGTTTTTTTCATTTTTCTTTGAAGATTTTAAGCCTATCTCCATTCGTGCCGGGATGATTGATTTAAAATCAGGTGTGGGAATCTTGCCTTTGCCCCAATTATAATATTGCAGGCTACTGAATTTTACTTTTACTGTTGTCCACGTTGAGCTTTTCACACCAACCACTTCATGAGAACCCCATTTATCTTTTTCATCTTTTGTAAAAACAATAAACTGGAAGTAAACAGAATCAGCATCGGCAGTATTTACTTTAAAACTGATCCAGGTATTTTCCTTAAAATTTTGCCAGGTATTTTGCATGGCTTTGTTTCCGAATGTGTCAATTTTTATGTCGCAGAACCAGAAGTTGGGTTTGTTTTCGGGCACATTGTTCCATTGAATTCTAAGGCATTTGGTTGAGCCTGAAAGTTGAGCACAGTCTTCGCCACCACCTTGTGAGATGGTGATTTCATTATTGGCAACATACCAATCCTCTAAATTCATTGGCGCTTCAAAATCGTAAGCAATTATCTTTTTTTGAGAATTGGCTATTAAAGGAAAAGCCATTAAAATAATTGCCAGACATCCTAAAAAACCAGTGAATTTGTTCATATAGTTTTTTTGAAGATGAAATTAATTTAATTACTGCGCTATTTTATTAATCATTGTTGTTATTTATCAGGAACCATCCTCAAAATAAACCACGCAGAAAAAGTAAAATTTGTAAAAAAAAACTGTAATTTTGAGGTTATAGATTTTCAGTTAATACCTGATAAACGTTTTACCCCCTTTCCCTGAAATACCAACCTCCATTATTATCTTATATTTCACAATTATTTTTTGGATTGATATCTTATGAATTATTACCGGCCTGTATCTTGTTATAACATTTTCCGGGTATCCATGTAAAGCTGGCTTACAAACACGCTTCACTTCTAAAACATTTAACCATGGAGAATTTTTACACTGCGTACACAAAAACAATTAATGGAGATTTTTTCTACTTTGTAAAACACTTTCAAACCTTTCCTGAATTCAAAAATGTGCCACCGGTTTTAAAAAATTATGGTATGCATACTGATTTTTACAAAGCATGCAAAATAGCCATGATTGGGGATGAAAACGTTCGGCAGCAACTATTAGAAACAGTTAAGGGTACAATTAACAATGCAAAGATCATAAGTATGAGCCGGAATAAGGCCGAAGTTTATAATTTTAGAAACTGGCAAATAAAATTGCCCGCTTTATTGAAAATTGTTAACCTGCGATAACTGCTAACTTTTGCAAAGATTTTTTCTGATTTGTAATGCCCCATTACCAAACCTGATGTAGCCCCGGTTCCGGCAAGGCTTACGATATGCTCTGAGCCTACATTTCAGGCAAGTATAGAAGCGCCAATAACTCACCATCCAAACTGCGGTTGGCTAAAAAATAATCTGACGGCGATGCCTTACTTTTTCTTATTGACCACACAGAAATACCTGCAATAATCAACAGATAAAGAATTACAAAGAGTATGTCAATCGTTCCAGGAAAATCCATGAGATCAAATTTTACGGATTTAAAAATTTGTTGCGTAAAAGATAAATAATTTTTTGGAAAATTATGGAAAGCCTGGTCATACCTTAGCATACTATAAAGAAGTAAAACTTCCTGTTAGCCTGATAACTAGTTTATTCATCAAACCCAAAAAAAGAAGATAATGATAACTGCAAACACAAAAAAAATAGCAATAGTAACCGGTGGCGCATCTGGCATTGGCCTTGCCATTGCCGAAAAATTTGTTGCTAATAATATTCACACTATAGTAATAGGGAGGGATAAAACCAAACTTGAAAATGTAAAAAATAAATTAGGAGGCAGATGCAATATCTTTTCTTTTGATCTGAGTAACTTACCAGCCATTCCTTTACTTGTTGAGGATTTAATAAAACAGTTTGGTCATATCGATATCCTGGTAAATAATGCAGGCATCAATATGAAAAAGGATTTTACTGAAGTAACCGATGAAGAATTTCAAAAAATAATGCTCACGAATGTGTCAGCAGTATTCACACTATCAAGGGAGGTAATTAAATGCATGATCGAAAAGGGGAGTGGCTCTGTCATCAACATTAGCTCTATGGCTTCGCAGTACGGCCTTCCCAAAGTGATTGCATATTCAGCTTCCAAATCAGCCATCGAAGGCATGACAAGAGCAATGGCGGTAGAGTTATCGCCTAAAGGTATCCGGGTGAATTGTATTGCACCAGGGTTTATTGCAACTGACATGTCTGCAAAAGCTTTAAACAATGATCCTGAGCGAAAACAAAAAGTAATGAGCAGAACGCCGATGGGCTTTTTAGGAAACCCGGCGGATATAGCAAACGCTGCGTTATACCTGGCAAACGGAGAAGCCAGTTATGTAACCGGAATTGTGCTGCCGGTAGATGGCGGTAATTCAATTGGATTCTAAATTTATCAAAGTTTTCTAACCCCTCCCGTTTGGGGAAGAGTTGGAGTGAGGTCAAATTAATCTGTGCTTGTTGTAAAAAACATTTGTCTCTTATTAGCTCTCTTTATCGCTGTTTAGCTAAATGCAGAATTATAGCAGTTTGATAATTCTGATGAGATCAAGCCTGTTGCATACAGCGGAGCTAAAGTTTCTCGGGTAATGAGGTCAAGCTTAAGATATCTGCATTTCTGTAATGGTACTGGAGTTATAATAACAAAAGTCTTAAAAGATGGGAAATAAGATAACCACATTCTCCTTGCTGTGCTTCGGCTTTTTATTATTTGTTCAATGTAAAATAACAGGTCAATCTTCTGACAAGCCAGGAACACAAAATAAGAAAGCTAAACAAGGCCTGAAAGATTATTATAAAAAATATTTCCCTATAGGTGCGGCTGTTGGTTTATATAATCTAAAAGGTGATGAAGCAGGCTTGATCCTGCAGGAGTTCAATAGCCTTACTCCTGAAA
>JBDSFG010000196.1:0-7071 GCA_039919615.1 Ginsengibacter sp. | reverse complement strand
GTATAGCGAGTCTTATTGCGCCGGTTGCACTTGCTGTTGCACGCAATGCGATTGAAGAATTAAAAGCGATAGCAGAAAAGAAAGTGCCATTTGGTTCAATGGTATCTATCAGGGAAAGAGGATCTGTGCAAAAGAAATTAGGATTGGCAGAAGCATTTGTTCAGTCAAGCCGTGCATATTTATTTCAGAAAATTACAGAGTGCTGGAATAAAACATTAGCCGGAGAAAGGCTTTCTCTTGAAGAGAGAGCTGCACTATTATTGGCGGTTACACATACCAATCAAACTTGCCTGCAGGCAGTAGATCTTATGTATTCAGCCGCAGGAACCAGTGGTATTTATACAAAAAATAAATTAGCACATTACTTTACAGACGCACAGGTTATAAGACAACATGGCTTTTCCAATGATAGTCGTTACGAAACGGCGGCGCAGATTTATTTTGGTCTTCAGCCTGATTTACCTGTGATAGTATTTTAAAGAAAATGATAGTGGTTTACTTAATTAATTTGTTTCAAAAATTTATCCTTAGCCGTTTCTATTTAGGCAAGAGGCCGGGCAGAATACCGCGGCGCTTTTGAAAGAGTAATTTATTATCTCAGCGCATAAGACACTCATGCTGCCGTGTTTTGCTACACACAAGGCGTGGAGGGAGACACGGCAGAGGAACAGTTTCCCGGTTTCATGACGGAAAAGATGATCAACGAGTTTGTTATTTTTTCATGTGTTACTTCAGATTCCACATTATATTTTGTTTGTAAATAAATATAAAAATAAATAAGTGGTCATTTTGGTAAGAGGAGGAATGCAAAATGACTGATCAGCAATCATGATCAATTTATATGAGATCTTAAAAAATTATCCAGGCCTTTCAAAGCAATTCAGCCGCAAAATGGTATCCATTTTTAACAATCATTTGATCTAGTAATAGTCTTTGAATACGAAGTGTCAACCTTAATTTAAAAGTTGATGATTGCACTTAGCTTAATTGTATAATGTCAAGCCAGACTGCTGCTAAATTGAAAAACAAAAAGTTGAAACACGGCTTCCGACCCCCATTTTGGCAAACCGCATATAAGCTCCATTCCCTCCTTCGTGGTCCGTTGCAAGGTGCCAATTCGTGAAACTACTTGCCTCTATTTAATCGTCTAGAAGATAGTTTTTTCCAAATGCTATGAGCCAATTTAATTTCTTTCTGTGTCAAACCGAAGTGTTCTTTTAAAATTATTTGGTTAGTAATTTTTAAAACCTCTTCAATGTTTGTTTTGTTACGAATTAGGTTGTCAATTTGAGGTAATAATGATGCATTGTCTTTATGATAGGGTAGCAAAACTCTTTCTGCTTCGTTTGGCATTAGTTCTAAAACTCCGCCACCGTGGCTTCGTCCTGAAACTTCTGTAAATGCAAGCGAAAGTGAATTATAATAACTCGCTGTTAAGGCTTTGATATCTGTGTAGGGCTTTACGAAAACACGGTGCATTGTGTCTGTAGTGTAAGCTTCTGCTTCATTAATTATTAGTCTCGGATAAAGATTGTTGCGTCTAATAAATAAGGCGTCAGAAATCTTAAGAGAAGGAACTACAAACCAATCATTACGAATTCCTGTTTTGTAACCTTTATGAATTCCCAAACTTTCTCCTTGCGCAATATATTTTACCGCACCATTTTTTTTATTCAATTTTTTACTTTCAGGGAAAACTAAAAGATGGGCTTTTGCTTTTGAAAATTTATTATTCTCCCAATCCCTTTCAGTAAAAATTACGCTATTTACTTGAACACTTCTGCCAACCATTGGCCTTGCATAATCCTGTAAATCGAATTCTTCAATAGTCGTTAATGGAACTGTGAAAAAATCATTTGAGCCTGTTGTTATGCCCACTTCAACATTTGCATATTTTCCAAGAGTTGAAATGTTGCGTTTCTTTGCAATGTTCTCTAAGAAATCAATTTCTTCCTGCTCTAAAAAATAAAAAGTCCATTTATTGGATTTAAAATCAATTTTCTTTTTGGGGCTTTTTAAAATTGCAGCATCTAATTTTTGTAGGTCGATGGCATCCCTTAATTCAATGTGTTCGATGTTATGATTTTTGGTTTCATTCTTTTCACAAAGCAATAAAACAACTTCCTGTTGAATGTCTGGGAATACTAATTTTTCGAATGATATGATATTGATTTTATTATAAAAATGCGCAAGGAATTTTCGTAATTGTAGCGCATACGAAACTTGTAAAACTTCAGCTGGTAAAACAAAACCAATTCTTCCGCCTTTTTCTTTTAATAATAGAGAAGATCCAACAACAAAAGAAACCCAGGCGTTTGTAAGTTTTGAATAAGTCAACCCTGCTTTAATAAAAATATCTTCCGCTTCCACTTGTTGTTGTCTATCAAAAAATTGGTAGCGTATGTATGGTGGATTGCCAACAATTAAATCAAAGCGTTGTAAAGTGTTGTTGCAGTAGGTGTGAAAATCAGCATTTATAATTTGCTTGTTTTGCAAATTTATCTTTTCTGCCTTTACCACTTCTTCTGCATCAAGTTCAACTGCCGTAATTGATTTGTATTTTAACTTGTGTTTTTCAAGTTGCTCTAAAAAAACTCCGTCTCCACAACTTGGTTCAAGTATATCAAAATTATTACTGCCATTAATCCCCCAACGCAAAATAAATTCTGCTAAAGGTTCAGGTGTGTAAAACCCACCTCTTAATTTTTCTGCTGATGCTTCTGTAATTAATTTCATTTGTCAAGAGGCTTTTTAGTTTTTAAATACTTTACCTTTTCCTCTGCAACTTTGAAAACTTCATTGGAAAAATCTTCTTCTTCCATTACTTGATAAGCAACTTCATCACTCAAAAAGGCAATTGTCAAATCTTTATCGCTAACCTTAAAGAACTCCGCAAATTTTTCTATTAACTGCTTAGTAGGTTTGCGACTATTTTTCTCAATCTTACCTAACATTGAAGTGTCAATCTTCAATGCTTCCGCAACTTCTCGTAAAGGAAGATTTCTCTCCTCTCGAAGTTTCTTTACTGTATCGCCGAATGTTTTTTCTAATTTCATTTTGGACTACTTCAGTCCAAAGATAAGGGAGTGATTTGAACCAAAAAAATATAATGCTAATTATTTTAGGAGTTATTTGCTAAACTCGTTTAGGCTATTGCCTGAATTCTATGTAATGGTTATTCGGAAATTCTGTGAATCTAGTGGGGGATTGAATAGTTTCAAGGTTCTTCCTGTTACGTTATGTTGTTTTAAATAATTCATAACAATACTATTTCTTCCCCAGTGTATCGTTGTAGGCACATTATTTTGATTTGCAATTCGTGCAGGATCGTGGCTAATCCGTAAATTA
The DNA here is from genome assembly GCA_039919615.1 of Ginsengibacter sp. GTDB lineage: Bacteria > Bacteroidota > Bacteroidia > Chitinophagales > Chitinophagaceae > Ginsengibacter. Next base: position 3,723 of record JBDSFG010000196.1, on the reverse strand, counting down.
TTTATGCCTAAGCTTACGCCTAATATATTTATATCAAATTGGCCTGCTGCTTCTTCTAATGCAGGTTTATTCACTCTTGGTCTTATAGTCCAATTTAAAGCGCCAAATACCTCGTCTCTAAAATAAGTGTTCCTATCAATGGGATTTCCATCCAATTTAAAACCTGCATCTGACAATCTAATTACACCTGTTACAGCACTCCCGGCAGGCACTTGCTGAGCATCTGATTGGGGCAAGTTATTTTTTTCCCATACTAAAGTTCCGTGCTGGATAATGACTTGTTGGGTAACCTGAATTGGAACTGAAATAGTAGCTCTTACACGTCTTACTCGTTGCGCTTTAAAAGCAGCAGGTATTGTAGATGTTTGCCTTGCTGGTATATTTAGTATATTTTGAAGTCCAGCATTTATATTATTTGTTATAGGTGCTTTACCATGCCGAACTCTGAAAATTGATTCATTTGGAACGATTCCTTTGTTCACAAAGTGGTCAATATTAGCGTCTGTAATTGGATAAAGGTTTGGGTCATTCAAATTGAACAGTGTTGAAAAGTATGTCTTAAAACCCGCTATAATATTTGAATCGGCTTGATTTTCGGTTTCTAATAAAACTCCAGCCTCTACATTTGCGAATAGTCCATTTGCAGTTAAATTTGAAGATCCAATGATTAATTTGGTTTTTGCAGGCCCTTCAAATAAATAAAATTTTGGGTGAAAAATTATCTGTTCTTTCTGGAAAAATATATAAGCTGAAATTTGCAACGACAGTATTGCTTTTAATGCTTCTTTGGAAGTAGCTTCCTGATCAATACCAACTATTAAATTGATTTGTTGCAAATGGGCTTTTGCAGCTTGTATAAGTGGGGTTATACCAAGTACAGCACTTACGCTAGCAAAAGCTGTAACGCCAGTAAAATTTGTAAAACTTGCATCTTGTAATAAACTTTTAAGATAAGTACCAGTGGCATCAGGAGAAGTATTTCCAAATCCTTGAACTAAAAAAGTAGCTTTCATCTTCTTTTTGTGTTTCGGTAAAAATAGCTAAAGGATATGTCTTGGTATCAACAACCAGGGATTACCTATCATTTTTAGCTTTGATTATTGCAAAGTGTCCTTTAGGGTTTATCCTTAGCCGTGTTTCTATTTTAGGCAAGAGGGCGGGCAAAACACGGCGGCGCTTTTGAAAGAGTAATTTATTATCACAGGCTCATAAGATACTGTTGCTGTCGTGTACTGCTACGCACAAGACCTGGAGGGAGATAAAAGTCCCATTAAAGTAACATAGGAATTTTTTTCAGGCAACGAGCCTTGAAATCCATCGTCAATAGCGTTATAGGAAACCCATAAAATAAAAAGAAGTTTCCAGCTACAGCAGCCAATGAAAGCAATACCATTCAAGGCGATTTCGCTTTTTCCATTTTGTTATAAATTAATGTTTGAGTTTGATGAATTCAAATTGGTCTTGCGTGAAAGTCTTCGGGCTGTCAAAACAGCTACTATTAAAAGTATCCATGATATTAAAGGAACGATAAGAAATATAAAGGCGTTTTTTGTCTGAGGTGTGTTAAATGCTCCACTGTAAGCAACCAAAGAACCAATTGTGAGAACTATTATAAGCCAGTAAAGTAATGAACGGGTAGTAACTGTCCAGCGTTTGGAAATTTTAGATGAAATAAACAGTCCTATGAATGGGGAAAGAACCCAGGCTGTAAAAAGCCCAAGCAAAATAATAGAATTTTGTTTACGACTTGCACTGAACATAAAATAAAGTGAGCCGACTGCTCCAACCAACGCAACTATTAGGGCTGTTGTCCGCAGGAAATTTTGAGTGGATGTTTTTTTGTCTGTCATTTTGTTTCTACATTCATTGAATAATTACCGATACTCAAACGTCCGCAACGTTTCCTGGTATTTTACAGGTAACAACCTGAACTTTATTTCTTTGAATAAAGCAAGATGTTTAACACGTTTGTAGAGATAAAGCACGGTTTTGAAATACACGGATTTTGAAAATTTCAGCAACACATAAACTTGCTTTGGCACCAATAATTTTTGCACTTGTAATAAAATTTTATATCGAAAAGCACCGAGATGCTGTTTGTATTTTTTAAATAAATCTTCGGTTAGCGGGCTGTAAGCCAAATCATTGTTCAAATGTTCGTTGCGGGAAACCAGCCAGTCCGGGTAATTAGTTGGAAGGTTGGGCAATTCCATTTCGTTGCCAACCCGCCAAAAAACATTAAAAACTTCTTCTTTTTCTTCCATCGAAAGTTTTCGTTCCAGCAATTCGAAAGCAGCGTTGGAATAATGAATAAGCATGTATAGCACATCCCTATATGCCCAATCGGGGATGGCTGCACCACGTGCTGCTTCTACATTTTTATGAATCTGCATTATTGATTTTATTGCCAACAATGCTTTTTCTTCTTTCTGAAAAATTATCTTGTGTGCATACACCACCGTAGAAAACAAACGACCGATTGGGTCTTGGGGCAATTTGCCCGTAAAATAAAGCCAGTCAACAGCTTTGTTGAGTGTAAACTCAGCAGCCGACCCTCCAAAAATAAAGAGTATCGTGTCTGGGTTGCTCCATATTTCACGAACGATGGAAGTTTCACTTACAAAATATTCCATGACGGATTTGTTTTTTCCTGTTTATATGAAAGATTCCAAAACTTAAAAGCACTTTGAAATACAAAGTAAGAGAAATAATTTCAACTCAAAAAATTTTAATTTGGAATACGTATGCATTTTCTGGAAAGACTAAAAGATCAAACCAATGTTTTTATTTTTGGTGATGGCTTTAATTTTAACCTTAGCCGTATTTCTATTTAGGCAAGAGGCCGGGCAGAACACGGCGGCGCTTTTGAAAGAGTAATTTATTATCTCAGGCTCATAAACCCCAATGATCTGCGCCTTTAATCATTCGATTTGGGCCGCTGGTTTTTCAGCGACCACTATAGTTACCAGTAAGGCGATCCCAACTAATACAGCACAAATAACAAAGCCCCATTTCAAGCCTAATGCCTGTGAAATTGCCCCCATCAACAAGGGACCTATCATATCTCCCAATTCTTTAAAAGAACCTGCTACTCCCATTGTTGCGCCCATTTCATTTTCTTTTGCAAGTTTACTAACCAAGGCATCAGAGTTTGTCCATACTACGCCAATGCCAATACCTGCTACAATACAGGTAATAATTAATAGCGTGCCTGTAACAAAAGGTATGGCTGCTGTTGATACTACAGATAATAACATTCCTGCACGAAGTATTAAAACCTGGTTATACCTGTCAGCCAACCAACCGGCAACCGGCTGCACTAAAAGATAAGAAACAGTTGTTACGGAAAGCAGCAAACCGGTATTGAAAGGATTATAGCCTAACTGGTGAAGGCGAACGGGTAAGAAGCCAAATAGTATGCCCACAAAAAACATATTGATAACTATAATTAAAAACCAGGGTGCTAACGTTTTATTTCTAAAAACCACAAACAGTGATTTGAAAGAAAAATCATCATCGTCATCATCAAACGCTGCACTGCCTTTTTGTTTATCGGCTGGTAATGTAAAGGCAAGCAACAAAGCAATAAAACCAATACCTGCACAGGCATAAAAGATGCCTCCGAAATTTGACTTCATTACAATTGCACCACCAATAATTGGACTAACCACATAGCCTAAGCCTTTTATGGCATTGTAAATGCCAAAGGCTTTTCCTTTGTTG
>JBDSFG010000165.1:0-21242 GCA_039919615.1 Ginsengibacter sp. | reverse complement strand
ATTCCTGTGGTTTTATAGCCACTGATGATCTGGGAAAACTGCATTATAACGAATGCTTTGAAGTGCTAGGCAGATGTGATGCAAGTGATGTAAGAGGTTGCAGCCTTTTGGTCGCGGATATTTAGCTGGCAAATTTAACAAACCCTGATAATTGATATATATATCCACGGCATAAAGTTTGTAATACTCTGGTTCTAAATATTTAATTATTTTTTAAAAAAAAACCATGAAAAAATTATTATTTCTTTTAATGCTTACTTTCACGATAAGTCTTGCCACACAAGCACAGGATGATAAGGATAAAGTAAAGGCCACTTCAACTGTACCACAGAAAGTGCATAATACATTCAGCAAGCATAAACATCATAAGGGCTATAAAGCTAAACACCAACATAATGGCCGCACAACAAAACATAAGGTAGATGTGAAAAATGGTGAAGCAAAAACAAAAATTGATAAGTAATTTCAGAATGGTTATTTAAGATTTTATGCCTTGCGTGCAAGGCATTTTTTTTGTGTACTATTCAGGGCATGTTTTACGGAGTATAAGTTTTAGTTAAAAAAATGATTCTTCTTAAAAGCAGCTTTTTATGAACTGCTGGTCTAAATTTGTCGTTAGTTATATAAGCTTAAAGCAACTTTGTATGCTCAATAAAAATAATTACCTCACAGTTCTTCTCATCGTTTCAATCGGAGTGTTTTCATCCTGTAAAAAAAATAACGATGTAATTTTAAAGCCTGCAGCTACCGGCGATGAGTTAAAGGACTCGTCAGTAATTTATTCAAGAGACCTATACTTATGGTACAATCAAGTTCCGGCAACATTTAATGGTAAAATCTATGATGATCCGAATAAAATTATGGAGGCCATACGCCAGTACAGTACAGAGCCTGGATTTGTAACACCCGTTGATCGCTGGAGCTTTGGTGTAAAACAAGAGGAATGGAATAATATCAGTAATGGAGTTTCAGCGGACTTTGGGCTGGGTGTTTTCTTTTTTAACACAAATGATCTCAGGGTGAAATCTGTTGAGGAGGAATCGCCGGCAGCACAGGCAGGTATTCACAGGGGATGGCAAATTACAAAAATCAATGGTAGCCCAAACATTGCTGCAACCAATACACAATTTGTGGTGGAGAATGTTTTTAATAGCACTCAAACAAATTTTACTTTTCAAAAACCTGATGGCGCATCAGTTGATATCGTTTTAAAGGCTGCTACCTACAATGAACAGCCTATATTTTTAGATACCGTATATAGCATCAACGCTAAACAAATCGGTTACATGGTCTTTAATTCGTTTCTTGGAGATACTGCAAAGATCAACCAGGCATTGCAATCTGTTTTCAGCAATTTTGTAAACCAAAATATTTCTGACATTATTGTTGACCTTAGATACAATGGCGGCGGTTATGTTTCTCTTCAGGAAAAACTTGCCGATTATCTTGCACCCTCTTCGGCAAGCGGATCACTGATGATGAAACAGGAGTTTAATGATAAGCATAGTAATTATAATACATCAACAAATTTTAAAAAGGCCGGCGCTTTAAATCTTCCACGCGTAGTGTTTATTGTTACCAAAGGCACAGCTTCTGCAAGTGAATTATTAATAAACAATTTAAAGCCGTATATGATTGTAAAGCTTGTTGGGCCTCAACCAACTCATGGTAAACCTGTGGGTTTTTTCCCTATTCCTGTTGGTGATTGGTATATTTTTCCGGTGTCGTTTCGCACAACAAATAAAAATGGGGAGGGTAAATATTTTAACGGTTTTCCCTTAAACAGCCAACCACCAGATGGACTTGATAAAGATTGGGGTGATATCTCAGAACCAAGCCTGGCAAGCGCATTAGGTTATGTAACCACAGGTTCATTTGGCCCGCAAGGCGATCTCAATCCAAGAGGCGTCAATCAATCCGCATTGAGTGAAAGTAATACCATTTTAAATAAATATTCTTTCCAGGGAGCGGTTGGCAATCCCAGATAGCCATACGTTTAATATACGATGTTTGCTGTGCAGTGTTTGACAAATACAAACGCTATACAATAGATCGACCATCCTACTTGCTAAATCGTAGTAGTTCCTTTTTACCCGTACGTTATACAATCGTACATCTCAAATCGTAACTTCGCCACCATAAAAAAACGATCAGGATGACTGAAGAAAAGAACTTAAATTTTATTGAGGCAATAATTGAGGAGGATTTAAATCTGGGAAAGCACACTCAAATTATTACACGCTTCCCTCCTGAACCTAATGGATATTTACATATAGGCCATGCAAAAAGCATTTGTCTGAATTTCGGGTTAGCCTTAAAATATGGCGGCGATACCAATCTTCGCTTTGACGATACTAATCCAATTACCGAAGAAACTGAATATGTTGATAGCATAAAGAATGACATAAAATGGTTAGGCTTTGAATGGACCAATGAATTTTATGCAAGTGATTATTTTGAGAAGCTTTATGAATTTGCAGTATTTCTTATAAAAAAGGAATTGGCTTATGTTGATGATACCAACGCAGAGGAAATTGCAATTCAAAAAGGGAGCCCCACTATAGCCGGCCAGGAAAATGAATATCGCAATCGCTCAATAGAAGAAAATATTTTGCTCTTCAAAGAAATGCGTGAAGGAAAATATACAGACGGGCAAAAAGTGCTGAGGGCAAAAATTGATATGGCTTCACCTAATATGCACATGAGAGATCCCATAATGTATCGTATAAAACATTCTCATCATCACCGCACGGGAGATGATTGGTGCATTTATCCTATGTATGATTTTGCACACGGGCAAAGCGATAGCATTGAAAATATCACCCATAGTATTTGCACCCTGGAATTTATTCCCCACAGAGAATTATATGATTGGTTCATAGAAAAACTGGAAATATTTCCCTCCCGTCAATATGAATTTGCCCGGCTTAATATGACTTACACAATTATGAGCAAACGCAAATTATTACAATTGGTAACAGAGGGTATAGTAGATGGGTGGGATGATCCCAGGATGCCCACAATTTCAGCTTTCAGGAGAAGAGGATATACGCCTTCGAGTATTCGCACTTTTTGTGATAAGATAGGTATTGCCAAAAGAGATAATTTAATTGATGTAAGTCTTTTGGAATTTTGCATTCGTGAAGAATTAAATAGAACAGCTCAAAGGGTTATGGTTGTTCTTGACCCCTTAAAACTGGTTATCACCAACTATGATGAAAATAAGACAGAAGAGCTAACCAGTGAGAATTTTCCGGGCAATAATGAGAGCATCCGCGTAATTCCGTTTACCAGGGAGTTGTGGATAGAAAAAGAAGATTTTATGGAACAGCCTGCCAAAAAATGGTTCAGGCTTTCGCCGGGTAATAAAGTGCGTTTAAAAAGCGCATACATTATACAATGCGATAGTTTTTTTAAAGACAATCAGGGAAATATTACTGAGGTGCATTGCAGATACTTACCCGAAAGTAAAAGCGGAAATGATACAAGCGGCATTATTGTAAAAGGAACCATTCACTGGGTTAGCAAGCCACACGCCCATACCGCAGAGGTTCGTCTTTATGACCGACTTTTTAAGGCCGAAGATGTATCAGCCGGGGAAGGAGATTTTAAAGATCTTATAAATCCTGACTCATTGCAGGTTATAAAGAATGTATACATTGAACCTTTTTTAAAAAATCCAGCAGTAGATACAGCTTATCAATTTATTCGCAAGGGATATTTTTGTCTTGATAAAAATTCTGCCCCAGGCAATCTTATTTTTAACCGGACAGTTACTTTAAAAGATGCATGGATTAAAGAAATTAAAAAGAATTAATACTCTTTCTTTTTATTATCGATCTTCATATCCGGCAAAACTGCGACAATTAAAATAAGGAAACAGCCAATCATCATTAAGTAAATTCCTATCTTTTTTTCGGGACAAAAAGTATTGTAACACGAAGTAAAAAGTATGTACGTTTTTATTGCATAACCTGTAAACAACGCCGCTAAAAATAGATGTACACGCTTGGCCCACACTTTTGCAAGTAATATTAAAACAGCAGAAGCTATCGCAAAGAAAACCAAAAATTTTCCTGGTTTTCCATACATATTGCTTTCAGAATAAACACCAGTAAAGGTTTTATGCAAATCGGGATAATAAGCCCAGGGTATAAAACATGCAACTATCAAAGCAGCGCATGCGGCTAAACCAATTAATTTACTATACTTCATTTGAGAAATAACATTTGTGTAAATGATAAGACTATAAGGTGAAAGCCCTACAGGTACTGGTTTTGGGATTTCTGCTATTTCTATACACTGGAGGTTGAATTAAATTAAATTTAGAAGCTTGAAAAACCATACCCAGACTTTAAAAAAGTAAAATTGAAACACATTACAAAGCAGATCTCAAAGAAAGACTAAATTAGCCTTCAACAGTATTGACCATTATTATCACCTTTTCCTTTTTCTTTAATGTGGAAAATGACACACCGTGAGTATTCAGCAAATCATAAAGAATAACATTATGGTCAAATCCGAGGTCGATAAATATCCGGTCATCAATTTTCCATCCCTGCCATTGTATAATTGTACCCTTACCAACAAAACTATTACCTACCTGCAGGTCATTGTTTAATTCAAAAGAGACTAAATCCCCATCTTTGAAATCTTTATACTTTCCAATAATTTGTGCATATATAAATTTTACTTTTCCAAACCTCATCTTTTTATCAGGTAGATAATTCTCTACTTTCGTTCTATCGAATTCAACATTTGCCGTATCTAACCGATCAGGATGATTCCCATCATTTTCATCAACTTTCAATGTCATTGACGAAAATGTTGAGGCGTCCGATACATCTGGTAAATCTTCCTGCGTTGGAAGCTTAGGCGACACAGTATTAAACACATTGTAGCCAAAATTTTTCATATAGAGTTCAGGATATTCAAACAATTCCTTTACGGCGATAATCTTATACACATACGTCGCCGTTTCCGCATTAAGATTCATTTGGAAATAATTTTTTCCTTGATGCTTAATCGCTTTTTCTATATTACCCACCCCATGATTATATGCTGCTGCTGCAAGCACCCATGATGAAATTCCGTAATTCTTTCTTATGTATAAATAATTTCTTGCTAGTTCTTTACACGCAGCATGTGTAGACTTATATATGTTGTTTCTTTCATCAACGTATTCGTTCATAGTCAGTCCCCAGTCTCTGGCGGTAGCTGGCATAATTTGCCAAAAACCAGCTGCACCCACCTTAGAAACAGCAGTAGTGAATCCACTTTCAACAATAGCGAGGTATTTAAAATCTTCCGGTAAGCCTGTTGCCTTTAAATAGTATTCAACAATGTTAAAATATTTATTAGCTCTTTGCCTCAGTTCGGGCAGATTTACATAGTTGATCTGTTTGCGAATTATATTCATTAATTTATCAGCAACAAAATGGTCGTCTACAGGAATTTTTTCGCCGCAAAAAATTATCTCGTGGTCAAGACAGTAAGAAGATGTGCTGATTAAACAAATTGCGAGATTAAGAATTACTGCTTTAGCTTTCATAAGTAAATATTACAAAGTAATTCTATTGATGTACAAATCTCCGGTGATTAGCATAACAATTACAAAAATACTAATTAACCTGTTATTTACTTATACCTGACCCATTCGGCGTTATAGGCCGAGCCGGGTATAGTAAGCTGGAGCTTAAATTTTTTTAGCCTGTCAATCAACTCGAAACCCAATGTCTCCCCGTCCAAAATATCATAGGTTTTACAAACATAGATGACAACAACTTCATCGCCAGGTTTTACAACAGGTAAAGGGGATGGAAATATATGATTGGGATATAACCTGACACGATTCCCTTGTTTTCTTATCCAGGTGAGCATCATTGCTCCCGTTAGAAAATCAGTATTTGAAGAATTTTCAATCAGAAATTTAATATAGGCATTTGTTTCCTCGAAGTTAATGCCCTGGCAAATTAATTTAATTCCCCCGTCAACCGTAGAAAGATTCAAACCTGGCTTTTCCAACAACATGGTATCATAAATATGAAGATTCACCCTGGATTCAACCGCCGTTTGATTAAAAGGTTGTTCAGGTGGCAGAGCCGCAAAGTTGATACCCGGATATTTACTTTTCAGCTCTTCATCGCTATATGGTTTGGAAGTTTTTTGAGATACCAGGTTGTTTTCTGTTGTTTGATCGCTTACCGGCTTTACCTCGTCTTTTGTAAGTATATTTTCGTTATGAGCTGGCGCAGATTTGTTTTTCCTTGATTTTTTTACAGGCTCAATAACAATGGGGGCTTTGTTAATAGAGTCCTGTCTCCGTTCCTCGTCCCTCAGTTTTTCTACCTGGTAAGAAACTATTTCAAGCCTTCTTTTAGCAAAGTCATTGTCAGAATGAATAGAGAGAGCTTCAGTATATGCTGATTTTGCATCATCATACATTTTATTTTTCACCGCCGTATTGGCTCTGGCGAGTGCATCATTATACCTACGTTCGTCATCTTCCCTTTTTTTAATTTCTTTTCTTTTGTCAATATCCGCTAATTCTGATTGAATATATTTTAACTGCGCCTTCGGATATGCTTCTGATGGTTTTAAACTCAAGGCCGCCTTATAAGCGTTAGTTGCGGATTCATATGCTTTTGCAATCAGCTGACTATCGGCCAAAACAATGTTGCTCTCATAGTTATTATTCATTTCAATTTCTCTCGCTATGTCTTCAAGCTTATAATTAATAATTTTTAATTGATTTCTTGGTTCTTCTTCTGATGGCTTTAAATTAGTTGCCTCCTCATAAGAAATCTTTGCATTTAAAAGATCGTCCTTTTGATAATTCGACCTTCCTTTTAACAACGCAATACTATATTTCCTGTTTGTTTCTTTAGCTAAGGCAATACTATCTTCTTTTGCTTTTTTGTCTGCTGCAATTTTGTTAAGTATGGTTTCAATTATAAGTAACCTTTCTTTTGGATCTTCTTCGGATGGCTTTAGGTTAAATGCTTCAGTATAGAGCCTTTTTGCTTTGATATAATTACTTTTATCAAATTCAATTTCTGCGCTTTTTATAAGGGGGGTATATTTGGCTGACATCACTGCCTCCTCTGCCAGCCTCAGCTTTTCTGCATTTGCCTGGGCAACCTGTGCAGCTATTATTTCATTTATTTTTTTTATCTGCGTCTGCGGCAAAGGTTTTGGAATGATACTCATTGCCCTGTTGTACTCCACTTTTGCATTGGCATAATCGCCGGCCTGGAAGTATTTGTCTGCAGTTAGCATTGCCGCATTATATTTATTTTCAAGATCTTGTTTAAGCCTCTCCTGCCTTTGAATATTTTCCTGTGCAATCTGATCAGCAATAATTTTGCTTATTGTATTAATTTGATCTGCAGGCCAGTCTTTTTTTATAAAATCTAATGCTTTATTGTACTCTATTTTGGCATTTTCATAATCCCCGGCCTTAAAATATTTATCTGCAGATTGGATAGCGGCATCGTAACTAATTTCAAGCGCCAGTTTCTCTTTTTCCTGTCGCTCCGCATCTAGCCTCTGTGCCCGCTTCTGTTTTTCGATATTTTCGTGTGCTATTTGTTCGATCAATATTTTATCAATCCTTTTAATTTGGTCCTGTGGCCATGATCTTTTAATAACACTATTGGCCTTATTATATTCTGTTTTCGCATTGTTAAAATCTCCGGCCTGAAAAAGTTTATCTGCAGATTGAATTGCCGTGTTATAATTATTTTCAAGTTCTTCATTTTCCGTTTGCCGCTTTTCCTTCTCATCAATCAACTTCAAACGGCCTGTAGCCAACCCATCATTTGGCCTTATACTTAATGCTTGCTCATAAGCGATCCTGGCATTGGTATACTGATTTTGATTAAATGCTTTTTCCCCTTGTGCAATATATTCATTGTATAAGGTTTTAAGTTTTTGAGCCTCCTGTTGGCCGTTTTCCTCCAATAAAAGCTTAGCTATTATTTCAAGCTGGTGAGTGGCGTATAAATCACCAGGTTTCATACTCAGTGCCTGTTTATAAGCATCCTGGGCCGCCTTATATTTTTTTTGGTCTAAATATACTTTTGCCTCTCCGGTTACGGTAACATAATTTTTATAATTCTCCTGCTGCGTTGAGGTTTCGTTTTCGCCTAATTTCATTTTAATCTCATCGAGTCTTTGTAATGGAATTACATCATCAGGTCGCAGGATATGCGCTTTATCAAAAGTTGATTTGGCGGCCCCATAATTTTGTTGTTTAAACTCTTTATCCCCCTGCTCCAGCAAAGCATAATAATTTGCAGAATTGTCAACCGGCGCCGCTATAATTTCATTTCCTTTTATTCCATCATCTGCTACCTCAACCGGCCTGAGTTTTACTACTGTTTTTTTTGATCCCGCAACTTTTCGGGCTTCTATTTCCCGGATATGTTGTTCCAGTTTTTTAACCGTGGAGTAATCGTAAACGAGTTCTGCATCGTTATTATAATTAATATCCTTTTTAAATACCACAACAAAATGATGATTTCTTCCTCCTTCAGAAACCAATAGCGTTGCCGGCTTAGTATTTTCAGATTTTGCAATTATGTTTACCCCTGTTCCCAAACTCTTTAAGGAGTAAGGTGCATTGTTAGGCAATGTAGAAAAGCTTTTAGGCAGAGTGGGAAAATTAACTTGAATTTCAGCTTCAGCATTTACAAAAATGGTATCTCCTGTGATATTTAATGATTGAGCATTAGCTGGCTGAGCATATATACCAAAGAATATGATAAAAAAGGTTACAATATTTTTATAGCTCATAACTAAATCCAGTTTTACAAAGTCAATATATCCAAATAGCAATATAAATATTTATACCTTTTTAAACAAATAAAGGTTATTTAGACCTTTTAAGACAAGCCTCCCAAATAGTGATTTCACCGGCATTAAATTCATTCCTTAAAAAAAAGTAAAAGAACTCATGATAGGAAAACCTCACACTTGCGAGTAACCATATTGACAGAGATATTAAGCGTTAACAGGTATACCTGAATGATGAAGGCTGGGCAAATTACTGCCACTTATAATGAACATCTATGATAGTTACGCATCCATTAATTTTTTGTAATTGAACATCAATTATCTCAACCGTCTTTTTACCAAATATCAATTTTTTCTTTTTTCCACTTATCTCCTGGCAAAGCGAACTAAATGTCGTGACATCGTTTTTGTTGCCATTGACAATAACCGGTGTACCGCCGCCGCCGCACAGATATTTGTCAAAATCCTGCACGCCCATTTCTTTGTTGGCTACTTTTTTCAAATATTCTTTAAATGTTACTGGCGCAATGAATATTTTATTATTTGAAGGTTCGGCACGAGTTAGATCAGGTTCTGCTGGTTTTATAACCGGAGGCGGTAATTCTTCTTGCCGTTGAGGCGCCGGTGGTGGTGGTGTATATGGTATCAACTGGGTTACCTTTTCAGAAACCTGGCTTTTTGGTTTCACCTTATCCTCAACTATTACTTCAAGAACATGTCTTTTATTTCTGTCACCATCTAATTCTACCTGGAGAGTATATTTACCCGCATATGGAAATGTGTAAGTTATAGTCTGCCCGGATTTGGTGCCAAGGCTTTGATGATTCGGAACACTCCAATCGTAAGACTTTGCTGATCCCGTATAGCTGTATATTTGTTCCTCATACGTGTAACATGATACACGACCTGCGATAGTACCTGCTGCATTATCTGCTGATTGCACAACAACGGGCTGGTTTTTTACGGTTATTTCCTTTTCGATTTTACATAAAGAATTGCTGCCTGCTGTAACAAGATATATTCCTTCTTTTAGAAATTGATGATATACTGTTGCTCCAAGGCTTCCGGTATTATCACCAAAATTCCAGCTAATTTCTTTTGAGGGTGTTGATGCTATAAAAGATAACGTTTCACCAGTGTAAAAAACATCATTGGTATGTAACCCAAGGGCTTTAACGGCAAACGAAAACGAAATACATTTTTCCTTATCCAACAAACGATAGCTCAATAATCCTACTGAAAGAAGTATAATAACAAACATTAAGCGCCACACCCTGTTATCCAGCCCCATGGTTTTTCTTGTATAGATTCGATAAGGATTCATAACACAATTTTAGAATTTAAAATTACCGGCGCTGAGTGAGCTGAATCATCAAGTTATTAATTTGGGCTTTTGAATCATCAAGCCTGGTTCTGAGCTCCTCATTCTGTCTTTTTAGGTCGTTTACGTCGTCGGCTTTTGAAGTGACTTCCCGCAATTGTTTTTTTGCTAACTGAAAATCAACCAGGTTTTGCATAATGCTCATATAAAGATTTTTATCGTATACGGAATCAGCATTCACTTTTGAGCTCAGCTTATTAATATTTTCTGAAATTTGACCATCCAAAAAATCAGGCCTGGAGGTGTTATTAACGGAGTCAAGCATTGCAATTATTCCTGACATTTCAGTTAGAAAATTAGAACTGAATACACGGTCTCTTTGAACAATGTTTATCTGCTTTCGAAGGTCATTATTTTGTTTGAATGGAACCTCTATACTGAAAAAGACAGTGGTTATTATTATACCAATGCTTAGTATAAACAGCAGTAAAAAGTTTAGAAAAGCTTTTGTTCTTTGTGACGTATTTGTTGGTTGCATATATTAAAATTAAAATGCTTACTTTTTCTGATAACAAAATATTAATCTGCATCGTTCCTATTCTAAAAAACGGCGTTTTGGTTTAGGCTGCGAAACTTCCCGGTTTATAGATTCTTCCTTCACAAAAGTAACTGCGCCACCCTCTTTCCTTTTACCGATAAATTCAAGTTTACTCAAGGTTTGAAAAAGGCGGTTTGTCACTTTCACAAATACTACTACCTTTTGTATATTCTTATTTACGTCATTGTGAATAAATCCAATATTTGCAAGGTTGCCAAGCATACTTTCCAATTCTCCCTGCTTTAATTCACACCATTCCATCAGGTAATTCATTAGCACATCCTTGCCTGAGCCAATACGCATATCTATCGTATTTTTTATTACCCTCGCCAAAGTGGAAATATTTGCAAACAGCATTACCGGCGGTTCGTAGAGTACATTAAAACGCATGGCCGTAATTGCCTGGCTTAAAAAAAGCATAACGCGGTCGCATAAAAACATAACCAATTCAGAAATTTCGTTTTGCTGGTTTTTTTTAAAAATTTTTTGAACTATCTGGCTGCAGTACAATTCAAGATCTGCCAAAAATTTATCTATTTCGCCATGCAATGAAATAAGATCATCATTAGCGTTCAATGAAAGGCAGGGAGGTATATATTCATCCTCTATTTTAATGTCGTTGCCATTTACATAAATCTTTCCTACAGGTATTGCATACGGGTGATGGGCAAATTGCCTGTATTCACTTTCACTAACGAGCCGGATACTATATGTTGGCAAAACAGTCGGAAACCTTGGGGGATTTTCTGCAACATCCGGACTTCCGGCTGTTTGTTTCTCAAATGGGTGAACAAACAAAAATACCCATGATGTTGCTTCGCTGTTTGCGGACGAAAAAGGAAAAGTTGCTGTGAGGATATTGCCCGAATCAGCAGAAACAACTGTTGAAAGCGAAGACAAGTCTATGCTAACGCCACCTGGAGTAATAGCCTTACATGAAAGAATTGAAACCCTTAATGAATTTTGATTATCGAAAGACATTTTTACATTAAAGGTTTCTTCGCCCGCTAAAGAAGGAGGAAGTACACCGTAACGTATGGGTGACAGGTTAAGAGACGACATCTGTTGGAGTGCATCAGTGCAGGCGTTATCCTGATCAATAAAATGATTCTTATTGATTTTCATACCGTCGATCCAGTTAACCGGAAAATATTTTCTGTTGTCTCTCATAGTAATTTACAAGCTGTCATTTTCAATTCGTTCACAAATAATTATGGTATTTTCCTTTATCCTGTTTTCACGTATCGATAATTCCGGATCAAGAATTCTTTCCAACTGGTACCATTTTGGTTTTACCCTAAACCACCATTCATGAGTTGTAAGGTCATCATCAGCATATCTTATAGGAGTTTCACTTTGAACATCATTGTAATCATTAATAAAATGATAATATAAATCTCCAAGTTTCATGGTTTCCGGACCTTTTGCCCTAAAATTTGTTTTTACCATGTCAGCTTTTTTTTTTGCAATTTCAAACGCTATAACCAACACTTTTTCACCTGCTTTTTCATCAGGCAATTCGATAGGATCATTTAAAGGATATTGCCATATATTAAATTCGGCAGCAGGTATACTATAGGCTGCTTCAAAAGTATTAAGCACCGATAATGGTATAAAAAATGCAAGCATACTCATTAGCATAGGATAAAATAAAAAAGACTTATCCTTGAGAAAATATTGAAGAGAAGAAAAAATTACTATCGTGAAAAACATGAGAGAGATACAAAATAAAATTTCCCCTAAAAGCACCCTATTTTTATCTTCCTTGTTGGAGCGAAAATATTTGTTATGAAAAAAAACAATGTGGATAATTCCAAAGATCAAAAAAATGGCCGTGAAAAACCAGAACACGGTAAAAAGATGATCAGTAATTAGTGAAGATAAATATGCGCCTCCTGAAATTACTACAGATGAAAAGCTTCCCCAAACAATTGGCTTCTTTCCGCTGGCCGAAAACCCTTCTGCGAACTGCTTGGCTATAGCAACCAAAACTATAGAAAAAGCCAAAAAGCTGCCAATGTAAATGCAAAAGAATTTAAGAGCCATATTTCAAAGCTTAATGTAAAATGCGTGTATAAAAATGAAACTAAATCCCTAAATTCTCTTACGTTAAATATAGCAGAGATCCGGTTTATTTAGCTTGCTTAAATGATGATTTCCATTCTTCCCCATCATCTCCTTTGTAGCCGTCCAATTTAACCAGGAAGCTTTTTGCAGGGAAAAATGGAGTGATATGAATATCCAGGAATATGTGATCTTTTTGGTTTTCATCTTTCTCAAAACGAAGAATCTGAAATTTTTCTATCAATTTATCAGGGCCCTGAATACCATCAAGAAATTTTACAATTTGTTTGCGAAGACTACCTTCCATCTTAACATTCCAAAGTTCAAAGGCACGTCTGTTTAAAAAATCAGATAACACCTTTGCAATAAAATCGAATACCCGCACAACCGAATAAGTTTGCATTCCCAAATTGTCCCCTGTAAATAAGGTCTTGGCTGAAAAAGGCATTACCCTGCCCCACTCGCCTACAAAGGGAACCAGTCCCACGTTTTCAAGTTCTGAAATTTCCGCTTTCTTCTGATCAAAACGAACGGCTTCTATTTCATCAATACAGCCATAGGTTTTACCGGCTACAGGTTGTGATAATTTTGTGCAGTACATTTTTCCCGCTAAAGCTGCAGAACCCGGCACGTACACATCTTCCTCTTCTCCCACTTCAGTTTTTTTGCCTCTGCCAACAATGTAATTGCAGGTCATCACTACATTTGCTTTATGCGGATCACCTCCTGTTAGATTCGCATCTGTAAATAGATCAAGGACATCATCCGGCGTTTCAATATTTGCAAAATCGGTTACCAGCATCACTTTGTTGTTGTAAGCCATTTTTCCCCATTTGTCAACTATGGCGTTGGACTTGAGATATCCGGGGATTACCATTAATGAATAGTTCTGCCTAAGATCAAGCCGGTCATACTTTTGCTTTAATTCTTCTGCTACATATTCAATAAACCTTGGTTCGTCAAGATTAGTCAGTTGATCCATAGAGGCATTCATGATAACGACATTCTTAAGCTTTGGAGACTCGGTATTCTTATAAAATAAATGAATTGAACGGTAAGATTGTTCAAGATCACGAGTAGTATCGAGGATTTTCTTTAAATTGCCTTTAAGCAGCTTCTCAGATGTGTCAGCTCTTTCAATACATTTATCAACCATTTCTGAGACTGACTCATTGTTTGCGAGAAGGTCTATCCATAAAAGCATCTTTTTCTTTAGCTGTTGCCGCTGCTCTTTTTTACTGGCATCGGTGAGAAATATATTTCTCTTTGCCTTGCGCAGTGGATTTAGATTGTCTGCACCATCCACAATGGCTTCCAAAAAATCAAAACTTCCAACTTTTGCCAAAGTTGTTAATGATTGCTCTAAAGCGGGCACTTCACGAGTATCCAGTTTCTCTCCCTCTTTAAATTGAGCAACTTTTGGGTCTTTTACTTCTTCGGCCATATAATTAATTTTTGAGGTTGAACGAATAAATTTTAAGAATATAAGGATTCAAGTTTAGTTATGAATTATCGTCTAATTCTGCAACCATTGCTTTTAATGAATTAATGAAAGCGGCTTTTGTGTCGGCATTTTCAATCACGTTTTTGAGTGATTTATTAGTTTTGAGTTGCTGAAGAATTTTCAGAAACGCATCATTTTCAAGATTTAAATTCTTCAGAAATGCACTTTGGTTAATCAGGCTTTTTACATCAAAATCTCCCAGTCCGCCAAATTGAAAATTTTCCTTGGTAGTTGATCCATCTTCCCTATTCAATTCCACGTCGCAGGCCGGCTTAAAGTGTTCAAAAACCTGCTCTACCGTTTGCAAGCCTTCTACAATTTCAGGTTTTGAAGCATCCTCATTAGTTAGCTTTTGGATGAACAGCGTTTTATTGGGAGATATTTCAACAAATCCCTCTCCGTCAGGTTCCGGCATAAGTATCGTAGTGGCAATACCTGGCTTAACTTGGGGCATAATATTTAGGTTTAAATTTGATGATTGGAATAGCAGTTATAAAATCTTTATAAATATAATTTCATTTTTTGAATATCGTTAAAATTTATTCAATCGCCCATTCTAAGTCTTCCTCTTTCAAATTTACTTTCACCGTACTTCCCTTTTTTAATTCTCCCGAAATAATATATTTTGAAATAGGGCGGCGAAGTTGATTTCGTATTACACCTGATATTTGGCGGGCACCATATTTAGGTGTAAAACCATTTAAAGCCAGGTATTTTTTTGCCTCATCAGAAATTACAAAGGATATTCCCTGTTTATCCAATGCTTCCAGCAACCCTTTCATTTGAATTTCAAAAATACGTACAATGTTATTTTCATTAATGGGCGCAAATGGTACTATTTCTGTAAGGCGTGCAAGAAATTCAGGCCGGAAATATTTCGTCATTATTTCCATCAATTTATTTGAACCCGGGATCTCATTTTTGCCAAATTGTTCTGCTATCCATTCGCTTCCAATATTGGAAGTGAAAATAATTAAGGCATTGGAAAAATCACCTTCTTTGCCGAGCCTGTCATGCATGTGACCTTCATCTAAAATCTGGAGAAATGTATCAAATACTGAAGGGTGAGCTTTTTCTATTTCATCAAACAATAATACAGAATATGGCTTTTGTCTTATCTTATTTACCAGCATCCCTCCTTCTTCATATCCCACATAACCCGGAGGAGCACCGTAGAGCAGCGCAGCAGAATGTTCTTCCTTAAATTCCGACATGTCAAAACGGATCATAGCTGTTTCATCATTAAAAAGAAATTCTGCAAGGGATTTAGCTAACTCTGTTTTGCCAGTTCCCGTTGGCCCAAGGAAAAAAAATGAACCTATTGGCTGGCCTTTTTTATTTAATCCGCTCCTCGATTCCAGGATAGATTCTGAAATTGATTTCACTGCCTGGTCCTGGCCAACAACACGCCTTTTTAAATAGCTTCCCATATTTAAAAGCTTCTCTTTCTCCTGCGCCTGAATTTTACCAAGTGGTATACCGGTTTTGTAAGAAACTACGGCGGCAATATCTTCTTTATTTACATCTTGCTTTTTGTCGTCAGCTAACACAATTAATTTCTCAAGGCTTTTATGTAAATAATCATCAAACTCCCGGGATGTCTCAAACTTATCTGTTTGCGTATCGTCTTCTAATTTCCCCAACAACACAGGACTTATCTTATTTTTAAGCAAGCTATTGAGCCACTGATATTCGCTGAATAACTCATGCCCGGGAATTGAGTCACCATTGCCATTACTGTCCGATAACTTTTGGAGGTCTGTTTTAAAATTATTTAAATCCTGGTTGTTCGTGTCAACCATTAATCTTATCGCTGCCATTGTTCTGTCTAAAAGGTCAATTGCAGCATCGGGTAATCTCCTGTCCTTTATATATCTCTTGGAAAGCTTCACACATTCTTTAATTGCTTCTTTATCTATTGTAAGTTGGTGATGGGTTTCAAATTTTGACGCTAAGCGATCCAGCATTTTTACTGCGGCCTCAATATCGGGCTCCGGAACATTTAATACTTCAAACCTGCGGGTGAATGCCTGGTCGGGTTCAATATGCTTTCTATATTCATCATTAGTTGTGGCGCCAATTACGGTAATTTCTCCCCTTGCCAGTTCGGGCTTTAATAGATTGGCAACTCCACCACCAATGCTTCCTTTACTATCAAGGAGGATGTGAATTTCATCAATGAAAATAATTGCTTTTGAAAATTGCTTCACCTCTTTTAAAATATTTTTTACCCTGTCTTCAATTTCTCCTTTGTAGGAGGCGCCTGCTATTAATGAGCCTAAATCCAATTCGAATATTAAGGAATTTGCAAGTTGCCCGGGAACTTTATTGTTAACGATGTCCAGCGCCAGTCCGTCAATAAGCGCCGTTTTTCCAACTCCTGCATCACCTGTTACAATTACATTGGGCTTAGTTCGACGGCAAAGAATTTCCATCATCATTCTTGTTTCCCTGTCTCTTCCAATTATTGGATCTGTTTTGCCTTCTTTAGCAAGTGCGGTGCGCTCAATACAATATTTATAAAGAGCGCCTGCCGAAGTTTTTGCGGCTTCCTCAGTTCCTTTTACAGCCTGCTGAATACCATCCTCTTTAAAGTAAACTTCCAATATCTCTTTTTCCTTAATTGGAAATGATTTTAATTCTTCGCTTGTGAACGCCACGCCGGGTTTAGCGATAGCAGTAAGCACACATATCGGGGAAATAAGATCCAGGCCAAGTTTAATGCGTACACTATCAGCTTCCTCAAAAACATTTTTTACCCTTTCGTCACCTTTTAAATTATCTTTTGCTTTAGCAGCTTTAGGATATTCATCCATCCGTACTTCGGCCCATTCAATAATATAGCCGGCATCTTTGCCAATAGATTCTATGAAGCTTTTTAAACCGACATCTTTGTGTAGCAACGAACGCAATAAATGCCCGGGATAAAAAAATTCATTATGATATTCTTTAGCGAGCGATTGGGAAATTTCAATTGCCGTTTTAACTGATTCGTTTAGTGCAAGCGCTGGCATTGTAAATATTTGTTTTGCATTTGGGAATATACTATTACAATTAACAACAAAAAAACTAAAAAACAAAGAAAATTGACAACTATACACTTATAGTCGTTCTTTTCTGAGAAACAGTAACAGACGCCTAAAGCATATCTCTTTGTGAGTTACATGGAAAACGTTCGCTCTTGTGTTGTTTTTAAAAAACTGATTGTATTATTGTGGTACATCTATTATCTTCTACTATAATGAATATTATTTATTATAAAATCCCCCTTCAGCTTTCGGTGGTTCTGGAAGGAAATGAGTTGCCAACCGGCGAGTTATTTTATTCCATAAAAAAAAACCTCGAACTTATAATTATGACAAGATTCGGCGAACACCGAAGCGATCCTACTTTTGGCTGTGAAATATGGGACCTGGATTTTGAGCTAATTATAAGTGAAACTTTATGGGAAGAAAAACTGCGGAAATCATTACTCAAATCCATTACTACACATGAGCGCCGTCTGTCGAATATAGAATTAGCAGTTTCTATCACAAATATTGAGAAACACAATTTGCTTAAACAATTTACTGAAATAAAAAAGAGAGTAGATATACGCCTGAATGGCATTATACATAAAACGGGAGAAGATTTTATCTTCAACACTAATTTGTTTTTAAGCCCCCTTTCTGTAGACTAACGATAATTATTTTTTTGACGTAGAATAAATACCTCCAAATGGCCGAAATAAATAATTCCAAAGAGACTATAAAAAACAGGATGCTAAAGCATGCACTTAATTATTGGAGCATAAAAAATACTGAAGACCTTGATCCAATAGTAAAATTAATATTGGAGGCATTATCTGCTGAACTATATAACCTCGGCAACGAGATCAAGGATACCCAGGTAAGAATTCTTGAAAAAATTGCCAACCTTCTTGCTCCTGAATTTTTAACTTCTGCAAATCCTGCGCATGCACTTATGCATGTATCACCTGCAGAACCAACAGAGTTGCTTACAGGCACAACTAATTTTTATACGCAGCGTAAAATATCTTCTAAACAAAACGAAATTCTGGATACAAATCTTGAAATCTTTTTTACACCTGTCGATAACATAGAAATTTTTGATGCCGCGATAGCTTATCTAATAAGCGGAAATAGTTTGTTTACTTACGACCAGTCGTTTAATAAACAACTTTTTGGCCACACTATTAAAGGAAAACTTATCGAAAGCAATACCCTTTGGCTCGGACTTAATATCAATAAAAAAATTGAAAGTATTCCACACTTGTTCTTCTGTTTCGACTGGAAAAATATAGAGCCTCAGTTGTCTCATCGCACCTACCAGCTTTTGCGATTAGCAAAATGGTATATTGATGATAAAGAACTGAAAATAATTCCCGGACTAAAATATCATACACGCGGCGATATTGACCGCTCAGGCTCTAATGCTTTTTTAGATAATGATTTCATCTCCCTAATGGAAAAAGATATTAAGAACCATTACGAAAATAAATTTATCACCATTACCGATGAGGGTTTCAATAATTTGAATAAACTAAAGCAGCCCTACCCGCTTTCTTTTAATAAAATTTTTAGCGATAGCGATTTGCAAAAATTAAATGAAAAATTGCTTTGGCTAAAAATTGTTTTTCCGGCAGGTATGCAGCAGGAATCTCTTGATGAGGTATATGTTTATTTGAATACACTTCCTGTAATGAACAGGCAACTAAATGAGCTTAAATACAGGTTGAAAGGTAACAGTAATATTATTCCACTAAGAACATCAGTTCTCGAACAATTTCTTTCAGTAAAATCTCTTTCGGACGAAACAAGACAATATCAACCTGTTCCATACCGGAAAAAGGACGAAGAAGAAAGTGGAACCTATACATTACGCAACGGCGGAGTAGAACGTTTTGATTCGAGAAATGCAAAAGAATTTATAAGCTATCTTTTAGAGTTGCTGAGAAGCGAGAGCTCGGCATTTTCTGCTTATGGGTACGATTTTATTGCTACTACACTTAAAGAGATGAATCAACGCATGGCCTTAATGGAAGAAAAAACGATGGGGCTTAGTAACAGCGCTACGGAAATTCCAAATTATATTATTGTAAAACCTTTTGAAGGGAACGATATAATGTATGCAGAATACTGGACAACGCTTGCTGATGCTGCTAATAACCTTCGTTCGGGCACCCGTTTGCAGCAGGTTAGCGGCGTGAAGGTTAAGCCCGATTCTATATTTCTTCTTACTACAACAATTGGTGGAAAAAACAGGCTGAGACCGGAAGAAAGACTAAATGCTTTCAGGTATGGTATGATGACAAGAAACCGGATAATTACAAAAGAAGACATACGCAATTTTTGCTTTTATGAAATGGGAAGCAGGATAAACGAAGTGCTTATAGAGAGAGGCATTGAAATGTCGCCACATGCCAAAGAGGCCTTTAAAAGAACAATTGATATAACAATTATTCCTTTTGAAACAGAAACATTAGGCAATGCCGAATGGCAATTATTGAGTGATCAGTTAAAGACTAAGTTAGAGGCAAGATCAGGTATGAGCAATCATTATAAAATTATGGTAAACAGTAAGCGATGAGGGTCTGTTTTATTATTCAATTATGAAATCAATCTTTTTAAATTCCATAACAAGCGGTCTTGAAACAGATTTTAAAGCTGAAGTAATTGCTGCTGAAATGGTAGAAAACAATATTCCTGATGATCGGATTATGATATTGATGCTTGGCGGTTTGCAAAGATCATTCAGGAGAGATGTGGATTCAATTGCAGAAGAAATTTCTAATTACGATCACAAAGAATACTTTCATTTAAAAACGCATAAAGAAGGTATTTACGATATGCTGCCGGAAGGATTATTTCACCACGCAGCATCAAACAAATCTGCTAAGTCAGAAAAGGAAATTATTGAGTCTATAAAACAGCGCCGGGTGGAGGAACGCAATGCCAGGCGGTTTTTTTTACCATTTGAAGCAGCCATCAATCACCTGCGAATGCAGATGGCGTTATATGAGAATAAACTTGATAAAACTTCGCATTACGATGAGTCACTAAAAATATTTTCCAGTTACTGGGGTATATTCGAACACCTTGATACAAGGCAGTCGAATATATTTTTTCACATGCTTCCTGTTATGCATAACATACGGGATAAATATGGTGTGATCGAAACAATCATGGAAATAATGTTTCAGTTGCCGGTAGAGATTATTTTACAAAGCCAGTTGCCCGTGAGGCCTCTCAACCCTGTTATCTCCCAGCTTGCAGACAGCACCCTTGGAGTTGATTTCACCACCGGCAACGCTATATATAATAGCGGTGAAGATGAAATAATGATACATTTCGGCCCACTAAACATTGAAGAGTTTCAGCAATTTATGCCGGGTACTAAAAACAGTAAAATACTTGAATTTTTATGTGATTATTTTATGCCGGTGCATGTTGATATCGTTACTCAATTTGAGTTGTATGATAAAGATAAAATCATGAGGCTTGATGATGGCGTAAATAATTTTAATTCTGTTTTGGGGAGCGATACTTATTTGTAATAAATTAATTAAAGTGTTGCCAAGGCCAACCATCGGATACAGGAGAGAAGCCGTTTACTATTTGTATACCTCATCCGGCATAACGATATCTATCACCCTTGCTGACAAACGGCCGGTTAATTTCCATTGCGGCACACCTTGCCCAGGCGGGTATTGTATATCATTATGAAGATGATCATTATGAGCCGTATTGGCAATTACTTTTACAAGGCGTTTATTGCCAACCAACGAAAATGTATCCTTTAGTACCATTTCTTTAAGCTTCTCTACATCCAGGTCCTTTGTTGCAGCACTGCTGAACTTATGTTCCGCCACCTGGGAATAACCCAAGAGTTCAAACTGATGAACAGAAGGCAACTGTATCAATACGGCCACCGTTATTCCATTATCTAACCTGCCCTTT
>JBDSFG010000135.1:0-5102 GCA_039919615.1 Ginsengibacter sp. | reverse complement strand
ATGAACAAGCTGCTGTATAAGTTCCAGGCCATCCCAGCCACTATCGTCTATACGCCCTATAAAAGGAGAAACATATGCCGCACCGGCCTTTGCTGCAAGTATTGCCTGGCCTGCTGAAAATATTAATGTGCAGTTTGTACGAATACCATTCTCAGTAAACCATTTAATCGCCTTCACTCCCTCTTTTATCATTGGCACTTTAACCACAATATTTTTATGAATAGCTGCAAACTTTTGGCCTTCTTCAATAATCGTTTTAAAATCTGTTGAAACCACTTCCGCGCTAATATCTCCATCAACTATTTCACAAATCGTTTTATAATGTTGCATTACTGCATCTATGCCTTTAATTCCTTCTTTTGCCATTAAGGTTGGGTTGGTAGTAACGCCATCTAATATACCAAGGTCATTGGCTTCTTTAATTTGGTCAAGATTTGCTGTATCAATAAAAAATTTCATTTTCATTTACCTCTTAAAGAGGATTTTGTTTTGGTTAAAAATAATGAATTACAAAAGTATAGAATTAAAAAAGAAGAATTTAATCAGGATTTAACAGGAGAAGCACACAAATAAAGACGAGAATTATTTTCCCCGGGATAAGGGCATAAAAATGGCAAGTTACTTACATCGCACCGCTCAACCGCTTACCCTTGCTACCTTCCGATCCTGGGGGAGTTCAACAGGAGCTGGTCGTATAAGACTTGCCGGAGCAAATATAAGGAAATTATGTTTGGAAGATTTTATGCTTAATTAAAGAAGCAGAAATAGCGAAAAATTACTTCAAAATACTTATTATTTTTTTTTCTTATTTTCTTTTTGTACAACCAGTTTGTTAATTTGTGAAATAATTTATTTATTCATCAACATTTTTTATTATGAGACCTAACCTACATCTATCTATTTTATTGTTACTGTTAATGTCCTCACTCAGTAGTACAGCGCAGGTAACGCAACTTTCGAACAATAGTAACCTTGATGAAGGAGTTCCGCTTGGTAGCATAGGTGTTATGGCAACCGCATCTGATTCGCTTTGGAAAACAGATGGTACCTCAGCAGGAACAGTGAAATACATTAATAATGTGGCTATCACTCCGGGAGATCGGCTTGTTTTTGCTAATAAAATTTATTTCCCTGGCGTTGATGCTGCCAATGGTGAGGAGTTATGGGTTACGGATGGAACCACTGCAACACTGGTAGCTGATATTGAAACCGGTATTGGAAGCAGTTCGCCTGAGGATCTAACCTTGTTCAACAATACTATTTATTTTTTCGCCACCACCGCGGCTGATGGAACTGAACTTTGGAAGAGCGATGGTACTCCTGGAAATGCTGTGATGGTTAAAGACATCAATCCTACAGGTAACAGCCACGATAATACTTATACCTCCTTCTTCGAAAACAACGGAATTCTTTATTTTGCAGCCACTAATGGAATTGATGGCGTTGAATTATGGAAGACCGATGGCACTGGACCAGGTACCGTAATGGTTAGTAATATTAATCCTTCAGGCTCATCTAATCCTTTTGAGCTTACCGCACTGGGCACTGAAGTGTTCTTTAGTGCTGACGACGGAACTAATGGAAAGGAACTTTGGAAAACCAATGGAACCACGACCACGATGGTAAAAAATATTGCCACAGATCCGGGTGTTGGGTCAAGCCCGTTTCAATTTATGCTTTTTAATGGCAAGCTATATTTTAGCACGACCATATTTGATATCAGCATTCCTGAGTTTAATTACGGATTATGGGTTACTGACGGCACCTCTCTTGGTACAACCTTGGTTAAGGATGGATTCACCTCTCAAGTTTTTCTATTCTTTTCTATTTTTATAAATAACAAGTTTTATTTTTCTGCTACCACCGCAGCTAACGGAAACGAACTATGGAGCTCAGATGGTACCCCGGGAAATACCAGCTTGTTTATAGATATTAATCCTGGCCCCGGCAGCGCCTCACCCCTTCTTTTGCCTGATCTTTTTGGAGCCATGACCATACAAGATTTTCATACCAATCTTTATAACGGTAAAATATTTTTTCAAGCAGATAATGGAACTGATGGAACAGAATTGTATATAACCAATGGAACCGTTGGTGGCACATCGATGGTGAAAAATATTAACCCGACAGGGGATGCGCTGGGAGGTAATTTCACATGGTTCTATTCGCAAAGCGGAATGTATTTTGCTGCCACAAACGGAACAGACGGCAACGAGCTTTGGAAATCTGATGGCACATCCGGCGGAACTAATATGGTAACTGATCTTAACCCCACCGGCGATTCAAACCCGGAATTTATGATGCTGCTTGGCACCCAGCTTTTGTTTACCGCAGACGACGGTGATAATGTAAACGGAGATCGGGATCTTTATAAGTTAGATGGAATTTTTACTCCTTTACCGATCAACCTTTCTGAGTTTACAGTAAAGCTTAGCGCAGCGGATGCGTTGCTGAACTGGACCACCTTAACTGAAATAAACACTAAAGATTTCACTATAGAACGCAGCTACGATGGTCAGCATTTTGAAAGCATTGGAAATGTACCTGCAAGCAATACATCCGCATCAAAACATAATTATTCTTTCACAGATGCAGATGTTGCCACTAGCGGAAAGACGATACTTTATTATCGCATCATTTCATATGATAAAGATGGAAAATCAGAAACCACTAATGTAATCTTCGTAAAACTTAAAGGAAGTAATAACTGGAATGTAAGTTTACTTTCTAACCCGGTACATAGCTATGCAAATGTATTGTTGAACGGTGTTACAGGAAATTTACAACTATCTGTAAGGGACCTGAATGGCAGAACGCTCTATAAAGATGCAAGACAAAATATAAATGGACAGATCAATATTCCTGTTACACACCTAAAACCGGGGATGTATATTTTGGTAGCTGAGATGGACAACGAGAGGAAGGCAGTTAAGTTTGTAAAGCAGTAACTGCTGTTGCTATAAATCCAAAAAATAAAAAAGAGGCTGCAAATAAACAGCCTCTCTTTTATTATAACTGGCCTTGATTTATTTTACAGAAAATTCAACTCTTTTTGCTCCCCAAAGCAAGGTTACCAAACCAGCCGGAGATATCGTAAAGGTTAATTTTTCTGATGGAGAATCTGCCATAGCACCTTTTGTATTTGCCCGCAGCACATCATCGCTTTCCTGGTATTTAAAAGCTCCCCATTGGTTCCATGTTTTGTTGAATATAACCGTAACATCATCACCATTGAAAATGGTAAACAAACCATATTTGCCGGCTCCTAATTCTTTACCTTGTACAGTTACATTTTTATCGGTTTCAAATGTGGTTGCTTCATTGGCACCTGTGCGCCAAACTTTATTGTCCATAGGCTCAAGGTCTTTACCCATAGTACGACCCTTTACTGAAGGCTGACTGTAATTAATTGTTATAACAGCGCCTGAAGTTATTTTTTGAGAGACTGACGCAGGAGGGCTGGGCCTTTTACTTTTATCGTCATTGTTTTGCGCAGCGCCATAATTGCTTGTAAGCATACCAGCAGCAATAAGTGCGATCGTTAGTACTTTTTTCATTTTGTGTGGTTTTTATAAAATGTAAACTGTTTTTAAGGCTCAAATATATAATAACTTTTAAAACAAGGTCACCATTGATTCCCTGGTAACAAATAGAATTTATTTAATTGGTAAATATATTATTGATGACACAAATCGAAATCAATAAATCTTTCAGATTATCAACAGAAAATCGAATTGATGTTAAAAATTTTATCCACCCGTCATAATATCATGCCCCAGCTTATCTCTTTTGGTTTCAAGATATTTTCGGTTGTGATTGTTCGCAACAATTTCGATAGGTACTGTGTCAACAATTTCCAGCCCATAACCTGAAAGGCCCGCCCGCTTGCGTGGGTTATTGCTGATGAGCTTAATTTTTGTTACATCAAGCGCTCTTAAAATTTGGGCGCCAACTCCATAATCTCTCTCATCCATTTTAAACCCTAATTCAAGATTGGCTTCTACTGTGTCTCTGCCTTCTTCCTGCAGTTTGTATGCTTTTAATTTATTTAGCAACCCAATGCCCCTTCCCTCCTGGTTCATATATAAAACAACACCTTTGCCTTCTGCTTCTACTATTTTCATAGCATTGTGCAACTGGTCGCCGCAATCGCAACGGAGAGACCCCAAAATATCCCCGCTCATGCAGCTTGAATGTACACGAACTAATACAGGCTCATCTTTTTTCCATGCGCCTTTTTTCAAAGCCATATGCACTTCGCCTGTGTTAAGTTGTTTAAACGCAATGAGCTCAAAGGTGCCAAATTTTGTAGGCATGTTTACCCGTACTTCTTCATGAATTAAAGTTTCAATTTGAAGCCTGTAAGCAATGAGGTCTTTTATAGAAATTAATTTAAGGTCAAATTTTTTGGCAATTACTTTAAGCTGGGAAAGTCGTGCCATAGTTCCATCTTCATTCATTATTTCTACCAGGGCTCCGCCTTCTCCATGTCCGGCAAGCTTTGCGAGATCAATAGTAGCTTCAGTATGGCCGGCTCTTCTTAATACTCCACCTGATTTTGCTCTCAATGGAAATATATGCCCTGGCCGCCCAAGATCTTCCGGCCTGGTTTGCGGATCAATTAAAGCCTGTATGGTTTTTGACCTGTCACGGGCCGATATTCCTGTGGTACATCCATGCCCTAAAAGATCAACGCTTACTGTAAATGGTGTGCCATGCAGGGCAGTATTTTTATTCACCATAAGGTCAAGTTCTAACTCGTCGCACCGGTCTTCTGCAATTGGTGCACAAATAAGGCCACGCCCATGCTTGCTCATAAAATTGATAATATCCGGGGTAATATTTTTTGCAGAAGTAATAAAATCTCCTTCATTTTCACGGTCTTCATCATCCACTACTATAACTAATTTGCCATTTTTTATATCCTCAATGGCACTTACAATGGTATCTAACATAACAATTTTTTATACGCAAAGATACAAAGGATAAGGTGTTGTGACGCTTAATGTAGATATGGTGCCAGTCAAAAAAACCATATCTGAATAAGACTAAGTTATTTGTGCTTGAAGAGAAATGTACAAACTGTTTAAGAGCAACTTGTT
>JBDSFG010000129.1:0-3513 GCA_039919615.1 Ginsengibacter sp. | reverse complement strand
ATACAAGCGATTTTATATTATAAGAGAGCAGAGTTTATTCATGAAGGCCAGCGTTGGTTTGATATACTACGTTATAAATTGCCTGTAACACATACTACAGCACCATCGGCATCGGGGATGGTAACGGTATTAGCTACTCTTGGAGCAAATGATCTTCGTAAAGTATTACAAATTCCCCAATCAACATCACTTGCCGGATTAGCGCCTAATCCACGATAAAAAATTTAAATAAATTATTATAACTATAACATGAAAGAAATAAAAATAATAATGGTCGCATTGTCAGTGGTAGTTTTTATGGCCTCCTGTAAAAAAGAAGATGCCCTGGGTAGTGTTGACAATATTCCCGGACTTGGAGGTGATGCATGGACACCTGGCGTAATTGATAAATGGATATTTGACACTTTAACCACTCCTTATAATATAGCAGTCAAGTACAAGTGGGATCAGGGCGAATTACAGTCTGACCTTGATAAAAATTTAGTGCCTCCAAAAGAAGAAAAGGTGATCTCCCTTATGAGTGCTATCAACAAAGCATGGATAAAACCATATGTTACAGAAGCGGGTGTTATGTTTTTTAAAAATATAAGTCCCAAATTTTTTGTATTGGTTGGCAGCCCCGCTTACGTTAGGGGAGCTATTAAACTGGGTACTGCTGAAGGAGGACGTAAGGTGGTATTGTATGATATAAATGATTTTCGTATAAAGGGAATGCCCGGGTTTGTATTAAGCGACACTGAGAATGTAAAGCAGGTGTTCCATACTATTCATCATGAATATGCCCATATTCTCGATCAGAATATTAAAGTTCCGGTGGAGTTTAGTCAGTCAAGCGCAGGTTCTTATACATCAGATTGGCTAAATGTCACCCTTCAGGAAGCAACGAACGAAGGGTTTATTTCACAATATGCCATTTCAGGTAAAGATGATGATTGGGCCGAAACACTTTCCATAATGTTAGTGGAAGGCAAGGACTGGTTTGATCAATATGTTAACAGTATAAATTATGCAGGTACTACTCCAAACGGAACTACTGCGGTAGTTGCCAGGGCAAGGCTAAGACAAAAAGAAGCAGTAGTGGTGAGTTATTTTAAGCAGGCCTGGAATATTGATTTCCGCAACTTGCAGATAAGAAGTGAAACGGCAATAAACTCCCTGCTGTATTAAAAAATATCTTTATAAAAATTACGAAATGAAAAAAGTTTTAATAGAGATCCTTATAGTGGCAGCAGTTTTATCTTCATGTAAAAAAGAGGATCAATCTGTATTTGATAAATCACCGGATGACCGCATAAATGAAAAACTTGCAGCCTACCAGGCTCAGCTTTCTGGCGCTCAAAATGGATGGAAGGGATTTATAAAACCTGATAGCGGCAAAGGCCCGGGATATAGCTTTTATTTTAAATTTAATACCACCAACAGGGTGGTAATGCTTTCAGACTTTGATTCTTCATCTGCAGCTGCACCCAAAGAAAGCAGTTACCGCTTAAAGGCACTACAGCAGCCAAGCCTTATATTCGACACCTACTCTTATTTGCATGTGTTGTCTGATCCTGATGAAACTGTTAATGGCGGAAGCCGTGGAGGGGGATTATTATCTGATTTTGAATTTTATTTTGATTCAACAACTGCTGATACCCTCAAACTTGTAGGCAGATTTAATGGAAGCAAACTTGTATTGGTAAGCGCTTCAAAAGCTGAAGCAGATGCTTACAACAGTGGCGCTCTCGCAGCCGGAACTTTGATAAATAAGATCCTGACTTATTTCAAACGTTTAACCATAGGTACCCAATTGTACGATATAAGAATTTATCCTGTTACCCGGCAGGTTATTTTTGACTGGGTTGATGGCGCCGGAGCAGCACATACTTTTACAACTAATTATTTTTTTACTATTGCAGGAATTTCTTTGACAAATCCTTTACAAACAGGGACTCAAACTATTAAAGAATTTACTGCAATAACTTTTAGTGCGTCTTCACAAATAATCAGTTTAAAAGTAAACAACCAGTCTGCAACTATTACACAGATTGTAGTACCGCTCAATGTAGATGTAAATGCTCCGCGAAGATGGTATAACCAGCCGGTTTATCCCCGTGAAGATTGGATTTCGGAAAAAGGATTTCATGTTAATGGGGTTGACGATGCATATAATGTTAACTCATTAACAAGCGGTAGTTTCCCCTATTCCTATTATATTTATGAGCCAAAATTTGGCCCTAATTACGATTTTTTTGGGCCGATATTTTATGATGGTGCTAGTCAGTCATATACAATAGAATATGGAACTGCCCCGGTAATTACGTCTTTTACACCTGATGGCCGTGCAGTATTTTTGTACTTAGGTGATCTTGGTGCCCATCCGGCATCTGGACCTGCTGCGCAAACCCGTGCTGCCTTATATACTGCAAAGGGATTTTATTTTGTGCAGACAGGCGATAATTCATACGATATGGTGAGCGCTACAGACGGAAAATCATGGATTACCTGGGTGAGGTAACAAAACAAAAATTTTAAATTGAAAATTTTAAAATAGTTTCAGAAACAATTAGGAATATTTTTAGCAATAAGACAATATTCTCTCAAAGTTTGCATAAATTGGTTTCAATTAATGCCGGAATAATATTTACAATTAATTCTTTTAAAGGTTCGTATCAAAACTTTAATAATTTAAAAAACAGAAACTCATGAAACTGAAGTTATTTAACATTCCATCTCTCTTTTTATTATCAATTGTATTAATTGTAGCCTCCTGCACAAAAGAAGGTCCGGCGGGTGCAACGGGTCCGGCAGGGCCAGGGGGGCCCCAGGGACCTACCGGAGCAGCTGGTGTAAATGGCCCTGCTGGACCTGCCGGCACAGCCAATGTAATTTATTCTGATTGGATAGATACAACAACCTGGCAACCCGACATAGTAATAACTGGTACCGTCATGGACACTATTGGATTCTTCGCTGTTATTAATGCCCCAAAACTTGATCTTACAATGCTGAATACAGGTGAGATGAAAGTGTATGTAAATGTAAATAGTACGGCTAATCCGGTCGTTTATCCGCTCCCTTACAACAATGGTCTCTTTATTGATGTCCTGTTTTATTTGAATTCTATTCAGCTTTATTCAAATGGAGATTTGACAGATGTACCATTCCGTTATATTCTTATTCCGGGAGGCACAAAATCCGGGCGGGGTATTAATGGTGTACCCGGCACTACCATTAACTGGAGTGATTATAAACAGGTTAAAGCTTACCTGGGTTTGAAGGATTGAAAAGTATTAGTTTTCAAGCTGTAAGTATAGAACTTATTTAATTCAAAATATTATTAACTCAAGCTTCTCTAAATAGTTAATTAGCAGGAAGTGCAGCTTCGTGAAAAGCTGCGCTTCTTATGTGTGTCAGGCATGTATATCAGCTATAGGGTGCAAGTCCCGAACACACTTTACAGTAGGGAGTGTTAGCCAAGAGCAAGGGTGTCGTGGGCGACTGCGAATCTGAAAGAAGCTGGCGGCAAAG
>JBDSFG010000124.1:0-16227 GCA_039919615.1 Ginsengibacter sp. | reverse complement strand
AGCATACCCGCGATTCAACCAATGAGCAACCGCTTTCTTGACCGTATTGCCTCTGGTTTTGGCATGAGGATTGACCCCGTGTATGGAACGCCTAAAATGCACAAAGGGCTTGATTTTACTGCCCCCCGGGGCACACCGATTTATGCCACAGGCAATGGGGTTGTTACTGTTGCCGGTTACAGCGATGAGGGTTATGGTAACCATGTTGAAATTAACCATGGTTATGGATATGAAACTTTATACGGCCACATGATACGGGTTAAAGTGCGGCCCGGCGAAAGAGTAAACCGGGGAGAGGTTATTGGATGGGTTGGCAGCACGGGTAAAAGCACAGGGCCACATTGCCATTACGAGGTTCATATAAATGGCCAGGAAGTAGACCCGGTATATTTCTTTTATAACGATCTTAATGCTCAACAATTTGACAGGATATTAAAAATTGCTGCAACGGGCAGCGCAAAAAGCCTGGATTAAAATGGATATACCTCAAATTGCATTTGATTTTACCGACCCACTTCCTGAAAAGAGAGAGGAGAAGAAAATTACATTTCCCGGCAATGCCTCAGTAAAGGAATATACGAACACAACTGGAAAAATAAAATCAACACGTGGCAGAAAAAGCCTTAAATCTTTTAACCTTGACGCAGACCTTACAGACATACCAGATGATGAAATTCTATTTAAAAAGCTATATTATTCAATTGGCGATGTAGCGGAAATGTTTAAGCTGAATGCATCTTTGATTCGTTATTGGGAAAACGAATTTGATATTTTAAAGCCAAAAAAAAATGCAAAAGGCGACAGGCATTTTCGTCCAGAGGATGTGAAGAATTTAAAATTGATTTATCATCTATTAAGGGAAAGAAAATATACTATTGAGGGCGCTAAAGATTTTTTAAAGAATAATAAAAAGGCTGTTGAAAAATTTGAGATGATATCCTCATTAAAAAAACTAAGGGGATTTTTACTGGAATTGAAAACAAGTTTGTAAAACATGATAACAATTAAAGTGATGAAAGCGAGGTTAATTATAGCAAGCATATTTTTTATGATGATCGCTGGAGCTAAGGCCCAGGTACATTATGAAACTATTGCTGACAGTGAACATCCCGGAAATAAAATTCTTAAAGGAATAATAAATAAGGATATTTTAAAAAATGATACTTCTTATAAATGGTATTCCGACAATCAAAAAATATATATGCATCCCGATAGCGCTCTTGTAAATGCGTTTGAAAGAAATAAAGACAGAGCGCATTATATTATTTTTGGCGGAACATGGTGTGAGGATACGCAATTTATCTTGCCGAAATTTTTTATTCTCCAGGAAAAAGCGGGTATCTCAAACGATAGCATTACTTTTTATGCCGTTGACAGGAACAAACAAACAACAGGAAATACAGCATCTCTGTATAATATAGTAAATGTGCCTGCCATTATTGTGCTGCGGGATGGAAAAGAAGTAGGACGTGTTGTGGAATATGGCAAAACAGGAAAGTGGGATAAAGAACTCGCTGATATTTTAAATTTATAAGAATTTCACTAATTTACAAAAAAAGAAAAATTTCCGTTCTTCTTTTTGAAAAAAGGTTTATGGCAGAGAATAAATTTGCAGGTAATTATTTTTTAGAAGATATAGCTTGTTATTTTCAACTTTTAAAGATGTATAATTTTCAAATGTGGGAGGCAAAACATATGTCCTAAGGTCAAGTGAGTTAATAGAATAACTGTACAGATTTTTATCGTCATACCCATAAACGTTTTTACCTATTACTGTAAAATCTTTCCAGTATAAAAAAGTTATTTTGTTTTTAAAGGCTCCGTAATAATCGAATACATACATTCCCATTTCAGGATCATAAAGGTACACGAATCCACCCCGGTCAATGATTTGTTCAGGTGAAGGTATGGCGTCAAATAGTGATCTGAAGTCGACAGTTTCCATAAGTACTTTTCCGGCATCGTCTATCTTTTTCAGTTTGCCATCCTGCTCATCAAATAACCAAATATTGTTATCATAAGATGCAGTAACCGCCTTAACATTAAAAATATTTTTTTTACGTAGATTAATATTGCCAAGTACGTTTAGATATTTATCAAGCAATACGATGGTGGAATACGTTTTGTAATACAGGATGGTGCGCCAGGGGTTTTGCGCCTCAACGTAGGAAAGTTTTCCATATTTGTTTACCATATTAAATACACCTACAGAATCACCTTTAGCATCTAATTTTTTAAGTTGATTATTTGTGTTGATAATATAAAGTTCCCCGAGATTATTTACAGTGAAAGATTCAATAGGGTATTCGAAGGTTTTATCAAGCCTGAAAAGTGAGTCCTGGCCAAATGCTGCGTCTATAGACATTACAGAGGAGATAAGAATATATACTATTAAAAAAATGGTTCTCATGAGGTATAAAATTTCAGTTCAACATTCTTTCCGTCAAAAACCGCATAACTAAAATATTTGATCCAGTCTCCAAGATTAATATACCTGCTTTTGCCAGTCAATTTATAATCAAGTGGTAAATGCCGGTGACCAAAAATAAAATAATCAATATGCCGTTTTTGTAAAATTGTTTTACTAAAAATGATTAGCCACTCTTTGTCTTCTCCTAAAAATTTTTCATCTACGAGCCCGGCTGATTTTCGGCTTTTACGACTGAAATAATTAGCCAGTCCAATTCCGGAATGTGGATGAAGAAAGCCAAATAGTTTTTTTGACAGCGTATTACGAAATACCTTTTTTATGAATTTATAACGATGATCACCGGGTCCAAGTCCATCGCCATGACCTATAAAAAAATGTTGGCCATGCAATTCAAACTCTCCCGCATTATGATATACTTTAATGCCTAATTCTTTTTCAAAATAATCGTTCATCCACATATCATGGTTACCTACAAAAAAATGAATAATAATTCCGTTATCCGTTAAATTAGCCAGCTTGCCTAAAATTCTTACAAATCCTTTAGGAACCACTTTTTTATATTCGTACCAAAAATCAAATAAATCCCCGAGAATAAATATTTCGGAAGCATCATCTTGTATTTCATCCAGGAATTTGACAATTCGTTTTTCCCGTATGCGGCTGGCGGCGTAGTCTGGGGCACCGAGGTGGAAATCGGAAAGGAAGTATATTTTTTTATTGAGCGGCAGCACTAAATATATATGGTAATTACGGGTAAAAAAATCGAGGGAGTTCTGCGGTTCACTACATCAGTTGTAAAACCTGGTAATTTTATAAATCACCTCTCATCTACCAAAAACAAATAAACCTCCTTAGGTCCATGTACGCCTACAACCAAAGTTTTTTCAATATCTGCGGTGCGGCTTGGGCCTGTTGCAAATGTTATCATGGATGGGATATTTCCCTCGTACTTTGCTTTTAGTAATTGCAAACCATCTTTAACATCATACACTAACTGATCTGTGTAAGCAATGCAAATATGCACAGAAGCATATACACTTACGGTTCGCCCCTGTTGTTGGGCCGAGCTTAATACAATTGAGCCGGTACGGGCAATCAAATATTCACATGAGGTAATTGCCGCATCGCAATCATACAAAGAAGGCAGGTTATTTTCCAGCCCGGATAACTCAGTTAGCGGGATAAGTTTGTCCTCAACACAATAAATATTTTTCCATTTTTTTTCTGTTAGTAATTGCTTTAATTGAAAGGTAAGATCTTCTTCATTCATGCAAAATGCAAATTTGCCCAGAAGCTTTGTAAACTCGCCGGCAAACTCAACTTCAAGGTCTTCAGACTGCGGCTGAAATACGGAAGTATTGCCTTCACTTTTTGGAAAAGGAACAGGCACTGAATTAGTCAGTGCCTGTCTTATTTTTTTTAAAATAATTTCCTTTGAAGATGTGCTCTTCATTTATCTTTTTTTATGCAGGGTTTACAACTACTCCACCCGTCGGATCTTCAATAACAGCATCTTTTGGATTATCAATTATATCAAGAGCCTTCTTTTCTTCATAAGGTCTCTTGCCTATCAGTTGTTCAACATCGCTTTTAAACAATACTTCCGTTTTCAACAATTCTCTGGCTAATATTTCTACTTCTTTTTTCCGTAAGGTTAACAAAGCTTTTGTTCTTTCATAAGCCTGGTCAATGATCTTACGCACTTCTTCATCAATCATTTTGCCGGTTTCTTCGCTATAGGGTTTCATAAAAGCATTGTCCTGCTGCGGATCATGAAAACTTATATTACCTACCTTATCATTCATACCATAAACGGTAACCATAGAATAGGCTATTTTAGTTATCTGCTGCAAATCGTTGCTGGCCCCTGTAGATATCTTGCCAAAGAAAAGAGCCTCAGAAGCCCTGCCGCCTAAGGTCATGCATATCTGATCAAGTAATTGATCGGTGTTATATAAGTACTGTTCTTTTGGTGTGTATTGAGCGTAACCCAATGCTGCAGTACCTCTTGGAACTATTGTTACTTTTAATAAGGGATAGGCATGTTCAAGATACCAGCCACAAATAGCATGTCCGGCTTCATGATAGGCAATTATTTCCTTCTCTTCCGGAAGAATGATTTTATTCTTTTTCTCCAGGCCGCCAATAACGCGGTCTATCGCATCCTGGAAATCGCTCATATCTACAGCGTTCTTCCCTTTTCTGGCTGCAATTAAAGCCGCTTCGTTACAAACATTGGCAATATCAGCACCTGCAAAGCCAGGTGTTTGTTCGGCCAATTTGTGAACATCTAAAGTTTGCGAAACTTTTATTGGCACGAGGTGAACTTTAAAAATAGCTTCACGGCCCACGAGATCAGGTCGGTCAATACTAATTTGTCTATCAAACCTTCCTGGTCTCAACAGTGCATTATCCAATACATCCGGCCTGTTGGTAGCCGCAAGAATAATAATGCCGAGATCGGTTCCAAAACCATCCATTTCTACCAATAACTGATTGAGAGTGTTTTCTCTTTCATCATTACTCATCATCATATTTTTTCCTCTTGCCCGGCCAATAGCGTCTATCTCATCAATAAAAATAATACAAGGAGCTTTCTCTCTTGCCTGCTTAAAAAGATCTCTTACACGGCTGGCACCAACACCTACAAACATCTCCACAAAATCGCTGCCGCTGAGGCTGAAAAAAGGAACCTGGGCCTCACCTGCCACAGCTTTTGCCAACAACGTTTTACCTGTACCGGGAGGACCAATCAGCAATGCGCCTTTTGGAATTTTACCACCAAGGGCTGTGTATTTTTTCGGATTTTTAAGAAAGTCAACAATTTCCATTACCTCCACCTTTGCTTCGTCAAGCCCTGCAACATCACCAAAATTGATATTAACCTTTGTGCCTTTATCAAATAATTGTGCCTTGGATTTTCCGAGATTGAAAATACCTCCCGGACCACCGCCACCGCCTGAACCGCCTACTTTACGCATCATCATTATAAACAATAATCCGATGAGTAAAATGGGAAGAAGCGTACTAATGATCTGGCCAAATAATTCTCCTTCCTCATCATATTGAGTACTGAACTTTTTTAGCGTTGGATTTTCTTTTCTGAAATTTTCCATCTGCTCGGTAAAATTTTTATCATCCCCTATTGTAAAAAATACCTGGGGTCCTTCTAATTTTGTAATGGCGTCTGCCTGGTTTTCCTTTAAAACAGAATGATAAAATCCCGGCTTTGAAAGAATACTGTCTTTGCTAATAAATACCCGGACTATTTTTTTATTTCTAATAATTTTTATTTCATTCACATCTCCTTGCTTGGCCATCTCTTTAAAGCTTTCAATATCAGTTTCAATGCCGGCAGTATTTACTCCCCTGTATAAATTATAGCCCACAATTGATGCGAACAGAATTCCATATATCCAATAAATATTGAACCTGGGACGCTTTTTAGGATCTTCACCTGCCCCGTTTAAATTATTTGGAGAGATCTTTCGTTGATTTAAATTTTTACTATCCTGTGCCATACTTTCTTTCCTTGCAATATTTTATGTTGTAAACTTTCTAACAACAATAGATACTTATTTAAAAATAATAATACCAAAAGTCCTTCTCAAAAATCAACCTGTATGCTCCACAACATGTGCATCGCTCCACAATTCTTCTAACTGATAAAATTTACGTGGCTCGGATAACATTATATGCACAACTACATTTACATAATCAACTAAAATCCAGTGTTCCGATTGATAGCCTTCGTGTTTGTATGGCGGCTCTCCACATTTTTTTTTTACATTGACCTCAACAAACTCAGCAATAGCCTTTAATTGTATGTTATTTGTTGCTTCGCATATAATAAAAAAATCTGCTACTGCTTCCGGTATTTTACGCAGATCAAGGCTTACTATTCTTTCACCTTTCTTTTCCTGTATAGATTGGATGATTGTTTTAAAAATCTTACTATTTCTGTTTAACCTTGTGGTGCTACTTTTTTTTCTTGCGGCTAATATGCTTAAATTATTCAAATGCGTTTTGTTTTAGTTTATCTTTTATGATTATAATTCATAAAAAATAAAATATATTCTTGAGGTTAAAGCTGATAATTAGTGTTCTTTGCCCTGCAAGCTTTTTCCCAAAAATACTAATTCTTTCCTAATAGTTAAAGTAATGAGTACCAATACAGGATCGTTTCAAATTCTGGAATGTGTTGACAGCACCAACAACTATGCCATGCAAAAGATCTATTCACATAAAGCAAGCGATGGAGATGCCTGGTTTGCTATGGATCAGACAAATGGAAAAGGCAGGCGTGGCAAGCATTGGGCAGCTCAAAAGGGCGAAAATATTATATTAAGCATTGCAGTGACTACCCTTTTCTTGCAGGTTTATGAGCAATTTCAATTAAGTGTAACTGTGTCAATCGCCTGCTATGATTTATTAAAAAAATATGATAATATTAATACAAAGATAAAATGGCCAAACGATATTTTTTGGAATGACAAGAAGGCAGGAGGTATTTTGATAGAAAATATAATAAAGGGTAACATTTGGCAGTGGTCTGTCATCGGGATCGGCATTAATATTAATCAAACTTGTTTTCCTTTTTTTGAAAAGAATCAACCTGTTTCTTTAAAGCAAATTACGGGTAAAGTTTTTGATCCGGTTGAATTGGGAAAAGAATTATATACGCACGTGATAAGCAGGTTGAATGATCTTAAAGCAAACAAATTTGAAAACATACTGGAGGAATATAATGGTATATTATATAAGAGAAATGAAAAAGTTAGGTTGAAGAAACAAAATATAATTTTTGAAACTACTATCAAGGATGTTTCACCTCTGGGACAATTACAAACCGTTGATAGTATTGAACGCCATTTTGATTTTGATGAGATCGAATGGCTGTTATAATTTTTCTGCTGCTCTTGCGGCCACTTCAAATTTATTATTGTAATAGCCTCTTTTCAGGCTTTCCCATAAATATTTTATAATAAAAGGTAAGAAGCCATATTGCTGAAATTGCTTTATATGGCACATCTCGTGCTTTAACCATTTCTCATTTTTTAAAAGATCCTGCCGGCTGGCATTATGCAAATGAATAGTTGTACCAATAACGATAGCAACATTATCACTCTGCAGTTTTTTAGCAGCAAACTTTGCGATAAAAGAATTTTCTTTAATCTTAATATTTTGCCACCCTGTTTCTCTATTTCTTTTTCCCTCCATCATTTATTTCATTCAATGCTTTTAAAATTTCCGCTGAATGCATTTTTGATCTTGGCTTTCTGAAAATCTTCCTGATAATTCCTTTTTCATCTATCAAAAATGTGGTTCGATGTAAACCCATATAATTTCTGCCATATAAATTCTTTTCTCCCCACACCCCATATTTGTCAATTATTTTTTTTCCAGTATCAGCAATCAATGTAAAAGGCAGATCAAATTTCTTTTCAAATTTTTTGTGCTTCTTTTCATCATCAGGGCTAACTCCTAAAACGATTATGCCGCTTTTCTTAAGCAGCGAATAATTATCTCTAAGATTACAAGCTTCGATAGTGCAGGTTGGTGTATCATCTTCGGGATAGAAATAAAGTGCAACTTTATTTCCTTTAAAATCAGCCAGGGACAATGGTTTTCCGTTTTGATCCTTTGATGTGAAGTTTGGCGCCTTGTCACCTTCTGTTAATTTTATCATGATAAAAATTTCAATTTTAATTAAACCTAAAAATTAAAGTTCAATTTAATTTACCTGAAACTATTTATTAGTCTGCAACACCAAACGACGGTTCATATAATCTCCCAGGGGAGAACTTTGAGGGTACTTACCTCTTAAAATGAAAAACTCTTGATGTTCTATTCCCAGCTTCATCTTCTACACTTACTTTTAATTCATGATTTCCCGGAGGGCACATTTCATCAAACTTATAAATGAATGATCTCCCCTTATCGTTAGTAAAGCGAAGCCACTTGCCGTCAAGTTCTGCCCTGAAATTTTTTATTTCATCGTTATTATCCCTGACTACGAAAACAATTTGTGATGCCGCGCCAAGATTAGCGTTCTCTCTCATCCCTATTACTCCAATAGTGGGTGGAATATTATCAATGAGTAACTGAAAATTTCCGAAATTTCTAAATTTGGCTGTAAACCAATTCTGCTCACGTTTTGGTTTAAATATTTCTGTTTTAGCACCCCAGGATCTTTCCATTATTACTTTATCCTTTAACTCATCGGCTATTTCAGATGTTGGCTTGAGCCTTATCGTAAAAGAATCATGCACAGGTACAAGACCGTTTTGTATCATGTGGATATAAGAGACCGCACCAGGAGTAGGCGAAACTTTTTTTGCATAAGAAAACCGGATTGAATCATAAAGAGCTTGCTCATCCAAAAACAATTGCACATCTTCTTTTTCAAACACATTTACAAAACCTGGATGAAACTCTATTTGCTCAGAATATGGCGAGGCATCATTAAGGGGCTTTGATCTTGCTAAACCACGCTGAACTTTAAATTCCAAAGCCGAAGCATTATCATAGGGGTCTTTTACTATAATTTTAATAGAATGTATTGCACCATCATCAAGACTAATTACCCCATCACTTTTTACATCTTTATAAACACCCTGCTGATACCCGGGCAGCCGCGATAAATGTTGAACATATGGCCCACCACCAAGCTTTAATTTATAGTCAATGTGGGCATTCATGTACCGGGTTTCGTCATAACTTATACTATCCAATTGAAAGCCGGCCACAGGTTCATCATTATCAAATAGCTCGGCCTGGTAAATACCATTATTATTGGTTGAGCCCGTGTATTTATCAAATGCGGAGATACCAAAACTTACTTTACCAGTATTCATGATAATTAAAGGTGACAAGGGCATGTATCTCCCATTTACAAATTTCAGGCTGTAAAGTTTTGGCGTTTGGCTGTAGGTACTTAAATATCTATCGTAAACTGCAAGACGAAGGATGGACGGTGGCACGTTATCTTTTAAGGCAAAACCAAAAAGCAGGGGATTGAGTACTTTATCTGTTTTGGTATCCCTGATTTCAAAATGAGTATGCGGCCCCTGTGATCCGCCGGTATTGCCACTAAAGGCAATAAATACACCTTTTTTTACCGGGAAAATATCAGGCGGTATGTCAATAAATATGCGCCATGATTCCTGTTTGTACTGCTGCTCTTTTACATATTTTTCTAACGCAGGAAAAAAGTTATTAAGATGCGCATATAAGGTTGTTAGTCCATTTGGATGATTGATGTAGACAGCCCTGCCAAAGCCTTCAGGCTCTATCTTAATCCTTGCAATATATCCATCTGCAGCAGCATACACCGGCAAGTTTTCCCGTCTTTCAGTTCTGCAATCAAGGCCCATATGAAAATGGTTGGGTCGCAGTTCTCCAAAATTTGCAGCTAACCCTATTGGCGCTCCTACCGGATACATAAAATAGCCTTTGGGGTATTCTTTCGGAGGAAATATCTGGCCGGAAATACTACAATAAAAATGAAGGGTAAAAAAAAATAGGAATGGTTTATGTAAGGTAAGTTTTATCAATTTCATTAATGTATTCAAAAGACAAATCTAACATTGAACGTTTTAAAATTAAAAACAATTATATGAATAAGTCAAATACAATCGGAGCAGTAATTCTCGGTGCCGCAGCGGGGCTGGCGCTGCTTAAATTTTTTAGTATGCCACAGGAAGAAAGGCAGGAATTTGTTTCGCATCTAAAAAGCCGGGCTCATGATTTACTTGACGATGCAGAAGGCACTGTGGATAAAGTGAAACAGCATTTTGCTGAAATTGACACCAGGCCATCCAGTATCGATAAGCTTTTTGTTTTTAAAAGATTATTATCGAACCTATTTGGTTCAGACCGCAGGTATCTTATTTAATATCTTAGATGATTTTTATTTCTTCAAAATACTCCGGGTGTATTACATTTGCACGCCATTTATTTAGGCGCACTTATGCCCAGAGACCTTTCTATTAATTCTGTTCTCATTATTGGTTCCGGCCCTATAATTATAGGCCAGGCCTGTGAATTCGATTATTCCGGAACTCAGGCTGCCCGCAGCCTTCGTGAAGAAGGAATTAAAGTGATACTCATAAACAGTAACCCCGCAACCATCATGACAGACCCCATGATGGCGGACAAGGTTTATCTTCTCCCCTTAACCATTGAAAGCATAGAACAGATTTTAGAAGATAATCAAATAGATGCCGTTCTGCCGACTATGGGTGGACAAACCGCACTTAATCTTTGCAAAGAAGGTGATGAACTTGGTGTATGGGAGAAGTATAATGTAAAGCTTATAGGTGTGGACATAAAAGCTATAGATAAAGCAGAAGACAGGGAGAAATTCAGGCAGTGGATGATTGAATTAAATGTACCCGTTGCCCCCGCCCATACAGCGAATTCATTTTTAGAA
Organism: Ginsengibacter sp.; assembly: GCA_039919615.1. GTDB lineage: Bacteria > Bacteroidota > Bacteroidia > Chitinophagales > Chitinophagaceae > Ginsengibacter. Next base: position 5,362 of record JBDSFG010000124.1, on the reverse strand, counting down.
GGTAAAGAGTTTGCACAAGACGTGGGATTCCCTTTGGTTATCCGTCCTTCATTTACCTTGGGAGGCAGCGGCGGAAGTCTCGTTTATTTAAAAGAAGACCTCGATGAAGCTTTGAACCGCGGCCTCCAGGCCTCTCCAATGCATGAAGTGTTGGTAGAAAAGGCTTTGCTGGGATGGAAAGAATTTGAACTGGAACTTTTAAGGGATGCTAATGATAATGTGGTGATCATTTGTACCGTAGAAAATTTTGACCCGATGGGGATTCACACAGGTGATTCAATTACAGTTGCGCCGGCTATGACGCTAAGCGATACTGGCTTTCAAAAAATGCGTGATACCGCTATCCGGATGATGAGAGATCTTGGAAATTTCGCAGGCGGGTGTAATGTGCAGTTTGCTCTAAATCCTCAAACGGAAGACATAATTGCTATTGAGATAAATCCAAGGGTCAGCCGCTCTTCGGCATTGGCATCCAAAGCCACTGGCTATCCAATTGCAAAGGTTGCCGCCAAACTTGCTATTGGTTATAATTTAGATGAATTAAAAAATCAAATAACACAAAATACTTCTGCTTATTTTGAACCTGCACTTGACTATGTTATTGTAAAAATTCCACGCTGGAATTTTGATAAATTTAAGGGAGCTGATGATACTTTGGGATTACAAATGAAATCTGTCGGCGAAGTAATGGCCATCGGCAGAAGCTTTGCTGAGGCTGTACAAAAAGCCTGTCAGAGCCTGGAGAACGAAGCTGTTGGTTTAGGCTATTATGGTAAAAGCATGATGTATGCAGATGAACTTATTGATTACCTGAAAGTACCAAAATGGGACAGGATTTTTAGAATAAAGGATGCGTTGATGATTGGTGTAAGTGTAAAGCGCATTTGTGAATCTACAGGTATTGACAGGTGGTTCATTTACCAGATACAAAAGATATGTGACTGCGAAAAAGCAATTGCAAAGTTTGATCTGGATTCAATGCCCGAAGAACTTTTAAGAGAAGCTAAAGGCCTCGGTTTTAGTGATGAACAAATAGTACGCATAATTAAAGACGGCAGTACGGATGAAGATGTGTATGAAAAAAGAAAGAAGCTTGGCATAACAAGAGTATTTAAAATGGTTGATACCTGCAGTGCCGAGTTTGAGGCAAAAACGCCTTATTTTTATAGTACCTTTGAGGGGCAATAATCACTTATAAATAAGTTTTTTTATGATTACTATTGATAAAAAAGAGCTACAGCTGACTCTGGAGCAGGAAAAAAATATTCGTTTGGAAATTGCTATTATGCTATATGAAAAGGCAGATTATTCATTTTACATAGCTGCAAAACTTGCCGATATGCACTGGATGGATTTTATAAGAGAATTAGGCACGAGAGAAATATCCATCTTCAATGAAGAAGATGTTTTAAGGGACATAGAAATGGCGATGAAATATGCAAAGTAAATGCAAAAAATAATTGTAAGTGATGCTTCACCTATTGGATATTTAATCCGTATAGATAAGCTTGAGCTTTTAGAAATTATATATGGTGCAATAATAATTCCGGAAGCTGTTTATCAGGAGATTTTTCGATTAGAAAATCTTGGATATAATTTATCTGCCTTCAAAAATTCCAAATGGATCAAAGTTTTAAAGCCAATTGATATTTCAAATATAGATACGTACAAAAGTATTCTTGATAAAGGCGAATTAGAGGCTTTGAGTATTGCCATATCTTATAATGCTGATTTAGTTATTATAGATGAAAAGCTTGGAAGATTTGTTGCAAAGCAAATTGGATTTGATATAACAGGGTTGGTAGGAATATTGATTGCTGCAAAAATCAGAGGACATATAACTTCAATTAAAAAAATTCTTGATAGCGTAATTGCATTAGGTTTCAGGATTAGTAAAAACTTATACATAACGACTCTTATTGCATACAATGAACAATAAACTTCAACACAACGAATCCACTGTTTCTTCTAAAAAGAAAGTAATTGTTCTCGGCTCCGGCCCTAACCGTATTGGCCAGGGTATTGAGTTTGATTATTGCTGCGTGCATGGCTTGCTTGCCATTAAAGAATGCGGATATGAGGCCATAATGATAAATTGTAATCCGGAAACAGTTTCTACGGATTTTGATATTGCTGATAAATTATATTTCGAGCCGGTATTTTGGGAACATATCTGGGAAATTATTGAGCATGAAAAACCCTATGGCGTTATCGTTCAGCTTGGCGGGCAAACCGCATTAAAGCTTGCCAGGCGCCTGCATGAAAAGGGAATAAAAATAATCGGGACCTCTTATGATAATATGGATATTGCAGAAGATCGGGGCCGTTTTAGCGACATGCTGAAAGAGCTTGGAATACCATACCCAAATTATGGAACCGCTTATGATACTGATGATGCAATTGAAGTGGCAAAAAAAGTTGGCTATCCTGTTTTGGTTAGGCCAAGTTATGTTTTGGGTGGTCAGCGCATGAGAATTGTTTTGAACGATGAAGAACTTGAAAAAGGCGTATTGAGCTTACTTAAACATCTCCCCGGAAATAAAATCTTAATTGATCATTTTTTAGACCGTTGCCAGGAAGCAGAGATAGATGCCATTTTCGATAGCGAAGATTTTCATGTGATGGGCGTAATGGAACATATTGAGCCTGCAGGAATCCACAGCGGTGATAGTAATGCCGTATTACCCCAGTTCAATTTAACACCGTTGGTAGTTACAACAATGGAACATTATGCTGAAAAAATTGCCAGGGCTTTGCACATCAAAGGATTAATAAATATTCAGTTTGCTATTAAAGACGGAAATGTATTTGTAATAGAAGCCAACCCCCGGGCTTCACGCACTACACCCTTTATTGCCAAGGCTTACGAAATACCTTACCTTAACATTGCTACCAAAATAATGCTGGGCGAGGCAAAACTAAAAGACTTTACGTTCGAAAAAAAGATGAAAGGTTTCGCTATTAAAGAACCTGTTTTTTCATTTAATAAATTTCCCGGAGTAAATAAAGAATTAGGTCCTGAAATGAAAAGCACCGGGGAAGCCATTCGCTTTATCAAAGATCTTCGTGATCCTTATTTTAGAAATTTATACAAGGAGCGAAGCATGCATTTGAGCAAATAGATTAGCTCACCTGCCATTTGCAATTTTTATATTCCCATTCATCATTATGTGAATTATATTATTGACAAATAAAAATATTTTTATTTAAGTATTTTTTATTTGTAACATAAGAACCATTACAACCGTTGAAAGCTAATATAACTTTTATGAGCAAAACTTTTTACCTCCTCTTTTTAGCAACAACATTTTTTTACATCGCTGGTAGGGCGCAAGCAACGTTAGTATCCGGGGTAATAAAAAATACTGATAACAAACCTTTGGAAGGCGCTACGGTTTCTTTGTTAAAAGCAAAAGATTCTGCATTAATAAAAATTGAAGTAGCCGATAAAACTGGTAGCTATAAGTTTGAGAATATTTCATACGGCAATTATTTTATTGGAGCCGGGGCGATAGGGTATGAAAAAATTCAGAGTACAAGTTTTGATATATCTGAAGCCCATCCTGTATTTGTTGCAGATGAAATAAAGCTGAAGGCAGGCACTCAGGTATTATCGGGCATAAATGTTACTACACAAAGGCCTTTAATAGAAAACAAAATAGATAAAACTGTAGTTAACGTAGATGCATCCCCAACTAACACCGGGTTATCAGCATTGGAAGTATTAGAGAAATCACCAGGTATTTCAGTAGATAATAACGGGAATATCAGTCTGAAAGGGAAACAGGGGGTAATTATTTTAATAGATGGCAAGCCCGCTTATCTAAGTGGTGAGAATCTTACCAATTATCTAAAAAATTTACCTTCAAATCAACTGGACCAGATAGAGATAATGAGCCAGCCTTCTGCAAAGTATGATGCATCTGGTAATTCAGGGGTAATTAATATTAAAACAAAAAAGAACCGGAGTACCGGTCTGAACATGACTTATACTACCAGTGCAATTGTGGCTAACTATTTTAAAAATACCAACAACCTTACTTTTAACTGGCGTAAAAACAAAGTGAATTTATTCGGGAATTATGGCTTTTCGTATTGGAAAGGTTTTGAAGATCTTACCATTGACAGGTTTTCGAGAGTAAGCCGGGAAACTGCATTTGACCGCTATGTGGAACAACATTCTTTCGGCAAGTATTCCGGACGTCCGCAAAATTTTAAGGCAGGTATTGATTATTTTGCCAATAAAAAAACCACACTTGGATTTGTTCTAACAGGCGATTTTCAAAATGATAAATTTACTTCTGACTCCAGGGCTAATATTTTTGACAGCACACACAGGTTTGTTCAATATAACGATGCCGCTTCGCAAACACATAACCCCTGGACCAATTTTGGCTTTAATATAAACTTTGAACAAAAACTTGATACCCTGGGCAAAGAACTTAGTGCAGATGCTGATTATATTTTTTACCGCACAAAAGGAAATCAGTATTCATACAATTATCTTTATAGATCTGATGATGTACCTTCTGAAGACCCTTACCTTTTACAAGGATATTTACCGGCCAATATTGACATTTTCAGTTTTAAAAGCGACTATAAACAACCTATAAGCAAGACTGCTACATTTGAAGCAGGCTTTAAAACAAGCTACGTAAAAACAGACAATGATGCTCAATATATGAGGTTCAATACACCTGTTCAAAAGTGGTTGACAGATACAAGCCGCAGTAATCATTTTGTTTATAAAGAAAATATTAATGCAGTGTATGTAAACCTGCAGAAACAAATTAAAAAGTGGGGAATACAAATTGGTTTACGGGCAGAACAAACTATTGCTGACGGAAACCAGATAACCAAATACATTTCCTTTCATAAAAATTATACGAAGCTGTTTCCAACAACATATGTTAGTTATAAGCTAAATGATAATAACACCTTTGGAATGTCTTATGGGCGAAGGATTCAACGTCCGGGCTACCAGGCGCTTAACCCTTTCCAATACCAGTTAGACCGGTATACCTACCAGCAAGGCAACCCTAATTTACAACCACAGTTTAGCCACAATATCGAACTCAGTTACAATTACAAGGGGCAACTGAATATATCAGCAAATTATACTACCATATCAGATATAATTAATGATGTGATAATAAGTACAAGGGAGCCAGGAGACTCTAACTATACCACTTTTCAAACTACACAAAACATTGCTTCAAGCAAGAACATTGGATTTGCTTTAAGCTACAATAAGCAGCTAAAAAAATGGTGGACCATCAATGCTTTTTTTAATGTTTTTAATAATAAATATGATGGTGTAATTGATAATGAAATTATTAAGGTTGACTTTACTGCTTTCAAC
>JBDSFG010000114.1:0-7101 GCA_039919615.1 Ginsengibacter sp. | reverse complement strand
ACTGTAAAGTGTGTTCGGGACTTGCACCCTATAGCTGATATACATGCCTGACACACATAAAAAGAGGCTGTCTTAATAGACAGCCTCTTTTTATTATAATATAACCGCATACTAATTCAATCCCTTTATCCAGGCTTTTTATTATTCAACCGACCTTCATTCCGGGAATATCATCAAAGAAGTTTTATAGTAAGATCAATATTTAGTTAGATTCTGATTATTTTACTATTATTATAATGATTAGAATTGAAATGATCTTAAAAAGAATAAAAATTAAGCAAGAAGACGTGTCTGCAAATTCCTTAAAAATAATATTAATCCTTTTTTGTTTATATGTTTCTGCAAACCTATTGGCTCAACAGCCAGTTCCTCATCTCTTTGGTGATTCATCTGATCTGTTTTCTAGATCTATTTCTCATATCTGCAGTAACGATGTAATGCTTTATCAGTCACGTAAAGATGTTGCTTTCAGAGCCAGAGAAGATAAGATGAATCTTGATATACAAAATGCAATGCGAAGAATGGTTAACGATACCATTTATTTACCCGTTGTGGTGCATATTATAAATCCAAATCCCGCTTCAATAACTGATGCACAAATTATTAATGGTATTAAATTATTGAACGATGCTTTCAGTAAATCCGGTATTTATTCAGCAAGCCCGGGTGCTGATACTAAGATCAGGTTTTGTATTGCAACGAAAGATCCCGACGGAGGAATTTCTACGGGTATCACCCGCACTACATCTTTTTTCTCTACCCATCTAAATATGGATAATGAAGATGGCAGATTAAAAAACCTGATTCAATGGGATCCGTCACGATACATTAATATCTGGCTCATAAATAATATTGATGCTGAAGCGTATGCAGATTTTATTTGTGGTAGCTGGTATCGCCTCGGTGTTGGTGGATATGCAACAATGCCGCCTGGCGGAGGCTCGTTGGATGGTATTGTGGTTACAGGTTTTGGAGCACTGCTGGCGCATGAAATGGGGCATTACCTGGGATTGTATCATACCTTTGAAGGAGGATGTTTTAATAACAATTGTTTACTGAATGGCGACAGGGTTTGTGATACACCTCCGGATGGAACTGTAAGGCCATCAGCAGGATGCGGCAGCCCGACGAACTCATGCAATACTGATACTTTATCAGCTCATTCAAATGGTAATTTTATCGCTGATGTCCCTGATCAGATTGCCAATTTTATGGATTATGGAAACGGGGCCTGCAGTATTGAATTTACACAAGGACAGGCAGATAGAATGAGAGCAGCTATTATGAGCCAGCGAACCGGGCTTTTAACGGATGAATGTACAGAGCCTTGTGGTGAAAATATCACTGCAAATTTTACAAGGAATATTGCTTATCCTGTCATCGGCGACTTAATTACTTTTACCAATACATCATCAGGCGCTGCCAATTTTCAATGGCTGGTAAATGATGTAGTCGTTTCAACAGGCACAAATTTTTCTTACACTTTTAATGTTACCGGAAAGAATAAAGTAACACTAAAAGCTTTTAATACCATCGCCTGTTTTGCATCGTATACTGATTATGTCATAGTCAACTGCGGGGTTACAGCAAGATTCTATACCAACAAAAAGACGATTGCGTCAAAAATTAATGTTTATACTGACAGTATTATGTTTACCAATGCTTCTTATAATGGCGTAACATATCAGTGGCTGATAAGTAATGACCAGGGCATGACTGAACAGGTAATCAGCACGGGTACTAATCTTACTTATGTATTTCCAATACCTGCTAATTATAGTGTAAGGCTTGTAGCTGCTAATGGCTCCTGTGCTGATACAACAGAAATTTATACTGTCCCTGTTTTTGATCCTACAGCTGATGGAATGCCCTTCAGTATTTCCCTAAATTGTTATCAGCCTGATAAAGTAAGAATAAATTTTTGTATAGCTGATTTCGGGTATGCGCCTCTTCCTGTAAATACTCCCGTAAATTTTTATGATGCGGATCCACGGCTGGCCGGCGCAAATAAACTGTCGCCTGCCTTTTATTTAACCAGCGCAGTTCCCGGCGGAAATTGTGGTGTATGCTTCACACATATACTAAATGTAAATTATCATGGGCTGGAGAAAATATATGTCGTATTTAACGATTCAGGAAATGTTGTACCTGTTGCTTTGCCCAATACTCCTCTTGCTGAAAAAAATTATTTAAACAATATTCAAAATTCGCAGCCTGTGCAAACTACTATTTTTACTGCTGTTTGCCAGGGGCAAAACTATGCCGGTCACACAGTTTCAGGAAATTATATTGATACTTTTTCCAGCGTTATAAATGGCTGCGATAGCATAAGGACGCTGAACTTAACCGTTAAGCCGGTTGCTGTTGCAACCATTAATGCTTCTATTTGTCAAAGACAGAATTATGCCGGGCATACTGCTTCCGGTACTTATGTGGATGTGTATTCTGCAGCCAATGGCTGCGATAGCACCAGAACTTTAAACTTAACCGTCAAACCTGTATTCAACACATCCTTTACCGTTTCCATATGCCAGGGGCAGAATTATTATGGTCATATCATTTCGGGTACTTATGTTGATACTTATTTTGCGGCAAATGGTTGTGATAGTACGAGGACTGTATTTCTTACTGTGAAGCCAATAGCTGCTACAAACATTACAGCCACTATATGCCAGGGACAAAATTATGCAGGGCATACTGCTTCCGGAGCCTATGTTGATACTTACTTTGCAGTTAATGGTTGTGATAGCATACGAACTTTGCAATTAACCGTAAACCCAACTTACAATACTTCTATAAGTGTTTCAATTTGCCAGGGAGAAAATTATGCCGGGCATGTTACCACAGGCATTTATACAGATGTGTATTCTGCAGCTAATGGCTGTGATAGTACGAGGGTGCTGAATCTCACAGTAAACCTCGTAAGATTTACAACTGTTACTACAGCCATTTGCCAGGGAGAAAATTATGCCGGGCATGTTATCTCGGGCACTTATACAGATGTGTATAGTACTACATTTAGATGTGATAGTATAAGGACGCTAAATCTTACCGTTAAACCCACTTTTAGTACAAATATTACTGATACAATATGCCAGGATGATAACTATGCAGGACATACGGCTTCAGGCATTTATATTGATGTGTATGCAGCGGCAAATGGTTGTGACAGCACAAGAACATTGAAGCTTACCGTAAAGCCAAAAAGTTTTACTGTTGTTGATGCAGAAATTTGTTCAGGAGAATCATATTTAGCGGGAGGACGTTTACAAACTACAACCGGGATATACACAGATACATTGTTAAACTATTTAGGGTGTGATTCAATTATTACAACAAACCTTACTGTTAATCCACTGCCCACACCTGACCTTGGAATAGACAGAGGGATTTGTATTGGAGATACATTAATACTTACCCCCGGCACCTTTGTTAGTTATTTGTGGCAGGACGGTAGTACCAGTAGTACTTACAGCACAAATGTTTTAGGCAAATACTATGTTTTAGTTACCACTAATTTCGGCTGTAAAGCATCAGATACAATGAAGGCGCTTAGAATAGATCCGCTCCCGGCAAATTTTTTACCAGCCGATACCAGTCTTTGCCGCGGCAATGTTGTGCATGTAAATATACCCGGATATATTAATTATCTCTGGAGCACAGGGAGCACTTCAGCCACGGTTGATATAATAAAATCAGGTAATTATAACTTACAGGTTACAGATAGAAATGGGTGTAAGGGAACTGATTCGCTGAAAATATTGTATTACAATTGTGCCACGGTTTGGATACCCAATGCCTTTACCCCTGATGCGGATGGATTGAATGATATCTTCAGACCTGTATTTCCGGCGCCTGTATCAAATTATCGTTTGCAAATATGGAACAGGTGGGGCCTCCGTGTTTTTGAAAGTCTGAATAGTTCCATTGGCTGGGATGGCAAATTTAAGTCAGCTACGCAGCCATCAGCAATTTATATTTACATAATTACTTTCAAGGATATTGATGGCATGGATATTAAAAAAACCGGTATGGTTACCTTACTAAAATAAGTCAGGTGGCGACTATATTCTGGTTTTTGAACAACAGAAAATCACCTATTGCTAACACCTATTTAGATTGTCACCATTAAGTTCCTTGCACAACAATCATTTGTGTTTTTGCAGACCTCTGTCGTATTGCTTTTGCTTTTGCATAAATTTCAGAGTTCCACCATTCTTTAGCCCGTTCAACTGTAGGAAATTCTAATACTACAATTCTTTCTGGTTCCCAGTTTCCTTCCAGTGTTTCTGTTGCTCCGCCACGAACGATAAACTTTCCATCGTAAGCTGCTATGGCAGCGGGTGTAAGTTTTTTATATTCTTCATATTCTTTTTTATCAGTGATTGATACGTCAACAATGATATACGCTGCCATAGTTTAAATTTAATTTGTTTTATTTTATTTTCTAAGATAAAATTAATTCAGTATAAGTTGACATGCTCCAAAACCCGATGGTTAAATATTTGATAAAGAGTTCTTAGGTGGTGCAATTAACGAACAGTTAGATCCTGAAAATTACTATGTGACGGCAGACAATCTCACCTCTTCATTTGCTGCGGCAATGCACTAAAAACATTGAATTGATTATTTTTACAGCAAAAAATCACATGAAATATTCTCTAATTTTTATTCTCTTGTTAATAATTGGTGCAGGGTGCAAACCAAAAGAAATATCAGGAAATGATTTGAAGAATAAGTTGATGGAAACAATGGATGAGTATCTGCATAAAACACTTAACCCCGGCGTAAAGTTTACCATAAAAGATGTGATCTATTACCCCGAAAAAATGAAAAGCCTCTATATCTGCCAGTTCAATGTAAATATGCGTTTTGGCATCAAGGATACTTCAGGCATCGTAGCCGCTACTATTACAAATGATTTTGAAAAGGTAACAAGAACACAATAAAATAGGAAATGGTGGCGGCTCCAAAAGTTAATGCAACCTTGTTTGCTGGTGGCAACTTTTTATTTTATTAAGTAAGATTTAACCTGCATTAATTACTTAGCTTCATACTATCTTATTTTCTTTTAATATTAAGCTATATGAAAAAAATTATTTTTTTCTGTGCTACACTGTTTTTCTGCGCAGCATTTACCAGCAATAAAGCCAAATGGATATCATTATTTGATGGCAAATCTCTGGATGGCTGGAAGGTTGGTGATCATGAAAGCACATTTACTGTGGAAGATGGAATGATAGTAGCTCATGGAGAAACGGCTCATTTATTTTATGAGGGTAATGTGCAGGATCACAACTTTAAAAATTTTGAATTTAAAGCAAGTGTGATGACAACACCGGGATCCAATTCCGGCATATATTTTCATACCGCTTACCAGGAAAGCGGTTGGCCGGCAAAGGGCTATGAGGTACAGGTGAATAATTCTCATACGGACTGGCGCAGAACGGGAGGTTTATATGCTGTTCAGGATACAAAAGATGTATACGTAAAGGATAACGAGTGGTTTACTGAATATATTATGGTAAAAGGAAAACGGGTGGTAGTTAAGTTGAACGATAGTACTGTAACGGATTATACAGAACCGGAAAATGTACAGCGCCCGGCGGATATGGCCGGTCGTGTAATTTCAGGAGGCACGTTTGCATTACAGGGCCACGACCCGAAAAGCAAAGTTTATTTCAAGGAAATATGGGTAAGGCCATTGCCGGATTAGGCTTTAACATTATATCCTTAGCCTGCTAAAACATCCCTTAATTCTACATTAAATTTAGTAAGAGAATTACATGTTAACTGCAAAGAACTTTTGCAGTAATTTTAATAATCTGGTTCGTTTGTTGGTAATATGATAATGATATAAAAATCTTTCCCTGTATGGAAAAATTGATGCTTGCATTTCTTTCTCTTCTTACTTTTAGGATCATGTTGCCTGTAAATACTGGTTACAAAAATAATATGCTGCACAAAATATCTGAAGAACAATATGATGGCCCCTATGTTCAATACAAAGGGGAACAGATTTTTGTAAAATATGTTATGGAAAACGATGGCATAAAAATTCTAAAAACAGATACTATTGCCTTGCAACAGAAAGAGAATTTATTATTAAAAGTAATGACAGATATATCCGGCAAAACATTCGATGTCCACCTAAAGAAAAAATTACAAAATGAAAAAAGTGAATCTCCCAAAGTAAAAAAAATGGTAGCGCTTTCAGATATAGAAGGCAACTTTGCTGCTTTTCGAAAACTTTTACTGGCAACTAAAGTAATAGATGAAGATTTCAACTGGATCTTTGGCGATGGCCACCTGGTACTGGTTGGTGATTTTTTTGACCGGGGGCAGCAGGTTACAGAGGTACTTTGGTTTATTTACTATTTGGAAGAGAAGGCAAAAGCAGCGGGAGGTTATATTCATTTTGTACTGGGCAATCATGAAATAATGAATCTTAGCGGTGACCTCAGGTATGTTCCCCAAAAATATTTGGATAACGCAAAGCTCTTAAATCAAAAATATGTAACACTGTATGATGAGAACTCAGAAATAGGAAGATGGCTTCGTACAAAAAATGTAGTCGAAAAAATCGGGGACATTATTTTTGCTCATGGTGGCATATCAGATAATATTAACAGGATGAACATATCCAGCAATGCTATAAATAAATTAGCAAGGCCTTATTATGCCGATAGTACTTACAAATATTCTGATGAAAGATCTGATACTATTTTTAGTGATGCCGGGCCGTTTTGGTATCGGGGCTATTATGTAAAAAACAACCTTGCTATCTCAGTACAAATTGATAACACACTTTCCCGGTTTAGCGTTAACCATATCATAACCGGTCACACTATAGTAGCTGATACCATCAGTGTGTGGTATAATGGTAAGTTATTGAATACAGATGTTCATCATGCAGAAGGAAAATCAGAAGCCTTACTTATTGATAACGGCAAATTTTACCGGGTAAATGCCGATGGCAACAAAGTATTCTTAATGCAGGTAAATATGTAGAAAGAGATTGAACTGCAATTGTTGTTGTTTTACGCTTACTTATTACTTACAACCCGGCTCGCTTACAACAACGCACTTAACTTTATTGTA
>JBDSFG010000065.1:0-8941 GCA_039919615.1 Ginsengibacter sp. | reverse complement strand
CATTGTTTACCTGGCTCAGTACCGGTAAAAATCCAATACCCAATGTACCCGCGGTTCCGGTTTTAATAAAGTTTCTCCTCGTCGTATGCATTGCAATCGTTTATAAGATTTATACAAGCCATAAATGTAAAGAATTAAATTATTCATTTTTAGCTGCCAGTAAAATTGATGACGTGTTGAAAATAGAATAAGTCTTTTTTACAAAGCTGAGTATATCTTTGCCTTTCGTTAATACTTTCACCGGGAACGCTATAAAAAATAAATATATAAAGATGAGATCCGTTAAGATATTTTTGATTGGTGTGTTCTTATATCTTCCATTTCAAACTATTGCGTGGGGGTTATCAGGTCATCGGATTGTTGGTGAAATTGCAGATAACTATTTAAATACCAAAGCAAAAGCCGCCATCAAAAATATCCTCGGTGATGAGTCAGTAGCTATGGCTGCAAACTGGGCCGATTTCATAAAATCCGACTCAACCTTTAAATACCTTGATCCCTGGCATTATATCAATTTTGATTCAGGATTAAGCTATGATCAAATGCAGAATTTTCTTAAAAATGATACTGATGCAGATGCCTATACCAAACTTACCTTTTTAACCAGTGAGCTTAAGAAAAAAAATCTCCCCCGTGATAAGAAAGTTTTTTACTTAAGGCTTCTTATACATATAGCCGGAGATATACATCAACCATTACATGCAAGCGCTAAGGGCGACCGTGGTGGTAATGAGATTAAGGTGCAATGGTTTGGCCAATCTACCAATCTTCATAGTGTTTGGGATACTTATTTTATAGAGTCGCAGGAGTTGAGTTATACTGAATACGCTAAAGCCATTAATCACGTTACACCTGCTCAAAAAGCAAGCTGGCAAAAACAACCAGTTAGCAAATGGCTTTACGATTCTTACAAAATAAGCGACGTATTACGCTACGAAATAAATGAGCCCAATAAAAAATTGGGCTACGATTATAATTTCAGGTATCTAAATATACTGAATGAACAATTGCTTAAAGGCGGCATTCATCTTGCCGGATTATTGAATGAAATATTTGGCAGATAGTATAGCGTTAACTCTAAATCAACACTAAATTTTCAAAGAGAAAATTTTCTTTCAAAATGATAGCCTAATCTTATTAAAGCGCTTCTCTTAATTTTGCCATCAGATTTATCACTTTAAGTTTTGGATCACCTTCGCCTAAAGTTTCGATAGGTATGTAACCTTTGTAGCAAGATTTTTTTATGATAGCAATCAACTTACTTAAATCGGTATCCTGTTCAATTTCATTCACAAAAATTTTTTCTTTAATCTGCCAGTTCACAACGTAATTAATGGTTTCCTCAATTTGTTTATAGGGATCACCTGATCTGTAGCCACCAGTATCCAATATTAAACCAAGCCAATCTGAGCCTGCCATCTTCATAATTTTTGTAACATCTGCAGATGTGCGTATAAAGTCATTATGATTTTGAATGCCTGTAACAATGCCATGCTGTTTGCCATATTCAACACATTCTTTTATATCCTTCACCATCCATTCTGCAACCTGATCCCATGTATATCCCGGCGGGTTCTGGTTTCCGGCGAAAATACGGATAACGGGAGCGCCCAATTTTTGTGCTACCTCTATCCAGTTTTTTACCAATTGCACACTATCCTTTCGTTTCAGCGGGTCAGCCTCGGTAAAATCATTCCGAACGCCTGTGCCGCTAATTTCAAGACCTGATAAAAAAGCTTTCTTTTTTAAATGATAAATATAATCGTCAGAAGGAACATTGGGATAACCCGGGAAATAATAACCTGTTATATCCACTGCATCGAATTGCTGCTCAGCGCAAAAATCAATTACTTCATCAAGATTCATTTTTCCTTTCAGCAAAGCATCATTAAAACAAAAAGCATTCAGGCTTGTTTTAAGCTGATAGCATTTCGCCGTATTTGAACCGGTAATTTTTTTTTCTGTAAAAGCTGGAAGGCTTGTTGCAATAAGAGGTGCGGCAATAAGGCTTTTTAAAACTTCTCTCCTGTTTTTCATAGTTAATTTATATTTAGCAATTTTGATTTTAAAGATAAGTAATTGGAGAAGTAATGGAGAAGATTTCTGTGGGCATACAAATCTACTCAGGCAATCTGCTAATAAATTTATGCAGCATTGTTTGCTTACCACTATTTAGTTTTAAAACATTGCCATATTCCTCCTCCCACTTTATCATCATACTTAGGTAATTTTAAAAAATAACCCCCCCCTCACCTGCTTTTAAAAAAATTATGAAACAAAAAATAGCTCACATCGCAGTAGTTGTTGACGACTATGATAAAGCAATTGAATTCTATACAAAAAAATTAAATTTTATTTTAGTTGAGGATACTGTTTTGAGTGATACAAAGAGATGGGTTTTAATAGCGCCAAAAGGCTCGGCGGAATGTTGCTTATTACTTGCAAAAGCGGCTAGTGACGAGCAAAAAAGCAGGATAGGAAATCAGACAGGCGGACGTGTTTTCTTATTTTTGCATACAGACGATTTTAGAAGAGATTATCAAAATTTAATAGATAACGGAATTAGGATTGTAAGAAATCCGGTTATAGAAACATACGGTACTGTAGCGGTTTTTGAAGATATTTATGGTAATTTGTGGGACTTAATAGAAAGCAAAAAAGATTAACCATATATCTTAAATAACTTTCTGTATAAGCGTTTTTACAATCAAACCACAAATAATTTACAGGGTTTTAAAAATTAACCCAAATTTTTTCCAGATCATCAATTCCTGATGATAACTAATTATTAATTTTAACTGCCGGTTTCAAAATGCTTTCGGCTTTTTATGGCAGGTTTCTTGTTAACTATTTTAAGCAAATAATTTTTTATGAAAAGAATTGTCGTCATTCTTGGGATCATGTTTGTTGGCATTATTGCTTTATTAGAAACTTCCAGTAAGCAAAAAAAAAGAACAGCTTCTGTTCAGGAACTTGAAATGGAATATGATGAAGTATGGTGGGATAAATAATTTCAGGATATTTAAGAAGCTGTAATTAAACTCAAAATCTTCTGTAGAAGCTCACCCTCCCGTTACCCCTCATCTCCGCTGTATCCATAAATTACAAATTGCAGGAGAATTATTATGTACACTACACCTTATTAGCAGGTAAAAGATGAGTTAGTTTATTTGCGGCAGCGACACGTTTAGGATTACAAAATCCAATTGTGCATTTCTTTTAAACTAGTATACCTAAAAATATTTCCTTTAATTTAAAATGATTATTAATTTAATGCTTTTTAAAGTCAGCATATTTAATTTCTTTACGTAATCATGAACCGGACCGAATTAATTAATTATTTGATTCAGCAACGAAATGCAAAGCGATATCTTGAAATAAGTGCTCATGATAAACAAAGTAATTTTGTACATATTTATTGCAAGCATAAACAAACTACTTTTCTCTACCCTGCTTCTCACAATTTTTTCGAACTGAATAATGGAGAGTTTGATATTATTTTTATTGACGGGAATCACACCGAAGAAGAAGTTTCAAAAGATATAGGTTACGCAAGAAGAAGTCTCTCGGAAAACGGGATAATTATTCTGCACGATTGCATGCCCCCTGATGCCTGGCATCAGCGGGATGCAGATCAATATCACAAAGGAGAAAACTGGACCGGTACAGTTTGGAAGGCGGCGCTTCGTGAATTTAATACTTCTATCGCTAAGTGCACTCTTATAGATACTGACTGGGGTTGCGGTATTATAGATACCTCCCAAACACAATTTCCCAAAGGCAGAAAACTACCCAACAATCTTGACTATGAATTTCATTACCCATTGCTACTGGAGTATAAATGTAGTGTGGCAGCTTTTCTTCGTAGCCAGGTAAAAGTATTTTATCATCTTGCCTGCATGGGCAACTGGCAGGAAGTTTTTGAAGAGCAGATGGTACAGTTAAAACAAAGTGGTTTCCATCAAGTAGATCTTACAATGCTTGGTACAGAGAAAGACCTTGATTTCGTTAATGCCACCTGTGAAAAAACAGGATTAATAACTTACCTTATTTTTCGGGCACCTGAATTGTCGCATTTTGAAAAACCAGCGTTGATAGCAGTTGAAGAATATGCGAAACAGCACGAAGGTTTTGTATTATACATTCATAGCAAAGGCGTCAGTAATCCGGCAGATGTAACTAAAATAAAATGGCGGCGACTGATGATGCGGGAGTTAATCCAAAATTGGGAATCATGCATAATGCAGTTGCCTTACTACGATGCCATCGGCGTAAACTGGCGTGACATGCCGCCCACTTCTCATTTCTGTGGCAACTTCTGGTATGCTTCAACAAAATATTTGCGCAGGCTGGCTGATTTTTCCAAATACTTTGATAATCCGCGATTTAAAATTTATGACAGAATAGACAATAAACGATTAGGATGTGAATTTTGGATCAGCTCAGGCACTATGGCGCCAAAGGTTCTTTCTTTGCATTGCAGAAACGTTGATTTCTGCAGTCAGCATTTTTGGCGAAATAAATAGGTATTAATCATTACTTAGTTAACCAATTCAACAATAAAATAATCAACACACTTATCACACAAGATAGACTTGATGCAATGGTTGCATTGGCAAAGAAGGCACCGGATAGTGGCTACTTCGCTGAAGTTGGCGTTTATAAAGGCGGATCACTAAAGCATTTGGCTTTATCCTTTCCTGAAAGATTCATATTAGGCTTTGATTCTTTTGAAGGTCTTCCATCAGAGCAATGGTCTGAAATGGAAGTTCATACCCCTGGTGAGTTTTCCGATACTTCTATGGAAGCAGTGATTAGTTTTCTTAATGAATGTAACAACAGCGTACGTCTTTTAAAAGGTATTTTTCCAGGTTCAGCAGAGAGTGTTAAGGATTGCAAATTCTCTTTTATTCATATTGATACTGATTTTTATCTTTCTGTAAAAGCTTGTATTGAATGGTTTTGGCCAAGATTATTAACCGGCGGTATTATGGTATTTGATGATTATGGGTGGCCGAATTGTCCGGGTGTTCAAAAAGCTTTGGTTGAATTTGGAAAGCCATTTAAAACCACAGGTGCAAAATACCAGGCTTTCATGATGAAAAATTAGAGATACTTTTTTAATATTCTGTAACTGTTTAGAATGACATTATTAATATGCAGTGATGGATTAATAGGAGATTTTCTTGGCGTAGTGCCTGTGATGATAGAATTAGCAAAACATGATGAACTTCACCTAAAGATTCATCACGAAGCTGAACCTATTTTTAAATTAATTCCAAAGAAGTATAATATTAAGTTGCAGGAAAAAGGGCTCTCCAGTTATGCCAGGGTTATAGAATTAGATATAAGCAAGGCATTCACTATTTCTCATGAGAATAATTACCACATGAGTCAATCACACTTTGCTTTTCTTGGACTTCCGGTGCCTGAAAATGCTGTTAAAGCAGAACTTGAATTTAAAGCAATTGATGTTCCTGTTTATGATTTTATTCTGGCTCCATTTTCCCGATCACTTCCGCCGCAAGAACGCTGGAGCCAGGAACAATGGCAGAGACTGACCAATCTGTTACCAGATTATTCCTTCTGTTTAATTGGGCATAAGAGGGATGAGAAGAACTTTATTAAAGGTGAGAATGTAACGCAGATGTATAATGAATCTTTAGTGAAAGTAATATCAATAATGAAAAATGCAAGGCGGGGTTTAATAAGCGTAGTTTCAGGGCCATCCCATCTTGCATTCCATGTGGGAGTAAAGAACTGCTTACTTACAAATCAAAACATGACGTGGGGTAATAATCCGGATGCGGTGAAGATAAGTGATTACATTCCGGAGTTAAAGGCAGAGAGAGTGATTGAGGTATTAAAAAGCTTGTAAATCAGACTGAGAAATATCCTGACATAAAGTAATGCACGCCCTTTAAAGGCGCCACTGCGATTTGTTTTGGTAATGATTGAAAGACACTGTTCTTTTGTTGATGTATAGGGAATGAAGGGCCATGCCCCCGACTAAATAACATTTTGGGTCAAATTTTATTTGGCGTTATTAGAATTTCAATGCCTGCACAGCTCTCCCGGTTAATCTTTTAAAAATAAATATATCGTTGTGGTATTGTTGTATGGTGTCGTCAATTGAATTGTAAGAATACAAACGATAATTTGGCGGTTCTTCAACCAATAAAAACTTCCCCAATAGTAAAGCAGTTTCCGTGATTGCCTTTTGTTCACCTGAAAAATTTTTGGTAACGACTGTATATTTATTTTGCCATTTATTTTTCGAACCGGCATATTCAACCTTCATAACTATTTTATCTTTAAACTTATCCATTTTCCAATGGCCATTAAATGTAGTTTTTTGTTTTTCGGTAAATTTATTTGGTGTCTTTTTTGATGAAAATATTTTATTCATCATCCTGCGATTTTCAGCTCTAACTTTATCCGTATTAGAAAAATGAATATAGCTCCGTGGAATATTAAATTTTGAAGAAGCCACTGGTGTTTTAAAATCAAAATTTTTCACCGTATAACGCAAGTAATAATACACATCTTTCGCTACGGGAATTTCGTCCTGTTGTAAAATAAATCCATTAATGTTTTTATTGCTTAAAGCCGCATTTGTGGGATCTTTTATTTTTAGCGCTTCGGTGTAGTAAATAATATAAGTTTTACTGGCGGCAATAATTTTTGCACATTTGCAATTAAAGCCCGCAATTTTTTTATGTTCCTTTAGTAGTTCTACTTGTTCAATAAAATATTCGCCGGTTGAAGAAAGGTCTTCTGTATTATTAACCCAAAAATTAAAGAAGGGGAATTTTTTGCAATACCGGTACTTTTTTTCGTTTGATTTTTTTAGAATCGTAACCGGGCTTTTGTACCCAAGCTCAACATCTGTCGTATCAGTACGTGATAATATTCCATTAAAAAAAACTTCTTTACCTGAAGGAATATTATAGTGCAGTATTTGGTGCCAAAGCTTTTTAGAATATGTTTTTATAGCAGGCGCATTTTTAGGAAACACGATAGACATTTTGTAAAGAATTCTTCCTTGTTTGATTTCCATATTGGCTTATTATAATTTCTGGTGAATATCCATCAAAAACATTTTTGGTTCGTGGCCATTAAGATTCGCTTCAATCCATTCTGTATTTAAGATCATGTTCTCAAAATCTGTCCATATTCTTTCATCGTTTGCACAACTATAGGCACTGCAAACTTTCGGCCTGTTATCATATATGGAGCAACATTTTTTATTCTCATCAAAATGCGTGCAATAACCATTTTTTTCGTGACGGATGAAATATGGCCGGCCAAGATCCCATTTTATTTTTCCTGAATCTACTTCTCCCGGCGATAAAGCAAAGTTCAGTTTGCAACAAACCGCGTTACAAATGTGGATTCTTTCATTGCAGTTTACTGGTATAAAACTGTTCTCATTTTCAGATTCTCGGTCAATACGCAAGGCAATCCCTGCATGCAGGGCTTCTCCTTTTTCTTTTACCTCGTCTTTTATTTTTGATATGTATAATTGTAATTCTTCTGTATTTATTGTTTTTTTTTCGGTGAGCAAATCAATCAACCCAAATAAAAAAGATTCTACTTCATTTATCCTGTTTGCATATTGACTTAATACTGTTTGATTATAATAACTGCTATGTTCAAGCTGTCTTTCTACCTGCGTAATTTTTGTAGACTCGTTATTTATTTCATTTGCCATATCCATGTGGAAAATTATTTTACAATATTGGTAAAAGGTATGCCTCCAATTTTGTTTACATATCCATGTGTTCCTAAAAACCTGCCTTCCATCACTTCAACTAAAGCGGTTATTGGGTCGGAATTATTTAGGATTTTTATTTTAGTATTTCTTGGAACCTGGGCGAGGGGAGCAATATCCAAAATATCATCAAACGGACCCGCATATATTTCAGTTACAAGGGGCAGGTCAATTGTTGCAGCGCCATCTCCCTGATCTTTTAAATCACCTGTTTTTATTCTGCCTGTTTTACCTGTTGAAACAATAGTAACGTCCTGGTAAATAATGTTTTTGTTTACTGCACTTCCTGTTATGGTTACAGTTTCATCTTTTGGTACGGTAAAACTTTTCTTAAAGTTTTTATTGTATACATCAGTTGGAGTTGCATCGGTTTTTATAGTTCCTAATTGAGTAGATTTATTCCAGCCTTCGGCTGCTTTAAAAAATCTTTCTGTAGGGGCAGCCTTAGATGTTACTGCAATAGGCACTACTGAAAATTTTCCCCCCGCATCTGTTTCCCAACCCCATGAAACCGAGCCATAATAAGTGCCTTCCTGTACGCCTTCAATTGCAACGGCAGTGGTTTCAAATACCTGGCCGGAATTTTTCCCGGTAACGGGCCTTGTTGGCGTGTCATGTAGTGTTGCCATCTGTTTCTGTTCATTCCCGGCTTTATCTATATACCTCCATCCGTGCTGGCCCCAGCCTTTTAAATCGGGTGTAGGTGTATCTTTAAGTGTATCTGCAGCACCGGCGCTTCCGGTGGCATACATCGGATTTGTAAAATCGGGTCTTGATAATTGATCCAGATAAGTACCTGCCGCAAAACCGGTTTTTACCGCCCTTGATTGTTGGGTAGGTGCAATTGGTGCAGCCACACCGCCGAGAGTTGAATTAATAACCTGCGTCATACCTATTTTGGTTGCATTTATATTAGCGCCAGGATGAAATTCTAATTCTATTTCCACGCCGTTTTTGCTAATTGGTTTATATTTTTTGTCTTTAAACTCCCCATAAAACGTTGGAAAACTTGCCCGTTGGATTACATTATCAGATGCTCTTTGAATGGTTCTAAGGTGGTTTCTTATGCCTAATCCTTTTGACTGGTACGGGGTTTTGGGTGAAGATGTTTCAACAGCTTTTCTACCCATTTCGTCAGCCTGTTTTTCAAGCGCATTATCGTCATTA